>JAKIUJ010000069.1 GCA_021647625.1 Desulfobacula sp.
AACAGAACAAATAGTACACTTATTACCAAAACAATTATACCTACGATAGAAACTGTATTGTCAGGTAGTAGGTTATTTATACCGAAAAACGAAATAAAAGAATAAATTAGTATTGAATAAAACACTGCTCCATAAATTAAATTAGTAAAAATTTTCTCACCAATGAAAGGAAAAGAAAACGAACTCTGTTCGACCTCTTTACCGGAAATATTCCAAACGTTTGACTGGTTTTTTTTGTTTGTTATTATTAAATGAAAAACAATCAATAAGCATAGTATTCCCAATAAAATAAATGATTTAAAATTGGTGGAACTATAATAATTTAGTAATATTATCTGGTAAAGGACTAATAGCCCGAAAAGGTTACCCAAAGAAAACTCCAAATCTAATAATTTCAGTGAAATATACCTACAAAGAATATTTCCTATCATAATACAAAAAAAGGTACTTACTATACACTGGAAACCTAATGTGACTATCCCATTCCTGAGACACCAAACAGTGAAAAGGAGAGAAATAAAAACAAGAAATACCAGTTCAAATTTGGTAATTCTTTTATTAATTAAATGATTTCCATTGAGCGCGATTCGATAAAAGACAATGAAGCTTGATAGAACACCTAACGAAAAGATACTGTTATTTTTTAATCCAGATCCAGTAAAAAAAGCATCAATCAGGCTCAGTAACCACCAGTCTTGGACGACTTGAAAAGCGATATTTTTATTTGCAAACGGTATATGTAAATATTGTACTCCCAATATGTATATTGTACACCAAAAGCATATACTAGCGATTTGAAACCAATATTTTTTATCGACTATCCCATGTAATAAAGGGAATATCAATTTTTTAATTAAGTGTTCTTCTCGAATACTTGGCCACAAAGTTTTCCTCCTATCAATATTAATAATTCTAAAAAGGTTTAATTTTCTTTCAAAGAGGTTTTTTCTGGTACTTTTATGCGTATACGTAACAGTAACTCCAAACAGACTTCCTCAATAGTACCAATAAGGTTATCATATAATTTGTTGCTTTCAATAAGATACCAATCTATGAAATCCATTTTTCTGTATATGTTCATAGATGTTTTTGATTTTAGTGTGTCAAGGTTCAGCAGGTGTTTTGACCAATATTTTCTGATTACAGAGAGTGCGATATGCTGGAATAACATTGGGAAATCATCATTAGTGAGTTCCTGTTTTTTCCTTTTAATATTTGCAATCAAGACATTCTCTGCCCAGACAGAGATTTCTTTTTTCGAAAGCGTTCTCTTATCCATAAAGGGATTTAGTATTTCTTTATTAATGAGCTGTTCAAGTTCTTTGATAAATTTCTCAAACTGAATTGTATTTAATTTCTTGTCAAGAAGATTCAATTTTTTGGAAATTATATTTTGAATGATGATTTGCAGGCAGTCAAAGTCATTTTTTTGGGTTTGAACAGCCTTTCTTAGTTCATAGATTCCTTCACGATGTTTATCTAGTATGTCGTCATAATCATAAAGAGTTTTTCTAATTAAAAAATTATGTTTTTCAACTTTACCTTGTGCCTTGTTAATTGCCTTGCTAATAAATTTATGGTCCAAAGCCTCACTGTCATCTAATCCAATCTTTTCAATGATGTTTCCAATTGTTTTGCCCCCAAATATCAGAAGTAGTTCATCCTCTAATGAAAGAGCAAATTGTGCCTCGCCAGATTTCCCATGCCTTGCTGTGCGACCCTTTAGCTGTTCATCAATACGCCTAGATTCCTGTCTTCCAATACCCAAAACAAAAAGGCCTCCTTTCTCTTCAGCTTCCTTTTCAATTTTAATATCTGTTCCACGCCCAGCCATTTTCGCAGTTAATGTAACAGCGCCCATTTTTCCTGCATTTTTTAAAATTTCAGCTTCCCTTTTATGGTTTTTTGCATGTAATAATTCATAAAGAATATTGATTGATTTTAATCGGTTCGCCAATTTCTCAGCTGCATCTACGGTTATAGTTCCGATCAATATTGGTTGACCCTGTCTATTAATATCCTGAATTAATTTAACTATAGAATTGAACAATGCTTCTTGAGTTCTAAATATGAGATCATTCTTTTCTATCCGTAATTTGGCAAATCTAGATGGAATATGTATTACATCCTTTCCATATATCTGGCTGTATTCAGTTTCATCATATGCAGCTGTACCTGACATACCGGACAATTTTCTATACTTCTGAAAATATTTTTGAAAAGTAATTTTTGCAATTGTAAGTGTTTCAGGAGAAGGAGGTAAACTATGCTTTACCTCTATCGATTGGTGTAGTCCATTTGAGAATGTAGAATTGTAACGTGGCCTACCGGTTAATTCGTCAATTATTACCACTACTCCATTTTCAATAAAATAGTCAATATTTTCACTGTAAAAATAATAGGCTTCAAGGGTCTTTTCCAAAGTGGGTATGAATCCGCGAAGAGTTTTATCTTCTAGCAACCTGTAATCATAAATATTAGGAACTTGGAGAAAATGTTCAACCTTTAATATCCCTGATTGATTAATATCTACATTCTTTTTCTCATGGTCTATAAAGTAATCTTCATTTTTTTTCAAAATATCACAAACTAATTGGCTGGCCAGCAAAAATTTTTTATTATCTGATTCACTTTCTTCCGTAATTATACAGGGTGTTCTAGCCTCGTCAATTAAAACGCTATCAATCTCATCGATAATTACTGTTTCAAAATTTATATTAATAATTTCCTTAAGATCAAATTTTAAATTATTTCTTAAGTAGTTGAATATGAATTTATTTGCAGAGCCATATAGTACATCGCAATCATATGCTTGTATTGTTGAACAGGGATTTAATTGGAAATCATCGGTCTCAAAACTGGACGATAAACATTCAGTATCTTTCAAAATACCCACTGTCATACCCAGAGAATGATACAAAACTCCCATCCATGTTGCATCTCTTTGTGCTAAATAATCATTTGCAGTTACGATATGAATATGTCCACTATTTGTTAGATGGGTTAAAAAAGCAGCCATAGCACCGGCGAGTGTTTTCCCCTCCCCATTAGGCATATCCACAATTATCCCTTCGAGCAGTGCTATGCCGGCGACAACCTGTTCATCGTAAGGAAATTCCCCTAATCTCCTTTTGGATAATTCTTTATAGCAAGCTATACTTTCTATTAAAATTTGTTTTTCTTTTTTATGTAATAAATTTGATTTTAAAAATCCCTTGTTGCGATTTATTGACTGTTTCAAATTCTGAATTTTAGACAGTATCTCGTTATCATCGAATGATTCAAAAAGTGGCCCCATAAGATTGGCCTCGATTGAAATCTTTGTATATTTTGAATGTTGTTGGTATTTAATTAGCGAGTCTAAATATCCCATGTGATATCCTTAAATTAACGAAAGTCTATAAAATCAGTAAAATCCAAAAGTAGTAGCCCTGTATTCCAGTTAACTTTTTTCATCTTTCGATTTTTTGTTGGAAATTGTACACACAAAATCATGATTTTTGTAAATCCCATTTTTTTTTTGGAAACGTTAAGTTGAGCGGCTACCACATAACCAAAAAAATGCCAGCACAGGACCGTTCGAACTTATTGTTACATTAACCGGGTTAGAACCACCGCAGTTATTCCCTTGGTGTAAAGTAGCCGAAGCCTTGATTTTATTTTCGGGATCAGGGGTACATTGGGGTAGTTTTTCAGCTAACATATGAATCAGTATCCTTTTTTACCGGTTATTCCAATGAAAAATTTCAGAGAAAATATTCAAAATGGTCTCAATTCCGTGGATTGGCCGCAACACTCCGGTAAAACCACAACTCCAGGTTTTAAGATCGATAAAATCATACACCTCATGTTGAATTCACCAGAATCCCTTCCAGTTCGGCTTCATCCATATCATCGGGTACATTGTCCGACAGGATATTCCCATACCCGTCAAAAACAAGGATGGTGATCATGTGGCCCTCATCGCATTTGGGACAGGCAATACCTTCCTCCTGGATTGTCTGTGAGTTCTGGCTGGCCGTTACTGCAAGATCCTGTCGGATCTTTGTAATGTTTGCTCCGGCCTTTCCATTGGCCAGGAATCCATAATACCGGATGCGGTGAAAATGCTTGGGCAACACATGATCCAGGAATCGTTTCATGAATTCCATGACAGGTAAAGTGGTTATTTCCCAGATAGAATCCTTCCGGGTGTTTTTAAACCAGAACTCCACGATGTCATTTTCCACTGAAATGATCCGGTTGTTGCTGATGGCGGCACGGTGCGTGTATCGTCCGATATATTTTACCACTTCTTCAGGTCCTGCAAAGGGCGGCTTGGAATAGACTACCCAGTCTTTTGGAACAGCATGGTACAGCCATTGCTCAAAAGAGAAATAATCTTCAAGAAAGCTGATATCCGCAGGGAAGTTCAGCTTTCCCTTGCGGTGAGCTTTCTTCAGTTTTTCAAGAAACTTGGCCCGGAACACGGACGAAAGCGCCAGGACCGGGAAAAGAAAGGAGCTGTGATATTTAGGGGATACCCAATCGCCACTGACGTTAATCCCGCCGGCAGTCACAATGAAGTGCAGGTGAGGATGCATCCAGAGTTTACCGCCCCAGGTATGAAGAATACCGTAAAATCCAATCTGTGCGCCCAGGCGTTTCGGGTCGCGCCCGAAGTCCAGAAGGGTCTGAGAAGCGCTTTCAAACAATAGGTCATACATGATGCGCCGATTATACATGCACAGGGGATTGAATATATCCGACAGGGTAAAGACACAATGGTGGTAAGATACCGGTAACAGGTCATCCAGTCTTGCTTTAACCCATCGGTGCCGTGCAATGTTATTGCATCCGGGGCAGTGACGGTTCCTGCATGAATTATATCCTTTCTCCATATGTCCGCAGGTATCGCAGATTTCCCAGTGGGTTCCGAACTCACCACATCGGCAGTGTTCAATGTCATACATGACCTTGTGCTGTCGGGGGTGCAGCCGGTGTTCCGATCTAAAGCGGTCGCCGTATTCCCTGAAGATATCGCCGACAGTCGGGCTGGATGCCGGTTTGCCGGGTAATGTTGAATGACTGTTTTGAGTTTTTTTCATTTAATACTGCTGGTCCGATTCTTACAGTTTATGATTGCAGTCTCCCCCCCGCTCTCCGGTAGAGCTTGCCAAATGCCTTTGGGAAGCCCCTCTAAATCTTGGCACGACCTTTAAAACTGCTATGTCTGCCGACTAGGCTTAATGTAATGTTTAGGATCTGCGGCTAACCGGATGCCAAAAAAATAGATACTTGCCACAGCTTTTCATCCGGTTTGACCGTAGCATCCTTTTAGTTGTCCAATGTTTAGGATCTGCGGCTTAAAGATGCAAAAAAAATAATTCATTCGATATGTTGACCGTAGCATCCTACTTTGTTGGACGATGCGGTGGATGAGTTATACCTTATATATATGGGGATTTCTAAAAAAACTCCCCTGAGTCATAAAATCCATGCTTTGAAAACGATTGTTTAAAATTCTGTAACCCATTGAAATTATTCTCCTGCTGACGCAGTCAGCATTCGTCCAACAAGTAATTAACCGGTTGTCCGTATATCTGGGGATATTGGACAAGACGGTTGACAATTTTGTCTTGATGTTATATTTTCTAACCGTATATCATCAATTTAATAGTGATATACTTAGCTTCAGGTATCATAATGAAACAAATTCCACAACTATTATTAAAAAAATTTGAAACCGAGTTATGCACAAGAAATATTTCTGGAAAGCAACATGGCTTTTACAAGAAATGGCTTCGGTATTATATCGATTTTTGTTTTAAGTATGACCATGATCAAAAAAAACCGGAAAGTCTGCAAGATTTTATCACCAAGTCACCATACCTCCGGCAAAGCCGGGGGCTTGTATTGTGAACCGCTCAAAGCGGTCATAACAGCATAACCCCCCTGAATGTTGTATGGTTTAGCTTATTATAATTGTTCATCGAAAGCCTCCTTTTCTTGTGATCTTTGAGCGATTCACATTATTGGAGGCTTTCGTATATATTCCCGGAAATGTCAAACTTTGGGAGTCTCACCGGCAAAGCCGGGGGCTTAATCAATATAGTTATTAAAACAGCTTCACCTAATTCTCTTAATTTTAGGTTGTTATCATATCGGCTACCCAGCGACTTCGTTCAAGAAACACGAATGTTTTTATCCCAATTTAATAATTGTAAAATTGAAATTCGAAAAACCAATGAATTTCATGATCGTTTTATTGTCCTTGATTCTGCTAACTGTTGGCACATAGGTTGCTCGATTAAAGATGCTGGAAAGAAGGCATTCATTATCATTAAAAGATTAAAAATCATGTTGAATCTACATGCATTTACCCTTATGATCTTGCAACAAATCATTGTATAAAATCAGGATGTGGGTATACTCAAATATGTTAAAACCCAATATGAGGATTCTATGAAAATTATAACCACTCACCAAAACTCAGATTTTGATGCACTGGCATCCTTGGTAGCTGCAACAGTTATTTATCCGGATGCCAAGCCCGTGTTGCCAACATCCATTAATGCGAATCTCAAGGCATTTTTATCCATCCACAAAGATCTGTTTAATATCTATTCTCCCAAAGACATCAATATTGATCATGTGGAGACGCTTATTGTTGTGGATACGCATTCCTGGAATCGACTGGAAGGGCTTAGCACATTAAAAGAGAAAAAAGATCTGGAAATTATTATCTGGGATCACCATATCCATGGAGATATGGAAAGTGACAATAAATATATCCGGGAAACCGGTGCCACCGTCACCATGTTGATCCAGGCAATACAAGAGCGGCGAAAACTGATCACGCCAATCCAGGCGACCCTTTTTTTGATCGGGCTTTATGAAGACACAGGTAACCTTACATTTCCCTCAACACTGCCTGAAGATGCATATGCCGCAGGGTTTCTATTAGATCGAAAAGCGGACTTAAATATTCTTTCAACTTTTTTACGTCAGGCATATGGAAAAAAGCAAAAAGATATTTTGTATCATATGATCAAAAAAGCAACCCGAAAAGAGATCTCAGGATTTTCCGTCAGTATCTCGGTTATGGATATACAAGGACGCGTCCAGAATCTGGCCATGGTCCTTCAGATGTACAGAGAGATTGTAAATGTGGATGCTGCCTTTGGCATTTTTAGAGATGTTGAGCGAGAAAAGTGCATGGTTATAGGCAGAAGCAGTGTGGATGAAATTAATATCGGATTGATTATGAGAAGTGTGGGTGGCGGTGGGCATCCCGGTGCCGGTTCTGCGTTATTAAAGGCAACCAACCCTGTTGTGGTGGAAGAGATGATCGTTGAATTGATAGCCGGTAATCAGCATTCTTCCGTAATGCTTTCCGATATCATGTCTTACCCTGTTATTACGGTTGAACAAGATACAAAAGTGGGTGAGGTTGTAATGATATTAAGGGATATGGGATGCACGGGTATGCCGGTTGTGGATGAAGATGAGCATATTGTCGGGGTGGTATCCAGGCGTGATTTTAAAAAAATTAGAAAAGCCAAACAAATGGACGCACCCATCAAGGCATTTATGAGCCGGAAAGTGATCACTATTGAACCTGACAAAAGTGCCATTGAAGCTGCAAAATTAATGATCAAGCATGATATCGGCAGAATTCCGGTGGTAAAGGATGATAAGGTTATCGGGATTATCACCCGTTCGGATGCTATGATGTACTTTTATGATTTGCTCCCTGACTGATCCGTATAAATTAAAATTTTAATAATTTTCTGGCTTTAACCGCCAGCTTTTCTCGAAATATTTTTGAATTGTGTCTGATATCGACAGGGAAGGACTTTTCAATAAAAATATGCTCAATTTTTGATGAGATAGGATTTGATTTCGCAAGTGCAAAGAGTTCCCGGATAAAGGTTTTTTCATTGGATATTTTTTCATAGGGTTCAATAAACATGACCGGTGTCTGGCGTGCTTTTGGACCCACACCTGCCAGGGCGCTTCTATACACCTTTTCATGGTTGTTGAATATCGCCTCCACAGGGATGGTAAACATGGTTTCATCCCCGGTTGTTACTCTATGGCTTTTTCTGCCGCAAAACCAGTAACGTCCTTTTGAATCCCGCCATGCAAGGTCTCCCATTCTATGCCATATTTTCCCGTCCGGATCAGGTATCTTGTGAAGCAGGTCGGCTTCCCGATTATTAAAATAGCGCTCGGTTACAAGGCCTGCCTTTGCAGTAATTTCTCCAACCTGGTTTTCCGGAACTTCAAGCTTGTCCTGGATCTGGGTAATGGGATCATCGGTGATCTTTAATAACTTAATTTTGGTGTTGCAGATGGGACGGCCGACACACATACCATATCCCTGTTCTGAAAGCTTTTTGGTTTCTGCAAGAATTTCATTGGATCCAATGGATATGATGGGTACAGCTTCGGATGCTCCATAGGGGGTGTGAATCTGTGCATGATCACCCAGCATGGATGAAAACTGTTCGATATTGGCGGGACTGACAGGTGCACCCGCTGAAATCACCCGCCTTAAGGACGGCAGTTTTATATTATTTTTTTTACCATATTTGCCCACCCGGTTGAGAAGGGCAGGGGATGCAAACATCATGGTCACACCATGGTTCTCAACGGCCTCTATAATTTTTGTGGGATCCACAAGCGCAGGTTTTGTAGGATCCATATCCGGGATAACGGCAGTGATGCCAAGAGGCGGATCAAAAAGAGCAAATAAAGGATAGGTTGGCAGATCGATTTCATCCGGGCCAAGTTGCCAATGGTCTTTAATTTGTTTTATCTGGGCCTCAAAATTGCCATGGGTGTATACCACCCCTTTTGCAGGCCCTGTTGAGCCGGTGGTAAAGGCAATGGCGGCGGTTTCATCCCTTGTTGTTTTGGCCTGTGGGTATGGATCATCGGTTGGAATGATTAATTCATCCAGTGTATGCCCCCCCCAGAACCATTTTTTCCCCACGGTGACCCAGTGTTTAACAGATCTGAAAAATCTAGGCTTTAGTTTTCTTAACAGATGTGCTTTTTCAATGCCGATAAATGCTTTGGGCTGGCCTTGCTCCAGGCACAAAAGCATTCGATCAAGCCCCATGCCGGGATCCACGACAACGGGCACAGCCCCCACCTTGAACATGGCAAAAATAAGAACAAAAAACTCCAACCCGGGTGGCACCATTACAATGGTTCTTGCCCCCCGGATGATACCGATTTTTTCAAGTCCAAAGGCCAGGCGGTCAGATTCCTTGTCCAACTGGGCAAAGGTCATCTGACTGTATAGAACTCTTCCTTTTTTATCTTTTGATGCAGGATAAACAACCGCGCGTTTATGGGGATGTTTTTGTGCGGATTGTTTCAGGCCAAATGAGATATTTGTATAGGCGGTCATAAAAATTTCTTTTTCAGTTTATAAAGTGTTCCTTTTATTAACCCTTCAGGAACCACTTCTATTTGTTTTAATTTTTTGGTCATTTTTTGTGCAGGAACCAGGGCGCTTTGAGCAATCTGCGTCAATTCCTTACGCTTTTCATCAATCTGAACAAAGCCTGACTTTTTATTGACACGGAATAGAACATAGGTTTCTTTAACGGGTTTTTCAACCTTTAAAAAGGTTTTTTTAAGAGTGTCTTTTGCTTTTATCCAACTCTTTTTTTCTTTCTCAGAAATCTTTTTTTGATCCGGGTATGTTAATGAAATCTGCTCGATTCTTTCAATCTCTTTTTCAAACAGATCAATTTCCCGGTTAAATTGGCGCATAGCAGTATAAAGATCCGGGAAGTTATCAAAACAAAACTCAAGCATTTCATCGGGTAAATTGATATGTGCAAGCTCAAGTTTTTTATAAACAGGTGCCATATCTTCGGATTGTTTGGGTAAAAACCAGAATTTATAAACGACAAAAGCCGAAACACACACGGCTAGTAAAACAAGAAGTAGTGTGAGGATCAGCTTTATGGGAAAACGTTTCTGTTTTACCGGTTTGCCGGGGTCTTTTCCTGATTCTTGACCAGATTCTTCAGTCGTTGTTTTTTTATTATCTTCGATTTTTTTTTCAGGAGCATCTTTGTCTTTTTTCTTTTTTTTTAGAAAGTCAAACATGGGTATTTTACCTGTTTAAAAATTTCGCAATCAATTGGCTGGTCTCATCTGGTTTGTCTTCAAATAGATAATGACCGGCATCATGAAACACATGGGTGACGGCTTGTGGAAACCGTCGCTTGAACTCATTTAAAAATGCCAGGTCAAAGACAAAATCTTTTGCCCCCCAAAGAAACATCAGACGTGATTGGTCTAACCGTTTGAGCTGATGTTGGACATGATCAACAATTTTGTAACTCTGATCTTTATCACTTATCGGTATGTCCTGTACAAATTTTAAGGTGGCAATTCTGTTTTTCCAGGAATTATAAGGCTCGGTTAATCCTTTTTTCACTTCTTTGGATAGTCCTTTTTGACTGGCAAGGTATAAAGCACCCTTGGCAAAGATATTTAATCCAAGCACGGCGGGAATGGCAAAAAAACGAAAATATTTAAGGAGTCCGAGTCGTTTGGGAAACTTTTTTTCTTGGGGTAAAAAGAAACCTGCAGTATTGGTAATGATTATTTTATCAACCAGGTCAAGGTTATCAACCGCCCATGCAAGGCCGATCATACCGCCCCAGTCATGGACGATAAGATTAATTTTTTCATCCAGATTAAGCGAATTGATAAAGGTCTCTAAATCCTTGACACGAGAAGACAAAGTGTAATTATAACACCTTGTATCGGGTTTATCGGAAAATCCGCATCCGATATGGTCAAATGCAATGGCCCGGGATTTTTTTGAAACCGTTTTTATGATGTTTCGAAAGTAAAATGACCATGTGGGGTTTCCATGAACCATAACAACAGGACGGCCCTTTCCTTCGTCAACATAATGAAGTTCATGCCCGTTAATATTTGCAAATTTGGATTCAAACGGGTAAAGGTTTTCAAATCCTTTTGTTGAGGTCAGGGTTTTGTTAATTATTCTTTCTACCATTCAACACCTAAAATGTAACAGTTCAAGCCAGATCCCACACCAATAAAGGCAACAAAATCACCCGGAGTTAAAAAACCTCTTTCATCTGCAATGGCAGCGGTAATGGGAAGGGAAACAGTTCCGATATTTCCAAGAAACGGAAATGTCGCAAAATCTTTTTTAATATCTACATCCAATGCCTGGTAGAATTTTTGATGATGAAGCAAGCCGACCTGGTGCCCGATAAATTTATCCGGCTGGTCCTGGGAAAGGTTGAACTCTTTTTTAAAGGCATCGAATGTAGATTTTACAAGTAGGACACCATTATCAAGAACGTCCTGGGCCTTTGTACGCATGATCACTTTAGAGTGAGTCGGCATGCCGTGTTCTTCAAATCCCCAATGGCACAGACCATGGTGTTTAATGGCATTTTTTACCACACCGCCTTTTAATGCATGTTTGCAGTGATTTCCATTCTTAAAGGTGCCGTCTGTCAACAGCACGGCAACAGCTCCTGAGCCACCGGTCATTGTGGCAACAGCATCTTTGAAAAAATCAATGTTTTTGTGGGTATTGATTTCCTTAATAGTGGATTCAACAATCTGACGTGCTGATTCGCATGAGACCACAAGTCCGGCCTTAATGTTGCCAAGCTGTATCTCGTTGGCGATATGAATCATCCCGGTTATAACCCCAAGACAGGCATTTTTTACATCATATATATGTGCGTCTTCATTGATATTCAATTGATCTGCCACAGCACATGCCGTAGCAGGCTCAAATCCGTCTGAACAGACACCGCAATAAGCAAGGGCACCGATTTGATCAGGTGTCAGTTCAGCCTCATCCAAAGCCCTTTGCCCGGCGACAGCAGCATGCTGTGCAAGTGTATGCTCTTTGTCCCAATACCGTCTTTGTTTTATTCCCGTAAGGGTTTCTATCATTTTGGCACCAAGTCCTGCGGTTTTCATAAATGGTGCCAGTTTTTCTTCAAGTTCTGCTGTTGTGACCACGTTTGGGGCCAATTCATAGCCAAAGGATTCAATATAGACGCTTGAATATTTCATCTATTTCTCCAAAATGACTGCAGGTCCTGTTTTGTTACACCCGCAAGTTTCATTCCCATATTTTTATACAAAACAATCCTCAATTGATCTGAAAACATGTGCGCATCTGCTATAATATAAGGTTCAGGCGCATATCCGATTTCTTTAATTTCTATTTCATACCTGGCTTTTTGTGTTTTCGGGGTGACAGGACCCCGGCATTTTAAATTACTTTCATTGCCTGGTAAAACATCATAATAGACATCATTCCGGTCACTTATCCAGCCCATTCTCTGGGTAAATACCCGAAGCGTATGGGCACAGCACTCATACATCAATGTTCCCGGCATCACCCTGTCATCAATAAAATGGCAGGTTAAAAACCAGTCATCCGGATGAATATCTGACTGGGCAATGATGGTACCAAGGCCAAAACGCCCGCCCGTTGGATTAAACTCAAGTACCCTGTCAATCAGGTGCATTCGTCCACCGGGCAGTCTTAAATGCCTGCCCAATACAAGATCTTTAAAAGACGGGCCAAAAGCGCTGAAAAGGTCTCCCTGCCTCAGGGCCTGGATTTTATCATCTGAAAAGATGTCATTTTTTACCGGAACAAGGGGCAAAAAAGAGGCGGAATCATCTTTTTTTAAAGTGTTTTCTGTGCCCTTATTTACAGCATCTTGGGTTTTTAGAATGATACCACCTGATTTTTTTACCTCTTCATTTGTAAAAAAGCCGGCACAGCCATCCCGCATTGAAATCAATAATTCGCCGTTAATATACCCCTTATAGTGAAAAAAGAACAGGTATACCTCTCCCTGTTTTAAAAACCGATCAATTATTATGTGGTATTCAATGGTTTCTCCGGGATTTGGCAAGCTTCTGTGAAAGGTTACACGGGCATCTAAAAGTCTGTATTTGCGACTGCCCTTGATTGCATGGTCGATGCCCAGCCAGGCGCATAAAAATAGATCGGCCTGTCCTGCTTCAATGGAGATGGAAACCGGTGCTTTTTCTCCATCAAGATACCAGGCACCTTTTTTTACATCATGCTGGGTGATGATTCTCCCCGGCCCTAAAGAGAGCATTTCTCCCTCAATGGCCATGATTCTGTCCACCAGCATGAGGGGTTCAGCCGGAAGTCTTACCCGGACAGGATAGGTGTCTATAATTTCAAATGGTTCGCCCAGAACATTGCCTGCTTTTCCAATGGCATATTCCAGGCATTGGTCTCTGTCTAAAAACGGCTGGATACCAGCAGGTATTTTATCTTTTTGAGTTTGATCAAGAGGAGAATTATCATCCGTTGATGGTAAAATCGGGTTTGATTGTAAATTATGACTTGATTGCAACTCCTGACTTGATTGCAACTCCTGACTTGATTGCGATTGCTGGTCGTGAATAATCGTTCCTGCAAGCTGGGCCAGGGTTTTAAACTGCTCTTCATACAATTGCATGGTCTGACTTGAAAAATCTAAAAATTTTTCATGGGCTCTGGCTGTTGCATGGGTTCCTTTGGCAACAAGAGCCGGGTCTATTATGGGGGCAATGACCTGATCCATTGCCGGTTCAGAGTTCAAGTCAGGGCCCGGGTCAGTATCTGCGGTAGAAGAATTGGAAAAATGTCCAAATAAGTGAGATTGTATTCTATGGATGGCTGGGTCTGAAATCACTCGCGGGTTTGTTTTTAAAGAAATGATCTGCCCAATTTCACGAGGGACCGTCTCAGGCAATAATGATGCGTTCTTTTTGTCAAAAGGTATCTTTTGGTGGTGACCTTCTTCAAGAATAATATGGGCAACGCAGCCATCAAATCCAGTGATTGCTGTACATGCTTTGCGTGTGTTTTTGTTAGGCAGTTTTTTCCAGAATTCTGTTTTGTCCATTCTTGAAAAAATTTCATCATTTTTGATCGATAGATCCTGTAAAAGCCGGTCATTGGCAGGCAGCTTTTGGTGATACAGACACAAGGCGGTCTTTATGACTGATATTAATCCGGATGCACAACCTGTATGTCCAATGGCATGCATGGTTGAAGAAATATGACAGCCGGCAAGATCTTGTGACTGACCAAGGAGGGGTTTTAAACCATTGAGTTGGGTCTTTGTTTTTTCAAAGGTGTTAAAAAATGTTGTTTCATACAGTCTGATGTCTGATAATTTGGTTTTGGATATCCTCAACACCTTTTCAAGAGATGTTTTGCAGAGTTGTTCCGATCGAGCAGGAGTATTAAAAGACTCATCATGGATAACATCCCCTGACATGCCGTTTACACCGGTAATGATGCCATAAATGGTGTCTCCATCTTTTTGGGCCGTTTCCAGGCGTTTGAGCACAATAGCAGCGCTACCTTCAGATGGTATTCGGTTGCAGGTGATATCATTTAGTCCGGCATTAATGGCAACTTGCCGAAGATCCCCTGCAAGATCGACACACCCGCAAATAAAGGTGTCTGTCTCATCGGCACTCAGAGAATGAATCGCAGTTTCAATGGCTTTCATGCCCGAGGCAGCTCCGCCGGATAAAGTAAAACAAGGTCCCCCAAGCTTAAATTCCCTTGCTACTCGGGATGCCACAATACCACCTAAAGCACCCAGGGTTCTGCTAAAGGTTAGTTGTGGGCTGATTTGATCCTGGATAGAATTATCAAGCCTGTGAATATCCCATCGAAGGCGAAAATCCGTTGCACCGTAATCAAATTCAATGCCGATGGCACAGCCCATTCGATCTCGTACAGGATTGTTGGTATCGGGTCTTGAAGATATCCCGGCATTCTCAAGGGCTTTTTTAACGGTTTTTAAAAGCAATAAATGCTGGGGAAGAATATCTTCCATCTGGTTGGGGGGAATGTGGAATTCTCCAACATATGTGTTGATAATGTCCAGATAATAACCCGGCGTATCCTTGAGTCCTGTGGCAGAGCTGATCCTGAATCTGTCTCCGGGGATTTCCGTCCGGACATGGTCTTCATTGAATGTCAACGCACTGAATGCGCAAAGCGTGTCACAGTTCTTTGTAATGATGTCCATTCCCACAATGGCACATGGGACTGTTTTAAAGACAGATTGATCCGGTTTTTTTATAAAATGTTTAACCTTTTTTTGTTTAAATTCTTCCACCAGGATATGGGCATTTATTCCGCCGAAACCAAAGGCGGATATGCCGGCTTTCCTTGTCTTGTCCAAGGTGTCTGGTTTCCACTCTTCTATCGTTGTTTGAACCTTGATATTACTGGAATTTAAAATACTGTCGGAAGGCGGTGATGAATAGTTTAAGGAAGGGGGTATAAAACCTTGATTCATCGAAAGAATTGTTTTTATAAAACCTGCTGCTCCTGCAGCTGTCAGCAAATGACCTGTCATGGATTTAATCGATCCAATGGATAGGGATGTCTTTTGGCAATCAAATTTTTTAAGCAATGCATTAATACTGGATAATTCTATCTGATCTCCGACAGGCGTTCCCGATCCATGACATTCCATATATTGAATATCATCCGGTGACCATGCCGCCTGTTCAAAGGCTTGAATCATGGCACGGGTCTGGCCTTCGCTGGCAGGACCCACCAATGTTCCTTCAATATCGTTGGAAACCCCCCATCCTTTAATTACTGCATGGATATGATCCTTTGCTAAAACTGCATCTTCAAGGCGTTTAAGAATGACAATGCCGCATCCTTCCCCCACAACAAGGCCGTCTGCATTTTTATCAAAAGGAGAACATGTGCCCGTGGGTGACAACGCAGATAATTGTGTAAATCCAATTTGTGTATACAGACAATCCGGCCGGGAAACGCCACCGGCTACCATGATATCGGTTTTGTTCAGCAATAAGTGCTCACATGCCAGTTTGATGGCATAAAGAGAGGAGGCGCATGCTGCATCAAGGGTGAAAGATCCGCCTTCAAACCCCATGGCAGAAGCTAGGATGGCAGCGGGCAATGATACCATACCGGCACTTAAAAAATCGTGAGGGTGAGGGGTGTAATTTTTGTGATTAAACAGTATCTGTTGTGACATCCTGTTTGATGCATCAGTGGGCAGAGCAATCGCAGCCAGAATGACACCGGTTTGTTTTTTGTTTTCTTTGGTATGACTGCATTGTAAAAAGGCATCCCGACCCGCAGACAGCACCAGTTGATGCACCGGATCAAGAATAGATAAAAAACTTCTATCAAGGCCGAAACCGTCAGGATTGAAATTGAAATTTTCAATAATGCCTGCCCTGTCGGATATGGCCGTGTCCGGGCTGTTATCTTTGGATAAAAATTTATTAATCGGAACTTTCCAGCGGTGATCAGGTACTTTTATGATACTTGATCGACTGTTTTCAATGTTTCCAAGAAATGTTTCTATATCAGGTGCTTTTGGAAATATACCGGATATTCCCACAACAGCTATACTGCCCATCTTCTTTTTCATACTGGCTCATATAGTTTAGAATCCATTAGAATTCAAGAAAGCTATGTAAAACTTGTGTAAAATTGATCCAAGTGTCGTCCAACCCATTCACCCAACCTCCTCTTTTTTATAAAATTTTTATGCAGCATTGGGGTTGACTTTGTTTTTTAAATTCAGCTGTGTTAAAAAAACAGTAATCAGTGCCTGATCGAAAACTCCGTGTTTGGGCGAAAAGTTGCCCATATGCAAGGCGCAAGGAATTCTGAAACCGGAGTGTACTATAGTACATGAGAATTTCAGGATTTTGCAGCAACGAAGCAGATGGACGCTGCCGACGGGTGAGTTTTCGTTCAAACACTAATTAAAGAGTTTTTTTTGAGCCCTTAGCACAATTGCCGTACCAAAAAAAAATCATTTCAAGATTAGGGGAAAGCACATGTCCCAAGCAAAAAAAAATAAGCTGTTCAGGGTATTTCGGCCCAAATCAATACAATCTAAATTTCTTGGGATAGTTTTTCCGCCGGTTGTTGTCAGTTTTTTGATTATTTCCATCGTGGCTGGTTTTCTTTCATATCATGATATGAAAAATGCGATTCTCTTCAATGCAGAACGTAATGCAAAAAGCTATTCAAAACCTTTGGGTTTGTCACTTTGGAATTTGAACAATGCTGTTATTGATTCACAGATCAAATCCATTTTGAATAATCCGGATATATCCGGGGTGAAAGTTGTAGAAGCGCTTGGAAAACAGGAGTTTTCAGCCGGGGATGTCCCAAAACAAGAAGATTTAAACCGATATCTAATATCCGCAATTGATATTGTCTATATCGCTTTTGATGAACCCGAAGTGTTGGGTGTGCTCTATCTTTATTCAGAGAAAAAAAAGATTTACAATGCCATGCTTAAACGATTTTTGCGGGATGCACTGCTTTTTTTAATTCTCGTGGTTACCGGCATTTTCAGTGCCTTGTTTGCCAATCACTACACCATTATGATTCCCATGCGAAAGCTCATTGAATCTATACACAGGTTTAATAAATATCAGGAATTGAAGCCGGCGGTATGGACGGCGGATGATGAGATCGGTCAGGTGATATCGGCCTATAACGGTTTGATTCTCAGTCTTGATATGGGAAATACGCAAATCAAAGGTGCCTTGAAAAAAGCCCGGGAAGCCAACCAGATAAAAGGGGAGTTTTTGGCCAATATGAGCCATGAAATTCGAACACCTTTGAATGGAATTATGGGAATGGCAGACCTTCTAAGCCAGACACCTCTTTCTCTTGAGCAGCAAAACCTTGCCTCAACAGTCTTTATGGAATCTGAGTCCTTATTAAATATTATCAATGATATTCTTGATTTTTCAAAAATTGAAGCCGGGAAGTTAGAGCTTGAAGCAATTGATTTTGATTTGCGACACACCCTTGAAAACCTGTGTGCATCCATGGCAGTGAATGCGGATAGAAAGGGCATTGAACTGATTCACTATCTTGATACGGATTCATGTACTCGATTGATTGGGGATCCTGGGCGACTTCGGCAGGTATTTGTAAATCTGATTGGAAATGCCATTAAATTTACCCATGAAGGTGAAGTTTTCATAAAAGGGGAGATGATAGAAAAATTTGATCAAAAAGCTGTCCTTTTGTTCACCGTAACAGATACAGGGGTTGGTATTCCAAAGGAAAAGCAGGACAGAATTTTTGACAGTTTTTCCCAGGCAGATGGATCAACCACCCGAAAATATGGGGGAACCGGCCTGGGCATAACCATTGCAAAGATGCTTGTGGAAAAAATGGGAGGCCGTATCGGGCTGAAAAGTGAACCTGGAAAAGGGACTCAGTTCTGGTTTGAATTGGAATTTTACAGGCAGCCTGGAGCGTGTGATCAACAAAAGACTATGGAAACCGATTTTAAAGATTTAGTTTTTTTTGTGGTGGATGATGTTAAAACAAGTCGCGATGTACTATCAAAATACATTGAATCCTGGGGGTGCAGTGCCATTACCTCTTCCTGCGGTGAGCAGGCCCTGGCAAAACTTTATGAACTTGAAAAAAATAAAAAATATATCGATATTATTTTAATTGACTATTCCATGCCCTCTATGAAGGGATTGAAATTGGCAAAAAAAATACGGAACTTACAAGACTACAAACTTACACCTTTAATTGTCCTGGCTTCAATTGGCATGTCCGGGGATGGAAAAGAGTGCAGCGACATTGGTGTAAACGGGTATTTAACCAAACCGATTCGTCAAAAGGATTTAAAGACTTTTATTAATTATGTCCTGGGAAACATAGGTTCCAGCAATAGCGAAACTGAAAAATTGGTGACACGGCACACATTGGCAGAAATACGGCGTAAAAATATCAAGGTCTTATTGGTTGAAGATTATGAAACCAATCAGGTCTTAGCCACCAGGCAATTGGAGTTGGCAGGCTTTAATGTAACCCTGGCAAATAATGGAAAAGAAGCTGTACTCCTTTATAAAGAACACTCCTTTGATGTCGTTTTAATGGATATTCAAATGCCGGTGATGGATGGATATGAAGCAACGACCCGGATTAGGGCAATCGAAGATGAAAAAAAACATACCCCCATTATCGCCATGACGGCACATGCCATAAAGGGGTATAGAGAAGACTGCCTTAATGCGGGTATGGATGATTATATAACAAAGCCCTTAAAGCGAGAAGTCCTGATCAGTACAGTTAGTAAATGGATACAGAATGATCCCCAAAAATCTTCTACCTATAACTTTTATGTCAGTCATCCCCAAAAAAAAGATTTAGATACCAATATGGCCATTGATCTTAAAGGGGCACTAAAAGAGTTCGACAATGATGAAGACTTTTTTCTTGAGGTGTTTGACGGATTTATAGAGACGGTGGAAAAACAAATTGATGTTCTGGAGCAGGCTGTTGAATCAAATAATGGGGAGCGCATTCAAAAGGAGTCGCATTCCATCAAGGGCGGTGCTGCCAATCTTTTAGCCTTGCCGCTATCGACAGCCGCATCAAAACTGGAAATCATAGGAATATCGGGCAATTTCGATGGGGCT
>JAKIUJ010000300.1 GCA_021647625.1 Desulfobacula sp.
CTCATTATTTTGTGCATAGGTTCCATTGGTTCATCCATATTTCACCCGTCCACCACCGGCATGGTCCCTTTATACTCCGGTAATCGAACAGGTTTTTGTCTTTCCATATATAACACAGGCGGAACCTTTGCCTTTGCCATGGGACCCATCTTCATCACCTGGTATGTTGCCCGGTTCGGTCTTGAAAAAATGCCCTATACCGTTGTACTGGGTGCTATATCCTTTCTTTTCTGTTTAAAATACCTGCCCCGTCCCGTCAGTGAAAAAATGTCCAGTGCAGGTTTTTTTGGTTCACTAAAACAGACTCTGGGCAAGGTCTATAAACCAATTATTTTAATCTGGCTGGTCATGGTCCTGCGAGCAGTTGTCGGACAGACCTTTATTACATTTATGCCTATCCATCTTGCCGATAAAGGATACGACCTTGTTCATGTTGGATTTATTGTATCTGTTTTTATTATCGGGGGGACTTTAAGCGGGCTTCTGGCAGGATATCTCGCCGACAAAACCGATTTTAAAAAAATATTTTTTATATCCCATGCACTTATGGCCCCGGCATTGTTATCCTATCTTTACCTTGACGGCACATGGATTTATCTCGGATCTTTTCTGGCAGGATTTGCAGTTCTTGCTTCCATGCCCCTTGGGGTTGTCATGGCCCAGAAACTTGCACCAAAAAGCCGATCCATGGTATCCAGTTTAATGATGGGGTTTGCATATGGTTTGGGAGGTGCTATCTCTCCTTTTATAGGAAAGCTTGCTGATATGTACGGTCTTGAAACCGTACTTTTTTATTCGGCCTTTATTCCATTAGCGACGCTGATATTTATTTTAAAATTTCCAAGAATCAATTAAAACGATACAATCGTACTATGCAGGTAATTTGTCGGAGCACACAATTATTATTAATTAAGGATAATTAATCTATATGGATACTTCACGGGTATTACTCGTTCAACCGCCCATAGAAGATTTCTATCTGACAAAAAAAAGAACCATTCCTTACGGGCTGGCCTCCATTGCGGCCAACATTATAAAAAAAGGATTCCATGTAAATATCATTGACGGTCTTGCAACACCCAAATCAAAACCCATAGATCTGCCCAAAGATTTTTCATATTTAAAACCATTCTATGGTCGAAAAGACACATCCCTATTCTCACTGTTCCACAATTATTACCATTTTGGATACAGCTACGAACACATAGGAAAACTGGTCAAAGATAAACAACCCTTTGTGGTCGGCATCTCTTCATTATTCACGGCCTATGCTGACCAGGCCCTAAAAACAGCACAAATCATAAAAAAGTTTTATCCCGAATGCACCATTGTAATGGGTGGACACCACCCGACTGTATTTGCCGAAAAAGTATTGAAACACGATGCCGTTGATATTGTCTTACAGGGTGAAGGTGAAGAGAGTATGGCAAGCCTCTGTGTGGCGCTTAAAAATGCAGACCCTATAGATCAAATCCCGGGGATTGCCTATAGAACCAAGGACACCAATATCATCCAAGCTCCATCCTGGATCAATGATTTAAAATCTTTGCCGCAGCCTTCATTTGAGTTGATTAACCAAAAATTTTATCAAAGAAAAAAACGGGGATCAGCCATTGTGGTGTCTAGCAGAGGATGCCCCATGCAATGCTCTTATTGCTCCGTATCCGCATCGTCCTCGTATGCCGGATACCGACGGCGACCTGTTGAACATGTTATAGATGAGATACAGGCGCAACTCAGATATAGAGACATTGGTTTTATTGATTTTGAAGACGAAAACCTTTGCTTGAATAAAGAATGGTTTATCTCTTTATTTTCAAAATTAACGCCACTGCTCAAAGGTAAAAACATTGAGCTAAGGGCGATGAACGGATTGTATCCTGTTGCTCTGGATGATGATATTGTTTCTGTTTTGAAAGAAAACGGGTTTAAAACCTTAAACTTATCTTTAGGGTCTACCTGTAAATATCAACTCAAACGATTCAAGCGGCCGGATGTCAGATCATCTTTTGAAAATGCTTTGTTTTTAGCCCAAAAGCATGCCCTTGAATGTGTTTCTTACTTGATTGCCGCAGCTCCCGGTCAAACGGCAAAAAATTCTTTAAGCGACCTTATCAGCCTGGCTGCAAAACGCACCCTTGTCGGCTTGTCCATTTTCTATCCTGCACCGGGCAGCCTGGATTATCAATATTGCCGGGACCAAAACCTGCTCCCAAAAAATTTTGCTTTAATGCGCTCCACAGCACTTCCTGTGGAAGATACCACAAGCCGACTTGAAGCAATCACCCTGTTGCGCCTTTCAAGAATTCTCAATTTTATCAAGTCTATTATGGATATAAAGGGTCATGTCCCATCACCGGAATCATTCCAAAAAGAAACAAAACTGCCAATCAATGACAGATTGGCTTCATCAACAAAATTATTGCAATGGTTTTTGCAGGATGGAATAATCCGGGGTGTTACACCTGAAGGTAAAATTTATATTCACAAGAGTGATCTATGCCTGACACGAACCTTTGTCAAAAAAATAAAGGAGATTAACGTTTGTGGTATCAAAAGTTCTAACGGTCATAGCACCCAATCAGATCAGTGATGGTGCGAGACAAAATAAGATTAAATCACACCTGCTGATGCTCGTTTACATGTGAGGATATTTTTTCTTGAACCATGGTGACTATTTCTTCAATTTCCAAATCCTTAAAATAGGTATAGGCAATTTCATCCAATACCGTTACCGTCATCAAAATTTCACCTCTAATCCGTATTGAATGCTTGGGAAGCGCATCTTTTGTGTTGTTAATAACCAGAGGCAAAATGGGGGTCCCGGTCTTTTTTGCAAGAATAAACGCACCGTGTTTAAACGGTTTTAACAACCCTGTTTTTGATCGGGTGCCTTCCGGGAAAATCATGATGGAAATATTTTTTTTTAACAATGTCTCACACTGGGTCATCATTTTTTGAACACTGCCTTTATCTTTTCTTTTCAATCGTATATAGCCGTTAAGAAACATATTCCACCCGATGAAAGGCAGATTGAATACAGCCGCCTTAGAAATCCATCGAAAAGGAAAAAACAATCGATACAACACAAGGATATCTAACTGGGACTGATGATTGGCAACAATAACATAATTTTTTGCCGGATTCATCTTATTCCGGTTGAATATGCGCACGGACCAGCTTGGCACACACCAGGTGTAAAGGGATGCCCAAAAAGAGGTAAATTGA
>JAKIUJ010000070.1 GCA_021647625.1 Desulfobacula sp.
ACGCCTTTATAGAGTTTAAGGGTTACCTCTCCATCAATTACTTCCTGGCTTTTGTCGATGGCAACCATGAGAAAATCCATTTCCGGGCTGAACCAGAAACCGTTGTAGACAAGCTCTGCAAATTTTGCAGACAGCATGTCTCGCAGGCGCATCACCTCACGGTCCATGGCAATACCTTCGATATCTTTGTGTGCCTCGTTCAGGATCGTGCCGCCGGGTGTTTCATATACCCCACGGGATTTGATACCCACAAACCGGTTTTCGACCATGTCCAGACGGCCGATACCGTTTTCCCTGCCCACTTGATTAAGGTATTCAAACAATTCAAGCGGATCGGTCTTAACGGTACCGTCTCCAAGGTTGGTGACTTTAACCGGGATGCCGTCTTTGAACTCCAGAACGATTTTGGTGGGTGTGTCCGGTGCCTTTTCGGGTGAAACAGTATGGGAGTATATGCTTTCTTCGCACTCGTGGCCTGGATCTTCCAGAATTCCGGCTTCATGGGAGATGTGTAAGAGGTTGTCATCTTCGCTATAGGGTTTGGATGCTGACTGCTTGGTAGGGATGCCATGCTTTTTTGCATAATCCAGAAGATCGGTCCGGCCCTTGAATGTGTCCAGAAATTCTTTGTTTTTCCAGGGAGCAATGACCTTTATTTCCGGATTGAGTGCATAATAAGCCAGTTCAAAGCGAACCTGATCATTCCCTTTTCCTGTTGCGCCATGGGATACATATTGTGCCCCTACCTGTTTGGCAATTTCAATCTGTTTTTTTGAGATAATAGGCCTGGCAATGGCTGTCCCTAAAAGATAACGGCCTTCATAAATCGTATTGGCTTTGTATACGGGAAAGATATAATCAGTGACAAATTCTTTTCGCATGTCTTCAATAAAAACCTGGGATGCACCAATTGCCAGGGCTTTTTTTTCGGCAGCGTCAAAATCTTCTTTCTGGCCGATGTTTGCCATATAGGCGATAACTTCATATCCTTTTTTCAAGAGCCATTTTAAAATAACAGAGGTGTCTAATCCTCCGGAATATGCAAGAACAACTTTTTCTTTCGACATGGTGTCTCCTTAGTATTTATATAAATTATTATTATTTAAATTTTCGTATCATCTATTAATGAAGAAAAAGTGAGCAATAGTCAAGTGGTTTTGTATAAAATGCGCATAACTATTATTTTTCTTGCATAAATATGCACAATGGGCTAATTGAAGATGCATGACCATTGCATCGAAATTAAATACGCTTTTAGCAGACGGGATTTCCGGAAATCAGGCAAAGCTTGTGGATATATTAAGTCGACAGGGTGTGGCAACTACCCAGTCTTCAGTATCAAGAGCACTGAAAAAGATTAATGCGGTAAAGGGTCTGGATGAGAATGGGGATGTCATCTATTCATTGCCGAAAATGGACCCTGAACGAATTAAAACCCCTTTTTTTGAATCCCTTGTCTATAAGATCGACCATAATGGACAGCTTATTGTTATCCATACCCGACCAGGGACAGCCAATACGGTTGCAAAATTTATTGATGATCATGACCTTGATGAGGTCATGGGCTCGGTTGCCGGAGATGACACGATTATCATTGTTCCAGCGGATGCCGGCAGGACAACTCAGGTTGTCAAAATTCTTCAATCTTATCTGAATAAAATTGGTGTTTTTTTATAGCGCAAAAGCCCGATAAAATCTCAGCTTCAAGGCACTTAACTCTGTCGCTGTAGTTCTCCTGCTGCAAAGCCTTGATACCGCATGAAATTGGATCTTTCCGGGCCTTCTCAAAGGGTGAAATTTTTTATGCAACATTGGGGTTTATTTTCATCAGAGCCTGTTGTAGACTATAAAAAAGGTATCAAAAGCGATCCAACACCTGTTAAAAAAAACCTGGGAGGATTAAAAAAAGCGTATGGTTATTCAAAAGGCCGAGGAAAAACCCAAGAAAAAAGCACTGAAAATTATTATGCCCGAAGAACTTGTTGAGTCTTATATGAAAGCAAAAGCACTGGCCAAGAAAAAGGGGTTGGTGTTTGATGTCAGACCGGATGTTTTAAAGGCCATAAAAAAGGCAACACAAGAAGCATTGACTCAATTAGAGGGCTAATAGCCCATGAAAGATACTATTTACGAACAACTGGCTCAACACCTCTCAATGACAGGGCTGCCACTGACCGATGCATTGGTGGATATTGTAAAAGAAACCTTTTCTAAAGAAGAAGCCCTGGTTGCCATGAACCTTCAACCATGGCCGAAACCATTTAAATCCCAAACTTTTGAAAGTATTGCAAAGTCAGCTGATACAAAAAAAATAAATATGGAACCCTCACGGGTCCAATTTCTTCTTGATCAAATGGTTTCAAAAAACATTATTTATTGCTGTACGACAGAAGATAATCAAAAAGAGTACGCCCTTCATCATGCCGGTTTTGGATTTCCGCAATCATTTTTCTGGGACGGGAGTACAACACCTGCGGCCAGGAAAATGACCAGGCTTATCATTAAGTATTTTAAACTGGATGTTACAAAAAAAGCATTTGGCGGCACCAAAACAAAACCCTACCGTTATATTCCTGTACATCAATCCATAGACCCTGTGATCCAGGCGGTACTTCCCCATGACAAAATGGAGATGGTGTTGCAGAATGCACAGCGTTTTGCAGTGGCTCATTGTTCCTGCCGGGTACAGGCAGGACTTCTGGGCAGGCCCTGCGATCATCCGCTTGAGGTTTGTCTTAAGTTCGATGAAATGGCAACCTATCTTATTGATCGTGGTCTTGGCCGGGAACTTACCCGAAAACAAGCGCAGACAATCGTTGATGAGGCGGCTTGTGCCGGTTTAGTTCATTTTGTGGATAATGCCGGAGAAAAGATTCAGCACAATTGTAACTGCTGTGGATGCGCCTGCTGGAATGTGGGCAGTATCAAAAGAAGAAAGATTCCAAGGGATGAGTTAATGGCGGTTTATTTTATCCGGAAAACCGATCCGGACAATTGTATCGGGTGTGGTGAATGTCTGGATATCTGCCCTGTGAATGCTGTCACACTGATTGATGGAGATAAACTTGCAAAGGTGGATGAAGACTGGTGCATCGGGTGCGGGGTTTGCGCATCAAAATGCTCGGTTGGAGCCATTCGGGTCCGCTATCGTGAAGACAAAGATTTATCTGTTTTGCCTGATTTTAATTCTCTTTACGAAAGAATTGAACAAGAGCGGGAATTATCTTAAATAAAATGAAATTTCTTCATACCTCGGACTGGCATATTGGCCGGACCCTTTATGGCAGAAAACGTTATGAAGAGTTTGCACAATTCTTAGACTGGCTGGTTGATGTTATCAATACGCAAAATGTGGATGTGCTATTGGTGGCGGGAGATGTTTTTGATACAACAACCCCCAGTAACAGGGCCCAGTCATTATACTATCGTTTTTTATGTAAGGTTGCTGCATCTGTTTGTCATCATGTGGTGGTCATCGGGGGAAATCATGATTCGCCGTCTTTTCTCAACGCACCAAAAGAGTTGTTAAAGGCCATTAATGTTGATGTAGTGGGTTCTGCCTCACAAAACCTTGAGGATGAGGTGGTATTGCTTTCAAAGAAAAGCAAATTACCTGAAGCCATTGTTTGTGCCGTGCCGTACTTAAGAGATCGGGATGTCAGGCAGGTGAAGGCAAAAGAAAGCCTGGATGATAAGAGTGCTCAATTGACGCAGGGGGTAAAAGATCATTATTCTGCAGTATGCAAATTGGCTCAAAAAAACCAAAATCAATCAGAAAAGATACCCATTATCGGTATGGGGCATCTGTTTGCAGCTGGTGGCAGAACGGTTGAAGGGGATGGGGTCAGAGAACTCTATGTCGGGTCATTGTCCCATGTCGGGTTGGATGCATTCCCAAAAGGGTTTGATTATGTGGCATTGGGTCATCTGCACGTTCCCCAGAGGGTGGGTAAAAAAGAGATGATCCGGTATTCAGGTTCTCCCATCCCCATGGGGTATGGGGAAGCAGAACAGACCAAACAGGTTGTGCTTGTACAATTTGATGGACAGGTCCCTATAATAGAAACAATCAATGTTCCCTGTTTTCAAGAACTGAAACGGATAAGTGGTAATATGACCGATATTCTGGCTGATATAGAGATCTTGAGAAAAGATGACAGCCATGCCTGGCTGGAGATCGATTACACAGGGGACCGGGTGGCACAGGATTTAAAAGAGCAGATTGAAACAGCGGTTGGTGATACAAATATGGAAATTCGCCGAATTAGAAACAGACGTCTGATCACACATGTTCTCCAAAAAGGCGAACAGATGGAAACTCTGGAAGATCTGGATGTTCAGGATGTGTTTGTCCGCCTTTTGGATGCCCACAATATTGTTGAACAAGAGCGAGTTCAATTAACGGCAACCTACATGCAAGTTGTAAACACACTTCTTGAAAAAGATATCCATGCAGAATAGACACCTTAGAGCCCTTAATCAGAGTGGAAAAGGGCTGATATGAAACTGCTTGAACTTCGATTTAAAAATTTAAACTCCCTGGCCGGAGAATGGATTATTGACTTTACGGCACCTGAATATGTATCAGACGGTATATTTGCCATTACAGGGCCCACAGGAGCGGGTAAGTCAACTTTGCTGGACGCCGTGTGTCTTGCACTTTATGGTCGTACCCCCCGGCTTAAAGTGATTTCTAAAAGCACCAACGAGATTATGTCCCGCCAGACGGGCGAATGTTTTGCTGAAGTGACTTTTGAAACCTTGAAAGGTCAATTTCGATGTCACTGGAGTCAGCGGAGGGCAGGTAAAAAACCAAATGGCAATCTTCAAGATGCAAAACATGAGATTTGCGATGCTTTGACCGGTCAGATTTTGGAATCAAAAAAGCGGGAAGTGGCGGCGCGTGTTGAAAAGGCCACTGGAATGGACTTTGACCGGTTTACCAGATCCACGCTGTTGGCCCAGGGCGGATTTGCCGCTTTTCTTTCAGCTGCTGCCGATCAACGCGCGCCCATTTTGGAACAAATCACGGGAACTTCTATCTACAGCGAAATTTCAAAACAAGTGCATGAACACCAGCGAGCCGAGCAAAAAACGCTTGAATTGATTGAGGCACAGATTGGTGGTATTCAGCTTTTGTCCAAAGAGGATGAAAATGTTTTCAAGACCCGGTTAGAGAGAAAGCAAGCCCGGATAAAAGAGATACAAAAAGAAGGTGAGACATTTGGCCAATGGATTCAGTGGAGAAAAAATATTGATGACCTGGTACTGGAACTTACCAGTATTGAAAAAGAAAAAAAAAGACAGATCCAGGCCGTAAACGCCTTTGAGCCGGACAGGATAAAGCTTGAAAAGGCCTTGCAGGCAGCGCGGTTGGACAGCGACTATGCCATATTGATCCAATTGAGGCAACAACAAAAAAAAGAAAAGGCAGTACTTTCAAAGGCCCGATTGGCTCTGCCGAAACAGGAAAAAGAACTGGTCGGATGCATGCTTGACCTGGAAAATGCAAAAAAAGCCAATGCAAAAGATAAAGATCGTCTTAAAAAAGAACAGGTACTTTTAAAAAGCGTACGTGCAAACGACCTGAAATTATCCGAGATTTACCAAAGAATTGATAGTGAAAAAAAAGAGTGTCGGGTACATGAAAAAAAACTGGCAGATCAGGATAAGGCCTGGCAAAAGATACAAAAATTGAGACAAGAACTTGATTCGCAATTATTGAAAATTAATGTGTTTTTAAAAGAGAATGAAAAAGATGCTGATCTTGTATCCCTTCTTGCCGGGATGAAAGAGAAAATAAATTCATTTGATGCAAGTACCCGCAAAAGAGATGAAAAGAAAACCGAGCTTTTTTTAGCCAAAAAACAGTTCGATATTCAGGTTAAAAATAAAGAAAAACTCGTAAAAGTCACAGCAAAGACACAAACGATGTATAAGGCTTCACAAGACAAGGTATCCCGGACAACCATTGACTTTGAGTCCCTTTTAAAAGGACGTTTGCTTCGTGAATACAGATCAGAACATGATCATCTGTTAAAAGAAGCGGCTTATTTAAATACGATTAAAAGTTTAGAAGAGCATCGTGTCGGTCTTGAAAATGGCAGGCCCTGTCCGTTATGTGGTGCTGTTGACCATCCTTTTTTAAAAGATAATGTGCCGGATGCAGCAGATATTCAGGATCGAATCCAAAAACTTGCCCAGACGGTTCAAAAAGCAGAAGATCTGGAAAACGCTTTATCAAAAGACAAGGAAAAAGAGCGTTTAAATGCGACTGCACTTGTTGGTGCTGAGAAACAATTGGCAAAGGCGGTTCATTTGGCTGACGGGGCAAAACAGACGTGCAGCCGTCTTGAAAAAGAGGTGGCCGAAGTTTTAAAAGAAAGTGAACAATTAAAACAGTCCTTGTTCGCTGATCTGTCTGCTTACGGTGTAAAAGAGGATTCTCAAAAAGATTTTGCTGCTATTATTAACGATCTTGAAAAACAAAAGATCCTCTATATAGAGCAACAGAATAAAAAAGAGACAATCCAAAAGAAAATTAATGACTATACGTCCAAGATAAATGGTTTTGAGGCAGTGGTAAAGACCTTGGATCAGACCCTGATCCAAAAGCATAAGTCCATTAAGGATCTTAACGAGCACTATGAAACATTGCATATCCAGAGGAAAAAAATGTATGGGCAAAAAAATCCGGACAAAGAAGAAGCGCGGCTCGAAGACATGCTGACCCGGAGTGAAACAGCCCTTGAGAAAGCAAGACGTCAAAGGGATCATGCTAAAACCCTTACAGACCGGATCAATCATGAAGTCAGATCTTTAAATGCCGCTGTAGAGACACGGCACAAAGAACTTGAAATATGTGAGCCTGATTTTTGTTTGCAGATGAAAAAACTTTCATTTAAAGATGAAACCACCTTTTTATCCTTACGGCTGCCCCGGGATGAAAGGCAGGACCTGGTGCATAAAGCAAAGGTGCTTGACAACAGGCAAGTGGATATTGAAGCAAGAAAAAAAGATAGAGATGAAAAGCTTTCAAAAGCCAGGGCTGAAAATAAGACATCTCTTTCAATGGAGGCTCTTGAAGGGAAATTGTTAAGGAGACGAGAATCCTACAAGGCACTGGGAGAAGAAATCGGTGCCATTAAGCAGCAGTTGACCGATGACAAACAGGCGAAAAAAGGTCTTAAAGAGAAAATGCTGCTTCTTGAACATCAGAAAAGGGAATGCAGGCAATGGGACAAACTGCATGCCTTAATCGGGTCGGCAGATGGTAAAAAATATAGAAATTTTGCCCAGGGCTTAACCTTTGATCTCATGATATCTCATGCCAATCAACAATTGACAAAAATGACGGACCGATACCTTCTAGTACGAGATGACAAACAACCTTTAGAGTTAAATATCCTGGATAATTATCAGGCAGGTGAGATCCGTTCCACAAAGAATCTGTCGGGCGGAGAAAGTTTTCTTGTCAGTCTTTGTCTTGCTTTGGGATTGTCCAATATGGCCAGCCGCAATGTAAGGGTGGATTCTTTGTTTTTAGATGAAGGGTTTGGAACCCTGGATGAAGCAGCGTTGGAAACAGCCCTGGAAGTGCTTGCCGGACTACAGCAACACGGCAAGCTGATCGGGGTGATTTCCCATGTCCCGGCCATTAAAGAAAGAATTCCAACCCAGGTTGTGATTGAACCGCTATCAGGCGGGAACAGTATTATTGTAGGGCCGGGGTGCAGGAGTTTATAAGGGTTGGAATGTACATCAGTGCCTGGCCGAAAACGAAGGTTCCTTAGCTTGACTTGTCAATCGAAAACTTTATTATAGGGAGCGTGAAACAATGGATTATAAGTCAGTGCCGACAAGAGGAAGAACGCTTGACTATGCTGCGGGTGTTTATGATGTTTTGGAACCCTGGGTAATGTTTGGCAAACAAAATCATATCAACCAGCAGGTGGTTGATTTTCTGGATATCAAACAATGGCATAGAATTCTGGATATCGGGTGTGGTACCGGTGTTGTAACAAAATTAATCTCCGGTAAGCTTTCATCAAAAAAACAGGGTATGGCCATCGGAATTGATGCAGCAGGCAAGATGATTGAAGGGGCTGTTAAAAAAAGAGAGAGCGATACATGTTCATTTAAAGTGGCTGCTGCGGAAAAACTTCCTTTTGAAAATGAATCATTCGATTCTGCTGTTTCCACTCTTTTTTTCCATCATATACAGCTGGATTTAAAGAAAAAAGCTTTTGCCGAAGCTTTCAGAATTTTAAAACCAGGCGGACGTCTGGTTGTTTCCGATATGCATATTCCCGAAACAATCCTGGGATTTCTTATTGCCCATGCTTCCCGCTGGTTATTGTTTCAGCCACAGATTGGGGAAAATATCAGGGGAGTTTTACCGGAAGTGATTGAAAATGCAGGTTTTGTAAAACCCCGGCTGATCAAAACTTATTTGGGATACATTACGCTTTTTTTAAGTGAAAAACCTATGGATAGGATGATGGATAACAAATCATGAGTTATATCCGGAATACAACCGCCGCAATTGATAATTCTAAAGCATCAGATTTATTTTATCTTTTACAGGATGAATTAAAACAGGGCCTGATGCTTTACTGGAACAGTGCAAACGAAATTCTGGGCAAAACAAGTATCAAGTTGAATGAGCCTCCTAAAGATTTTTTTTCGCTGGAAAATAATTTTTTTTCCGCTCTGTTTCTCTATTCGTATTTCAGGGCAGGAATTTCAAAATCAAAAAGAGTTCTTTTTGTCGCAGTGAATCAATGTTTAAGGGGAATGGTCACAGGTTGCGACAATATCCTTGACAATGAATATAAAAAAACGCTTGACACGGATTTGCCTATCAAGGCTATAAAGTTTCGTTCTGTTCTGGATATCATGGTCTCGGATCGCATCCTCGTTGCAATACTGCATAGGGGGTATCGGGATGGAGAATTCTCTTTTGATTATATTTTGAAGGCCAATGCAGAATCGCTGCATGCTTTGCTGCAAAGCGGTGTTCAAGAAGCTTCTGAAGAGGAAGGCGCAGGCGATATTTTGAAACCCGAAGATGTCCTGAGCAAAATCCATCCTTTGAAAACAGGCATTCTTTTCCAGGCACCATGGGCGTTGCCTGAATTAATCGAGCATCAGAAATTAAAATCCATTTCAAAAATAAAAGAGGGATTGTTTCAAATCGGTATGGGTTGTCAGGTTTTAGATGACATGGTTGATCTTTCAATGGACACTCAAATGAATCGTCATAACTATGTTGCATCACTTATTTTTCACGGAGAGAACCTTGTGGAACGTAAAGCTTTGGAAGCGTATTCAGCCAAGAATGATAAAGACCATGATGATCCTGATTTTCTTTTTAATTTCTCTGATGCAAGAAAGGCCTCAACAAAAAAAGCCCTCTTTTTGCTTCAAAAAGGAACTAAGCTGCTTTTTGACAAAGAACATAAATTCATGATTGATTATTCCATCGGTTTTGTTGCCAAAAGGATAGGTGCTCACCGGTTTTTTTGATCAAGGAATAAATCAGATATGAATATGAATTTCTGGATAAAAACAGCGTGGCTTTTTCTTTTTCGTTCTAAACGCTCAACGTCGGCTTTGGGATTGATGATTTTTTTTGCTGTGGGGACACTGGTTTTTATAACGGCCATTGCCGTCGGGATAAACGACAGTATGATAAGAAATTCCACAGGTCTTTATTCGGGACACATAACCGGGTTTGATCTTCCCAAAACCCTTGCCCGGGATACTTTGCTTGTTGACGGTGTTTCAGATGTCCTTCAACGCTTTCAAATCCAGGGCAGCCTCCATAACCAGGAAAAAAAAGAGATGCTCACGCTTATTGCCGTCAATCCGGATCAGGAAAAAAAAGTAACAGCGCTATGGAAAAAAATTATTAAAGGAAACTATATTGCCGATAATGAGTTTGAAATATTGATAAGCCGGGCCACAGCGAAAAAAATTGGTGTTCATCCCGGAGAAAATATTATTTTCAGATCGGGCTCCGCTGTTTATTGTTTTGTTGTTGCGGGAATATTTAAAACAGGTATTGAACGTTTAGACCATGGAATTGCTTTTTGTCCTGTTTCCATACTGCCTGATCTGCCTGCAAACTGGGATGGTGCTGTTTTTCTGGATTCGGGCGCAGACATGAAGGGTGTTGTGGAATCCTATGCCCGCAAAGGCCTGAAACTATCTCACCTGAAGACCTGGAAAGAACTGATGCCTGATCTTACTCAGTTAATTGAGTTGAATCGAATCTCCATGGGGTTTGTCATGGTTCTTGTTCTTGGGGTCGTTTCCTTTGGAACCGCCTGTGCCTTTGCGATCTTTATTATCAGCAATATCAGAGAGTATGGAATTATGAAAGCCATGGGGGTTACGCCGAAAGAAACCACCATGTTGATCATTTTCGAGGTGATCTTAATGAATCTTGCCGCATCCTTTGCAGGAACATTAGCGGGGTCCCTTGTTGTTTTAATCACAAGCAGAACCGGTATCGATCTTTCAAGTTTTACATCATACAATCAATATTTTGTTGTGTCAGGTCTGATCATTCCCCGGCTGACCCCTTTTTTATTGTTTTTACCAGGGGCGATAGCATTGTCCTTTTGTCTATTAGCGTCTATCTGGCCTGCAATGATTGTGATACGGCAAAGAACCGCCGATATTTTGAGAAGTATATAAAAATGATAGAAGTGTTGAATATTTCAAAGCAGTTTTTTTCAGGTTCCGTAAATGTACAGGTGCTTTCCGATATTTCATTCAAACTTGAAAAAGGTAACACCCTGACAATTATAGGGAAGTCGGGATCAGGGAAGACCACATTGCTGAATTGCCTTGGCGGACTCGATCTTCCGGACAGTGGTAGAATCAATTGTTTTGGAACAGATATCAATTGTCTTTCTGAAAAAAAGCGATCTCTTTTTCAGCGTAAAAAACTGGGCTTTATTTTCCAATCCGGAAATCTTCTTTCCTATCTGACCGTATTTGAAAATATTGTTTTTCCCCTTGTGCTGAATGGATTTTCAAAAAAAGACAGAACAAAACGGGTGAAAAATCTGCTTGAAATGCTGGAATTGAATCTTTTCGCCAAAGCCATGCCCCATGAACTCTCAGGTGGTCAGGCCCAGCGGGTCGCCTTTGCAAGGGCAATGGCACATTCCCCTCAAATGCTTTTGGCAGACGAACCCACCGCAAGCCTTGATACTCAAACAGGGTTAAATTTAATAAAGCTCATGTGCAGCGTTGGCAGGGAACATAATAGTACCATTATTGTTGCAACCCATGATAATGAGATCATTAAGTACGCAGATAAAATCATTCACCTTTTCGATGGAAAAATTATAAAGGAGTTAAAAAAATGAAAAAATGGTATATTAAACTTTTTTTAACAGGAATAGCTCTGTTCCTTTTGGGGTGTGGACATACGGCATATCTGGGCATGCATGGCAGCTCCATTAGGTTGTCTCCTGAAATACATGAATCCATGGAAAAAGATGTTCAATGCTTAGAATGCCATGATTTGGACAGCACTGAAGGCCCTGTCAATCCACATCCGGATTTTACCGGTTGTATTAAGTGCCATAACGATTAAATTGTAAAAGAAAATTGCAATCTGTGTCAAATTGAATTATTCAATCACAATTCCCATTGGTTCAAAAATCAGATTGGATGCAAGTCTACAGGCACTTAGGATGATAGAAAATCCAATGTAGAGAAATATAACTATGAAACTGATTGCTGATAATCTGAGAGTCACAATACCCGTCATTCAAAAAGCGTTAAAAGATAAAAATCCTTCGAGTGTTATATCACTGGTCAAAGAATGCACACAAAAAGGCGCATGGGCCATTGATGTAAATACAGGGCCTTTGGGACGAATGCCTGAAAAGGGGATGCAGTTTTTTATGGATGCCGTCCAGAGTGCGACCCATCTGCCTTTGGTCATTGATACATCCAATCCCACGGCCATGGAGGCAGGGCTTGGCCTATCCAAAGGCCGAGCAATCATAAACGGATTCTCCCTTGAACCTAAAAAGATAGAAAAGATCCTGCCCCTGGCAAAAACCTATGATGCAGATATTGTGGGGTTTCTTTTGTATCCGGATTCAAGCGTGCCAAAAGATGCAAATGATAGATTTGAGATCGCACTGGATCTTTTTGAGGCGGCCGAGGCTGCCGGTGTTGCAAAAGAGCGGATCATTATTGATCCTGTGGTGCCGCCATTGGCCTGGGAGAATGGTATTGTCCAGGCCCGCGAGGTGTTGACTGTCATTCAAACACTACAGGATCTTTCAGGGTTTCCTGTCCGGACCATTGCGGGAATTTCCAACCTGGCCACACGCGCCCGGGATAAAGATAAAAAAAGACGGATCACACAATCCTATCTGTCCATGCTGGCAGCCGCAGGATTGAGCTACGCCTTGATTGATATTCTTGATGATGAACTGGTAAAAATGGCAAAAACAGCTGATATACTGGTATCGGAAGATCTTTTTTCCTGGGGTATGCTGCCGGAATAACGGCAATGCGCAGCTTTGCCTGCAAGTAATTGCGCAAAAAAATCAGAGGTTTTGATAAAACATGAACTATTAGACTGATTTTGAATATTATTTCATATTAAAGAGTTGAAAAAAATATAATATAATAAAATGAAATAATTGATTGTTTCAATATGATGGGTTCTATTTTTTCAAATCTGGTTCCTTTTGCCAAGACGGCTTATATTTTTTTGTATGCGTAAAGACATTATTTAAAATACCATTTGACACCACAAAAAAAGATCTGTATAGTTCATACCATGAACGATAATGCCGGCCAAAATAAAAACGTAACTGAATATCAGTTGAATGAGTTTCAAAATCTCATCAATATTCTCTTTCAGTGCTGCCAGGACAGATTGCAATACCAAAGTAAGAAATTTAATCTGCCCGATGCAGAGCTCAGATGTCTTATATTTTTTAAGGATGAAAAGTATCTGACATCAAAAAATATTTCAGTAAAAATGAATGTCGGAAAAAGCCGGATGACAAAAATTGTTGCCGGCCTTCTGAAAAAAGAACTGGTCAAGCGGATACAAGACCCTGAGGATCATCGTGTTTCACTCATTAGTCTTACACCGGCAGGCAAAGATAAGTTGTCGCAAATCAAAGTTTTTCAAGATGAATTACATGGGGTTGTCTTGTCCCAGGTGAGTGATGAAGAAAGAAAAAAATTATTAACAAACCTTGATCTTTTAAAAGCATGTATGGAAACAGGCAAAGAATTTATGGCAGATTAAGGGAATAAAAAAAATTAACCATATGGTTCATATCATGAACTATAATATTATTTGGAGGTGTGATAGTGGAAGATTTACAAAAACAGATTGATGAACTCAAGGCGCAAATGAGCGGTTTTGATGCAAAGGTTCAAAGTAACAAATTGTCTATGATCGTCTTCAGTGGCGATTTGGATAAAGCTCTGGCAGCTTTTATCGTCGGCACAGGTGCTGTGGCCATGGGAATGGAAGTTGTCATGTTTTTCACTTTCTGGGGAACCACAATGCTTCGTGCAAAAGACAAAAGCGTTAAAGGCAAAGACCCTGTCAGCAAAATGTTTGGTGCAATGCTGCCCAAAGGGGCTTCTAAGCTCAAACTGTCCAACATGAACATGGGTGGTGCCGGTACTGCCATGATGAAAAGTCTTATGAAAAAGAAGAATGTTGCTTCGTTAGATGAAATGATAGAGATGGCAGGGGAGTTGGGTGTTAATATCTATGTCTGTGAAATGTCCATGGATCTTATGGGATTTGAACCGAAAGAGATGGTTGATTATCCGGGCCTTACGTATTGCGGTGTTGCAAAGTTTCTTGAGGAAGCTATTGATAGCAAGATTCAGCTGTTTCTGTAATTAAAAATAGAAAACAAAGATATAAATTAAATTTAAAATGTTAAGGAGAGTAAAAATGAGTGAAAATATTAAAGCAGATAAAGTATTGGATTTAAAAGGTCTTCCCTGTCCCATGCCTATTGTAAAAATCAGCAAAGGGATAAAAGAAGTTGAAATAAATCAGGTTATTCAGGCAATTACAACAGATCCGGGTTCCCTGACTGATTTTCCTGCATGGGCCAGAACTAATGGACATGAAATTCTGGATACCATTCAAGGGGATGATACAATCACTTTTTATATTAAAAGAGTTAAATAATACCTGGAGATAAAACAGTGGATACTTTAAATTATATTATCCTTGTGCCAATGGTATATCTTTCGAGTGCTATTTTTATTGCAGGGATGATTTATAGAATCACGAGTATTTTTAAAAAACCGGTTTTAACTATTCCTTTGAGGATTTATCCGGAGAAGAACCCGGTTTGGCTATATACACTGATTGATACCTTTCTAATGCCGCAAGTGTTTAAAGCCAAACCGGTTATGTGGTATTTTCTAATCATTTTTCATGGATCTGTTTTTCTTTTAATCATTGGTCACATCGAGCTTATCCAGATGTTTGATATTTTTCAGATCATTGAGCATGACGTATTTCTTGGGAAGGGATTTATTGGTTTGTCGCTGTTTGTCTCCTTGTTGTATTTCCTTTTTAGAAGGTTTACACCCCAGGCCAAACATTTATCTGTGCTTGAGGATTATATTTTATTAACCCTGCTTTTAATGACTGTTATACTGGGAAGCGAAATGGACTGGGCCAGAACCTGGTTTGGTTTTCAGGAAATGACAGTGGAGGATTACCAAACTTATCTGAAAAGCCTGCTGTTTTTCAAACCTGATATCTCTGATGTCACTTATTCAGGGCATTCATTCATGCTGGTTTTTCATGTGTTTTTTGCCAATCTGTTCATCATGTTTTTTCCTTTCAGTAAAATGATGCATGCCATATTCACCATACCCCTTAACAAAATCAGGAGAGGATAAAATGGAAACGGATTTACGAGAGGACCTTCTGAAAGCGTTTGAGGGAAAACTAAATCAAACAATCACCATGTATCTTGAAACCTGCTCCAGGTGCGGCATCTGTACGGACTCCTGTCATGTTTACAAGTCCATGCCCAGGCCTGAGTATTCGCCTGCTGCACGTGCAGAGGTTATCCGCAAACTCTATAAAAAATATTTTAAATTTCAAGGGAAACTCTTGCCCGCATTGGGTGAGGCAAGATCCTTTGATGATACCACCTTAGACGATCTTAACCGGGCAGCATATTCATGCACAGGATGTCGGCGTTGTATGACCCATTGTCCTTTCGGAATTGATACCCAGCAGATTATGTCGATAGCCAAGCTCATGCTGGTGGTGGCAAAGGAAGAACCGGAAATTTTGAGTATGCTTGCAGATGTTTCCATTTCAAAGGGCGAATCCATTGATATGATAAAACAAGGATTTATTGATGGCCTAAAACGCCTGGAAAAGGATGTTGTCAAAAAGTGGAAACTTGAAGCAGGCCAGATTCCTATCCCAACCGAAGTTCAGGGTGCAGATATTCTATATGTGGCTCTGGCGGGAGCACACTCCATCATACCTGCTGCAGCCGTTTTTAATGCAGCAAAAGAAAACTGGACATTAAGTTTTTTTGAAGCAGTTAATTTTGGTGCGTTTGTTGGCGATCCGGCAAAGACAAAATTAATCATGGATCGAATCATTAATGAAGCAAAAAAACTTAATGTCAAAGAAGTCTGCATTTGTGAATGCGGGACTGCCTTCAGGGTATTAAAACAGATGTCCGGCAAACAACCTTTCAAGGTCTCTTCCATAACCCAGGTCCATGAGCGGTATATAAAGGAAAACAAAATTAAGGTTGCCAAAAATCAATTCAACGGCGTAATAACCTATCATGATCCCTGCCAAATTGCCAGAAACGGAGGGGTGATGGATGAACCAAGATTTATTTTAAGCCAATTGACCGATGAATTTATTGATATGGCAAAAAGAGCTGAAAATAACTATTGCTGTGGCGGCGGAGGTGGTCTTGTGGCCATGGGTGAAGACAGTCATGACTTCAGGATGAAATCAGCAAAAGTAAAAGCTGACCAGGTGAAGGCGACAAACGCATCCTTGCTTGTAACGGCCTGTGAAAATTGTCATTCCCAGCTCAGTGATTTAAACAAATATTATAATATGGGTGTAGAGGTGAAGTTTTTAAGCTCAATGGTTGCAGATGCTTTAATACACGATTAGATATTTCATTCCAATGGAAATAAAATTCTGCTGATTTGGGATAACTTAATTTAATTCCCTTATCCTCCGGATTGAAATCTGTTCATACAATCCATTGCGATAACCACGCCCCATAGCCCCATAGCGCCCCATACATATTTATTAATCGGTTGTGGTGATAGAAAACGGGTAAGTTTGAGCGCTTTGAAAATAACAAGGACGAGGCTTAAGGTGATGAACACAAGCATCAGCTGCAATGAGATAACAGGAAAAGGTGCAATGATATCATTGAGCGTTATAATAGGATTGTGTATGTAATAAAGGGTTAAAAGTCGGGCTGCCTTGGCTGTAAATACCCACACCCCCCATCCGGTGAAGAAAATTGCCGGGATGCCTGCCCACCAATGACCTTTTTTAAAAAAATAGGCAGCACCAAAAAATATTACGCCGAGAGCAGCCACACCCATGTTTCCCATGCCGGTGAAATGGTTAAGGAGCGATATCGGTGCGGTAAAGGCTGCCACTATTGCCACAAGGCCGGGTGCCGCAGCCGCTAAGCCGCCTTTTAACATTGTTTTTTGAAATTGGACTGCTTTTGCATTAGAAACACGTTCCATGTGGCCTCCTGGTAATAGGTTTTGTCGGACCGGGGGAGCCCAGGTCGGGTGTACTCCCCCGGATTAACGTTTTTATTTAAACATCAAATAAAAACCGCAGTTGTTCTTTAGTTCAGGTTGGGTAGTGGCTGAGCAAAAATCCTGTGTTTGGGCGAATTTTTGTTCAAACACTAGGTATGGATTTGCACTGCGGCTCCTGCTCCCCTTGGAACGCGAACGCTTTGTACCATATCCTGAATCTCCTGTGGTGGTGGTGCTGTGAACCTGCTGACGGTAATCGCAACAGTGAAGTTCAGAATCAGGCCGATTGCACCGATGCCCATGGTGTTAATGCCGAAGAACCAGGTGGTTCCACCCAAATATGTGGTGTTAATGATATAAGCGGCGGTGAAGATCATACCTGTGGCCATACCGGCGACGGCACCTTCCTTGGTTGTCGATGTGGTAAAGATACCAAGGATAATTACAGGGAAGAAGCTTGCCGCTGCCATGCCAAATGCCCATGCCACCACCTGTGTTACAAAACCGGGTGGGTGGATGCCGAACCATCCGGCGCAGACCACTGAGATTCCGATAACAACACGGGCAACCAACAGCCGTTTTTGTTCAGATGCCTCTTTATTAATGACACGGAAATACAGATCATGGCTTATGGAGGAACCAATGGCCAAAAGGAGGCCTGCAGCGGTTGAAAGGGCTGCGGCAAGGCCGCCGGCTGCAACAAGGCCGATGACCCATGCGGGCAATCCGCCGATTTCCGGATTTGCAAGAACCATAATATCACGATCCATATAAAGTTCATTGGGGCTGTCTGTCAGTTTATTGCTTACCTGGCGTTCGCCGTATTTTCCAAGTTCGGATTTTGGTTTTAACACAGGTTTGCCTGCAAATACTTTTCCGTTTCTGTATTGGATAATGCCGTCATTATTCTTGTCGACCCAGACGATAAGTCCCGGGTCTTCCCAGTTCTTGAACCATGAAGGGGCTGCTTCAAAGCTTTTGTCATTAATGGTATTGACCATGTTAAAACGGGCAAATGCCGCCACAGCAGGGCAGGTGGTGTAAAGAATGGCGATGAAAAGAAGGGCCCATCCAGCACTTTTTCTGGCATCCCGCACCGTGGGGGTGGTGAAAAAGCGAATAATAACATGGGGCAGGCCTGCCGTACCGCACATCATGGTAAAGCAGATCAACAGTATATTAAGCTTGCTGCTTGCACCGGCGCCAAAGGTAGCGGTATATTCTTTCATGCCCAGATCCAGAGCAATGTTATCCAGGGCCTGGAGTACATACTGGCCTTTATAAATGCCTTCCTGAACAATTTCACTGCCAAATCCCAGCTGGGGGATGGGGTTGCCGGTAATAACCATGGAGATGGCAATGGCCGGAACAACATATGCTGTAATTAATACGCAATACTGGGCAACCTGGGTATAGGTAATGCCCTTCATGCCGCCGAGTCCCGCATAAAAGAAAACAATAATCATGCCGATGACAACACCTGTGGCAAGTTCCACATGTAGAAAACGGCTGAATACGATGCCCACACCGCGCATCTGGCCGCAGATATAAGTAAAGGAAATAAAAACAGTACAGGCCGCAGCAACAAGGCGGGCCGTGTCGGAATAGTACCGGTCACCAATAAAATCGGGCACTGTGAATTTTCCGAATTTTCGAAGATAAGGTGCCAAAAGCAGTGCTAAAAGCACATAGCCGCCGGTCCAGCCCATTAATAAGGAACTGGACCAGTATCCCGTGAACGATACAAGGCCTGCAAGGCCGATAAAAGAGACAGCACTCATCCAGTCTGCTGCTGTTGCCATACCATTGGCAATGGGGGGCACGCCTTTGCCTGCAATATAAAAGCTGGCCGCATCAGACACCCGCGAGCGCCAGGCGATATAGATATAAAGGCCGAAGGAAAGGCCGACCCATAAAATAGTCCATCCAAAAATATCACTCATAATTTTGATTCCTCTTGATTTAGTTTAACTGGTTTTGTTTGAAGTTTTAAAAGATAGAATTATTCGTCTACGTCAAACTCTTTGTCTAATTTTTCCATCAAATTGCAATAAACAAAGATCAACGCTACAAAAACAAACATAGATCCTTGCTGGGCAAACCAGAAACCAAGGGGAAAACCACCAATCATGATTTTGTTCAAAACATCAACAATAATGATACCGCAAAAATAAGAAACAAAGAACCAAATGGACAATAGTACGGCCATGATCTTAAGATTCTTTTTCCAATACAGATTCAGATCTTTCACTTTTTTCCTCCTATTGTATTAGGTGACCATTCAAAAGAAATTGAGAAATATGACAATGCTGTTTAAAAGATTAATGTTATTTTGGGATTTAGTAATATAAAGTAATAGATTTGTTGTTTTTTTGTCATCGTCGCTGTTTTTTTTGTTCGCCCATTGTCATATTTCTCGGTAAAGCCTTATGGTCGTAAATTTTATCCTTGATTCTTATTTATTTTCTTGCACCGGCATAACCTAAATTCACAAGTGCCTCTTCCATCTCTCCTAGTATTTCAGGATCATCAATGGTGGCAGGCATGTTCCACGCTTCGTTATCTGCTATTTTTTGAATGGTACCTCTTAATATC
>JAKIUJ010000301.1 GCA_021647625.1 Desulfobacula sp.
CTTCAGGTGGCAGGGCCCATCCTTTTTCAGACAATTGTTCAAAATTCATCCCCGAGGGTTCAAGGATTTCATCAAATAGATCATGGAAGGTCTCCCATTTAAAATCAGGATCAAATCGCTTAGATAGTTCAAAATTTATTTCAACATCCGGCCTGCATCCTTCTTTGGTAACCGCCTTGTTAATGGTCTGTAAAGGAACCCACCAGGAGCGAACCCCGTCTTTTTCAAGAAAGGTGGCCGAGGGCAGGATAATATCGGCATATCTCAAAGACGGCGTCATGAAAAGATCCACTCCAACAATAAAATCGAGTTTTTCAAGCACCTTTTGCCACAGTTTAGGGTCCATGCCAATACCGGACAAAGGGTTGCAGGTCTGCATCCACAATCCCTTGACAGGGTAAGGTTTCTCACTGAAAATCTGGTCGATGACCTTATCGGTCTGACACCGCCAGATAAATTTATTAAAGGGGCCGTAATCATCTTTGCCGATTCGGGGTGCATCCTGTGTCTGGTCCTTTAATTTAATAACCCCTTCTGCGCCTGGCAGAGCATAGGCCACAGCATTGAAAGCGGAGCGTGTAAACACATTGCCGCCAGGTACATCCAGGTTCCCGGTGAGCGCCCAGAGTGCTGCGATGGCATGGCACAGCGGGGTGATCTCCGGTGTCATGTCAATGGGGACTCCCCAGTGGATGGATGCAGGCTTGGAGGCAGCATAAAACCGGGCGGCTTTTTGAATGTCTCCGGCAGGCACATAGGTGATTTTTTCAACATAGTCAGGAGTGTAGAGGGCGCAGCTTTCTTTGAACTTTTCCCATACGGTTGTGCATGCAATCGTTCTGCCGTCTAAAAGGGTGATGTTGAAAGTTCCCTCTAAAGCAGGAATGATGTTCTTTTTTGAAAAGCTTTGTTTTTCAGTGTTCCAGAAGACCGGAGTGCAGGTTTGTAGATCAAATATCACAGCGTTTTTATTTGAACCATCGAGTGTAATATCGGATTGTTTTAACAGCTTGCCCGTGTCTATTCGAACAAGTCTCGGGGCATCTGTCCAGGTTTCAAGAAAGGAATGATCATACAATTTTTCCTTGATAATGATATGCAAAAATCCAAGGGCCAGTGCCGCATCTGTTCCGGGTCGAATGGGCAGCCAATATTTTGATCTGGAGGCAAAAAAAGAAAGCCTTGGATCTATGGTAATCAGTTTTGTGCCTTTTTTCATCAGATCAATAATCCAGTGACCAAACAGATTGTCCGGGCAGGTGGCGGAAATATTATATCCCCAGATGATGATGCATTCGGGTATTTCATATTCAGGGTTGTCATACCGCCCCGGCAGCCACTGTGCCGCATCAAATACGCTGAAATCCCCCTGTATAGTATCAAGGGCGGCAATTCTCGGGCTGTAACAGGCATTGCCGCTTAAGGCGAACATGACGTTGGGACTGCCATAGGCATATGCCAGCATGCAGATCCAGGGACCGATATCACGACCTGTGCCCATGGAAAAGATCATACTCTCCGGGCCAAACTCCTCCCGGATACCGTTCATTTTCTCTTCAATAATATCAAATGCTTCATCCCATGAAATTTCTTCAAACTGGTCGTCGCCGCGTTTACCCACACGTTTCAAAGGTGAGGTGAGACGGTCAGGATGATCAATATATTGGGTCATGGCAAGGGCTCTTGCGCAAAGACGGCCCTGGTTCCAGGGATGATCCGGGTCTCCCTCAAGCTTTATGAGTTTGTTGTTTTGTATATGGGCCAGGACACCACAGCCGCCATGACAACCCGGGCCTGCGGACCAGGTTGTTGTTTTGACAATAGTGGTATTTGAGTTGGTTTGTTTTTTATCTTTTTGAATCATGGCAATTGTGCTCCGGCTTTTTTTGATATCAATTTTGCAGTGGCAGCGGTTTTTTTGCCAAGCAGGTCAAACTTATCCTCGGTAAAGGTGCCAACAAGAACAATGGCAGCAGACACCTGGTTATTATGATCAAACACAGGAGAACTGACAGCCGTGATGCCGGGTGTGATTTTTCCGTTATCAACGGCATATCCATTTTTTCTGCAGTCTTTTAGCTCTTTTTCAAGGATCTTGTGATCAAGGTCACAGGTTTCTCCGTGAAAATGAAGTTGATCCGAATTAAAAATTCTGTCCTGTTCTGATTCATCCATGAACGCGAAAATGGCTTTGCCGTGGGCTCCATGGGTAATATGCAGGGACTGATGCCTGCGAACAGTGACAGAGAGTTTATCATTGCCGTCATACTTGCCGGAGATATAAAACTGGTCATTGCTGATAATGCCCAAGAGAACACTTGTTTTTGTTTCATTGGCAAGCAGTTGCAGGTGGTCTTTTGCAATGGCATTGATATCCAGTTTCTCCCGGGCTTTGCGCGCCAGGGGCATTAATGCGGGTCCTAAAGAATAGGTCTTGGTTTTATTGTCTTTGGTTACAAGATCATATTGTGCCAAAGCATTGAGTATTGAAAATCCCTTGCTTTTATGAATGCCGATTTCTTTACAGATGTCTGTCACGCCCAGATCCATTTCCCGGGTTTTGCCAAGATACAAAAGCAATTGGGCCGCCTGTTCAACTGCAGGAGCGCCGGGTCGGTAAATTGATTTTTTATTTTCTGCGGTCATTTATTTTTCCTTTTAAAAACCTAATAAAATCAAATTGTTCTGTATGCAGAACTATGTTCTATGCATTAGATCAAAAGGAAAAGTGATTGTCAAGTCAAATGGAAAAAACAGGCATTGTGACACACTTGACGGCCCAGTGATAAAAGAAGCAAGGGTAGCCCGTGATTAATGGGGATACCACTCCTTTGTTTAAGTGGTTAAGGCCACCTGACGAAAAAATAATCCAGAATGCTTTTGAAATAACTCTTGCCGTTCGTGTCAAAGGTGGAAAGGCCAAAGATTTGGCTGATATGTACTTTTTCGAGGCCTTGGTAAGAATTCATAGAGAAGGAGAGGGTGCACCGTATACCGGCCTTAAACCCGGCGTGACGTTAGGTTCTGCTATGGCTCTGGCTGACAAAGCATTGGGAAGGGTTACATGTCGATATTAAAGGAAAAAATGATCACCATGACGATTAAACAGTGCCTGAACGGCTCGCAGAGGAGCAAAGCTCACAAACTCACCCATCTGCTTCGTTGCTGCAAAATTCTGAAATCCTCATGTACTATAG
>JAKIUJ010000071.1 GCA_021647625.1 Desulfobacula sp.
GTCAGCCGGAGCCGGATCATAAAAATATTTATAGATTATTGGGGCTGAAAGTAATTCCGCTACCGAGAAATTTATATGACGCAAATGCGTAGTGACCATAAAAAATATCTGACTCACGAACCACGGGTATCTGCTATTTATTATGACGAACTTGGGTTAGCACTATATTTCACGGATCAAATTTGTTTTACCCGTCGGTTTACCCGTCGGTTTACCCTCAAGTTGAGGGACATACAACTTTTGTGGCCTGCCGCTAATTGATGTAAAAAACAATCAAACTCCTTTGCAAAAGGGACAATGTGGAAAGGAACATTCCTTGCAATCCATACATAGTCCACCATGACCGAAAAATGCCAGTTCTTTTTTACCTATGCGCTCGCCTGCCATGACTCTTGGAAGAATAAGATCCAGCACTGTTATTCGGTGATGCAATCCACAGGCAGGAACGCCTAAAAGCGGAGTGTCATTTATATATGCCACAAGAAACATGGCACCAGGCAGGACGGCAGTCCCATAGTGCATCTCGCTTGCACCCGCCTGGCGGATTCCCATACGGGTCACATCATCGGGGTCAACACTCATTCCACCGGTTGTGAGGATGAGATCACATCCGGAATCCAGACATTTTAATATGGCTTGTTCGATAAGATGTGTATCATCAGGAGCATACTCCACGCTTACTATCTGGGAACCTAAATCATCAATTTTCTTTGATAACAGTGGTGCAAATCCATCATCAATTAATCCGTTATAAACTTCACTTCCGGTTATTATCAGACCTGTCTTGAGTTTTTTTAACGGCTTAACCTCCACAACGCCTTCCCCATAAGATGCGATGGATGCTGCCCGTTCGACGGGTGCGCGTTTCATAACCAAAGGAATCGCACGGGTTGCGGCAACCAAATCTCCTTTTTTAACAAGGCTATGACTATGCAAGGTTGCACACATGACTTCATCAATCATATTAAATGCCGCCAGGGATGAGCAATTTATTGAAAGTATGCCGTCCAGAGCAGCATGCAATGTAATTTTTCCTTCTCTGGCTTCTTCATTCCAGTCTATGCCAGATCCGGCCAATCCCTTGGCAAGGATAACCGCTGCCTGATTTTCATGAATTTCATCTTTTTCCAGATCAATCAGATAGAGATGATTTTTCCCAAGTTTCTGAAGGCTGCATATGTCTTCATGACATACTGTATGTCCTTTTTTAAATGCCGCACCTTTAAATTCTCCCGGGCGAATTTCTGTGATGTCATGGGCGAGGCGAGTACCAATTGCTTTTTGAACAGGAATCTTTTTTAGCATGGCATTGTCTCCTTTAAGATCTCTTTATAGTTGTTTTATTAATCTGGTCATTGAAATTATTTGTCAGGGCAATTTCACGAGCACCTGAAAAATATGCATTTTCAGTGCAGGGTCGGCAGACAGGCTCCTTATCTATAATAATTTCCCGGTGGTCACGTACAACCTGTCCGCATCTGGTACATATTGTTTTTTTTCGTGTAGGACCCGGCATATCATGTTCATCGATTTTAACATTTACCTTATATACTCTGAACAACACACTGTCGGGCATGAGTGTATATGCCTCAAGCTGCCGGGCTGACCGGCCTGAAATATCCGGGGCATAAACAGGAGCAAGGTCTCGTGCTTCTTCTGTGGATACTATCCTGAAAGCCTCATTTGTTTCCAGATTAATAAATGTGGCTGCCATGATTCCGTAATCCATGAATTTCAGGCTTCTGCGCCCAAGTTTTACGCCGGTGACATGGGCTACAGCATCTCCTGCGCAGCGATCCATTTCAATAAAAACAATCAGTTTTTTTATCTGGCTGCGGCATTTTGGATCATCAAGGCCGATTAAGCGGCAACCCAGCATGGCCATTCGAACACCAACCACCTGGCCCGGACATAGATGCCCATGAACCTCAGCTGATTCACTGACAAGGGTTTTAAAATCCTTCATTTACAGCTCCTGTTGTCACAGCACATTTTTTTTAACCGTGCATGCCTTTATGCCTTTTAACAACTGCAGTCTTCTTCAACGCTGATATTAATCTGAGCAGAGGCCTTTTCACCATTTTCATCTTCAACAACTAAAACAACTCCATAAACACCCTGGGTAAATGTATGCTTCACTTTCTTGTCGGCAGCAGACTCACCATCACCGAAATTCCAGTTGATTGATTTGATTTTTCCACTTCCGCCTCTGGTAATGGCTTTAAAATTAACTGTATAAGGATAGCTTCCCCGCCTGTTTCTCACACCGCCTATTTTTACTTTTAAAGGTCCGCCCACTGCGGCTGATTCTTCTTCAATCAGCATGCTGCCGCCCATTTTATTTGAAATTTTTGTCAGGGCAGTCAATGTGTTTTTTGCCATCGGAACAGGGGTCTGGGGTATGGCTTCGGCTGTTATTTTCACTTCCTGGCCTTCATTGATTCTGACAAGGTCTGTTTCCAGGCCGACAATGGTAGTTCCGATGAGAGACCATACCTGAAATTCGCTTTTAGCCTTTGAATATTTAACTGCGAATTCAGAGGCCTGGGCATAAACAGGAAGATAATTTACTTTCAATTCAAAATTTTCAAATATATCTTCAGGTACCTGGGCTTTGGCAAATATCCTTCCTGTTTCCAGAGTCAAAAATGTTTTTTCCATTTTTCTGTCATTTTCAAACACAACTCCTTTCAGAATAATTGATGTGTTTGAAAAAAGTTTCAGCATGGTTCCGTTCGACCATGTCAACACAACAGCTGACTTTTTTTTACTGGCAATTTTATCACCCCTTTGGATTATATCCCCTTCATTCAGGGCTGCACCGTTTTTAGTGACCGTGCCGTCAACCTGTGTTGCCCTGACAATTGATGCTTCCTGAGCCGATGCCGGTATGATGCAGTAGCTTGCAACCAGGAACACCAGGACAGCTAAAACTGAAATACATCTGAAAAATCTCATCTGTTTTAAATAACTCCTCTTCTAATATTTTAAATTAGCTTCAACTAAAGCTTAATACACACTTCACCCGCATGGATAATCTGCAAAAACCGTTACGCTTGCACTCAATGTCTTTCCTGTACCGTCTGTAACCTTTAATATCACAATATATTTCCCATAATCAAAAAAATGAGGCAATGGTTTTTTTTGTGTGCTTGTGTTTCCATCGCCAAAGTTCCATTCAAAGGACAGCGGCTCTTCAAGGTTTTTAGTTTCAGGTTCAAGGCGCACCTTGAGAGGCCCTTCTCCGATTTTCGGATCGGCATGAATCACAAGCACCGGCAGTTTTTTGGAATATGTCTTGTGTTCACCGGCATATCCTGCGTTTGAGACAGCAAAACAGGCTGCCATTACCATCCAGAATATAAATTTATTTGCCATCATTATTGATTGCCCATGATACTAGAATAAAATTTCAGAACCTAATATGAATTCCGATGCATAGTCTGCACTTTCACCACTTGGCAGCTGATAGGCATCGCCTGGTAGAAAATATCCTATCTCTGTGTATAATTTCCAGTTTTTCAGTACCTGCAAACCAAGATTTAAGTTGATTTCCCAGCCAACGTCCTGTGTTGTATCTGTTGTTGTGGATGTGCCAAGGCTCCAGTCGTATACAGGTCCACGGCCTTTAAACACAGGTTCGGTTGTCCACAATTTGAGTACGGACAGGTCTACAGAAAGATTATTTAGAGGTTTGAACCCCATTGATCCTTTTACAAAAGTGATATTTGCCAGGCTGCTGTCCCAGAAAAAATACCCAGCCCTTAAATCCTCACTGAAAATATTCCCAAATTTGCGGCGGTCTTTACACAGCCAGAGCCCGTTGAAATCTTTTACAGTTCCAGTTGTTTCAGAGTCAGAGGCATCATTGCCAGAACCTCTGGCAAGTTCAAGCCCCAGGCTGAAATTATCAAGAGGGCCTATGCGGTCCCAGCGATAGTCACCCTTAAAAATCATAGCGCTGGATTCAATATCACGTGTGTCCGAATAAGAGCCTGACAGATAAATAAAGTCTGCTTTATAGGAAAATCTGCCGGCGGTACCTGTAATCCCCATTCCTGTATACAGAGGTTCAAAAGAACCGTCCCGGACCTGGGTTGAGGCGTTAAAATCTTTATCAAGGTTTAAGTCAGGGTCTCCATTTACAGCTTCACCTCTGTCAAACACCTTGAGAACATACGGTTCTATTGTCAGATTTCGAACAGGTTTTATAGGGACATTCAGATACCAGCCGTCCAGCTTGTTGGCTATTCCGAAAATAGCTTTTCTGTCACCCCACCGTGAGCCTCCTGACTGATTGAAATCCGTATAATCGCTGAATCCGCCTGCTACAGCAAGATAGGCCAGCGAGGCTGAAACTTTTCCAAATGGTGTGCTGATGGTAGAAGATTCTATTCTGATGGCATCGCCAGGTCCTTCAAGAACTATTCCGCCATGGGTATCAGTTATGTTCTGCCTTCCGGCCTTTAAGAGGAAAGGACCTGTAAACTGGAAATAAACCTCTCTGACCCAGGCTGAGTTAACAGTGAAAAATTCAGACCACCGTTCAAGGGTGCCTTCACTGTCCTCTTTCCAGTCAAAGGTAAAATTACCCTTGTCAATGGTAAAGATCGTTGCCAGAGGTCCATAGGAAGCTTCTGTTTTCAGCATGAACCTATAGTCAAAATAGGAAGTATTGTCATACGGCCATTCCCTGCCGGAATTATTAAGGTCAAAGTTGTTTCTGGAATTAAAATGCAGTTTGTATTTGCCTGAAAATTCAAATTTTACTTTTTTGGATTCTTCTTCTTCTTCCTTTATTTTTTTTGAATCTAATTTCCTGCGCCATGTTTCCAGTTCTGTCACCCTGCGCCGGGCATCTCTGTCACGCCCCTCTAAAACGGTTTCCACTTCTTCTTCACTGCCCCATTCACCGTCTTCATCAGTATCTGAAGATTCCAAGGCCTCAGTTTCAGCTGTTTTTTGTGGTGCTTGAGTTTTTGGGACAGGGATGTCTCCGGACACCTGTTTTTCTTGAAGAAGAAGATTCACGAGATCCTCAAGGTCTGATATGCGTTTCTCAAGCTGCCTGGTATATTGCAGGCTTGCTTTTTTTTCTTCAGCAGATTTTGATCTGGTCAGGCCGGGGTTAATATCCTCGCATAGTGCTGTTAATACGGTTCCCAATAAAAAAAAAACAATTATTGTAATACTGAAAATAAATTTTGAAAAATTATTATTGATCATGCTGCTCCTCCAGGGTTTTTTCCGTGGGGCCATATAAATATTTTATTTTGTGGGTTTTGCCATTGGCATGTTTTATGTCATTAATTTCTCTTGAAGGGCCATGGCAGTCGATGCAGACAAGGCGTTTTAAAAGTGGTTTCCAGGTATACGGGTTCTCAGGATGAACAGCTTCTATAATCATTGGATTTCCACGGGTGTCAGGCCTGACGATAAGTTTTTTCAGGCTGTTATATTGTCTTAGAAAATCATCATCCGCTACAAATGGAATTGATTCTGGCTGAGGTAGAGAAGAAGGCGGTGGATTGATTAACTGCGTTTGGATCATCCTGGTTAACTGCTCAAGTGGTGTCAAGGCTGATTTTTTTTTCACCACAGGTGTAACAGGCTGCCAGTCTTCATGGCATGTCAGACAATTGATGTTTCGCAGCTTGTCATATTTTTTTCCTTCCCGAACAGCTACACGGGGAGCCGGCGGAAGGATATCATTGATGATACTCCTGTTCAGCCATTGAAGGTTTTCATTGGTTTTTTTTCGTTGATAGTCGGACAGCAGCTGCATTGTGGTATCACTGACAGATACTTTTATTTTCATTTGAGAATAAAAATCAGGCAGTTTTAAAAATTTGTTTATTTCACTGAGAACAACTTTTTTTTCATCAATGCTTGTCAGGCCAGGCATCAATCTTTCAATTAAAAATTTCATTTCTTGACTGAACGGCAACAATGCTATCTGTGCCTGAAGGGATCTTGTAAAATTCGGCCAGTCAATAATTTCCCTGACACTGAAACCTATGGGCGGAATATCTTTGCCAAGCTCAAAATGTACCTGGTGCGGATCACGAACTTTTTTTGGCAAATCTGCAGTTTCCGAGCCAACAGCCAGGCTTCCACCAACATATAAGCCTGCTACAAATGTAGCTGCAATCACATATAAAAAAAATTTTACGGAGTTTTTCTGCATGGTTTTTCTCCATTAAACATTGCCGATTATTAATCCTCTACAATGTTTTCTTGTTCAGCCTTTAAAAATTCCATCAGCAGGTTTGCCAGTGCAGTATAAAAACGTATTTTTGATACCGCAATGATTTTTTCGCAGCATAAAAATGCCCATTTGAGCAAATGGTCCTCCAGAAAACGTTTCTGGAGATCGATACATTGGGCAAGTTCCTCTTCTTTCTCATTCTGGTTCAAATTTGTTTCCAGATTGCATAAAAACTGCATGAACTGCAATTCAATACCAATATGGTCCGGCATCTCAGTACAGTCTTTAAGGATTTTTGCACCGGCCATTTCATAAAAACTGCTGACGGCTGTTGTCATTTTCCCGCCTATAAACTTTCTTTTATCCAGATAAAACGATTCCTGGGGAAAAATGTCCGCCGGGAGCAAAAACAGCTTGGAATGTTCAGCAATCAGTTCATTTTGAAGGTCTGCCATCCCTGAGTCTTCTTTGACAAATTTAACCAGTTCAGCATAGCCTGTACTGTTGTCTCCTTCTGGTTTCAGCGCCTCAAGAATACTTTGATCCTGTATCATCATGGTCAGCGAATCTGAAGGCGGTTCAAGGCAGTGAGCGGAAAAAAAACCGTATATTTCTTTTCTGTCTGCTGCTGACATGTATATATCAATTTCATTCATAATTAATCCTCTATAGCAGTTAATGTCCTAACCAGAAAATCCTGTTTTTTTGTGCGGTCAAAGCAGAGAGGGCAAATTTTGCCAGTGCCGCCAATAAATAGTTGCCCGCACGCATAACATTCATTCCTGGCTGCCTGGAAGAGCGTGTTATCTGAACTCTCTAATAGAAAGTCCAGTCTTACTTCTTCTTTTATTTGCAAAGCATCTTTTGAGCAGGCCTTTTCGCATTCCCGGCAATTAGTGCATAAATCAAGTCTGAACTTCAGTTCAAAACTGTTTTTTACCTCTTGTTTGAAAAGGGCACCTGTTGGACAAAGAATTGTGCAGGCGCCGCACCCGTTACATTTCTGATTTATACAAATTTCCGCACAAAAAAAGTCTTTTGATGGGACAACAATTGAATTTTTAATTCCAAATCGCTCCAGCGTCCTTAACAGCGAAGAACGTTTAAGATTTTCAGGTTGCGATAAAAGAACGTCACGAAATGCTGTTTCCTTTTCAGTTTCAGAATGTCCCAGTCCAACATCCGGTATCACTTTCACAGCCGTTTCAATTGCTTTCGCACCAACAGCACCAAGAAAGCTGCGCCTGGAAACCGTTTTTTTTGTAATCCCGGCAGCAGGTTCAAAGGGGGTGGTTTCCCTGCATAACCTGTGTTTTTCCAATCCAGTCATTGCAAGAATGGAATCCAGATGATTCATGACCGTGTCGAAATTAGCTGATGCATCTATCAAGGCGCACGGGGAACAGTCAGGCTGTAAAATTTTTACGCCTCGTTCATTAAGATAAATCAGTTCCAGTATAAGCCGTTTTGTCAATCTGCCCAGGCACGGCACAATCAAATCAGATGATGCATTACCATGGTTACAGGAAATTGAAACCATTCTGGATTCTTTTTTGGGAATCTTGTTTTCAACCTCGGCAATAATGGTGCTGTCTTTTCTTTTGTCCATCTGGAAAACACCATTAGGGCATGCTGCAAAACAAACGCCGCAGTCAATACATTTGTCGCCTATTTGAGGTCCGTTATCTGAAAGATGAATGGCTTTAACCGGACACAGGTCTTCACACCGGGTACAACTCGATATTGAGGTCCTGAAAGAAGGGCACAATAATTTTTCCGTTAGTATGTGATGACCTGTGTTCAAATTCATATAAAATTCTCCGATTGTTTAATATGAAATACTCTGCAAAACAAAACAGGTATTTCATGCTTTGTTGTGGGCAGACCCTGATGCAATACCGGATCTGCCCGTAGCAGTTATTTTGAGTAGATTACTGAGGGTACGGTTCCTGTGGCCCCGCCCAGAAAAACTCTTCCTGCCCGTTTTTTGCGGACAAGGTTCATTAAGTCATTTATCTCGCCGAAGAATCTGGTTTTTGCCACGCAGGTTTCTACGCAGGCCGGCACCTGGCCTTTGGTGACGCGGTGTACGCACATGGTGCATTTTTCCGCCACATTTGCCTTGGCATTGAATTGAGGAACACCGTAAGGACAGGCCCAGGCACAATATCTGCACCCAATACAGCGATCTTTGTTGATAAGTACAATGCCGTCTTCTTTGCGCTTTGTAATGGCTCCAACCGGGCATGCCGCCTGGCATGCAGGTTTGCCTCAGTGCATACACGGCATGGCAACGAAATATGTTCCAAGGTTCGGTTTCTTTTTCGGATTGGTAAATTCCCCTTCTTCCACTTCTATGACCCGGTTAAAATCCAGGCCGACCGGAGTATTATTTTCTGCCTTACATGCCATGGTACAGGCGTGACATCCAATGCAATATTCAAGGTCCACCCAGATGGTGTATTGCTTGGGCCCCTTTTTTTTGAAAGACCTTTCTAAAGTCCCCGGTGGTAGGATTGGTTTGCTTTCTCTCATTATTCCCTCCTTATTTTATTGCAGTCGCTCGACTCTAAGTGGTGTTCCAAAACTCTGGGTCCCCCCGGAAATCGGATCTATTAAGGCTATGTTCTTAAGCACCGGATCTGTCATATACAACGGATTCAATGAAGTGCCCGCGCCTATTCTTTCATCAAATGGCTGGATATCACCATCCATATACCATTTCCTGGCACCTGCGCCTGTCCTTCCATATGAATTGCATACAGAAAAGAGCCCGGGGCGGATGCGGCTGGTCACTCTGATTTGAAACTTAAACCAGCCATCTCCCATTGAGTTTTCATAGAAGGGATCATGTTCACTTGACGGGGATTTCGCCCTGACCCAGCCACCAGTGACTAACCCCAGTTTCTTGGCATCTGCTGGATTGATTTCCGCAAAGTTCTGGGGTTTGATTGATGCCAGCCAAAGATTGTTCATGGTTCTTGACTGGGTGTGGAAAGTATCTTTCCAGGTAAGTAGCTGAAAAGGATATTTTTTCCAGATTTTTTGACTGATAGGCCGATCCATGCAGTCAAATATTTCTCTGTATGTAGGCAGCCCGTCAAAATATCTGCCGGTCATGCTGTTCTTATTAACCGCTGTTTTTTCCTGGTATGCGTACATGGGACGTACAGGTCTTCCACCAGGAAAGGTGGTGTATGTTCCTGAATGATATTTATCTGTGTACTGACTGGCCGGATTTTGAAATTGTCCGCCAAGTTTGACCAGGCTCCCGTTTGGATCGAGCCCTTCCTTAAAGTCTTTATGCTTGTAGTATTCGTTCCAGAAATCCCATGAATTGTTAATATGAATACCCTTGCCGCCCGCATCTTTACCATATCCTGAAAGGCCGCATTCTTTGGCAAGCATGATAAAAACATCATCAGCCATTTTGGTGTCCGGCCGGATGGGTCTATAGTCATGGGTTTCAGGGTCAAATGAGCCCACCACAGGCTGTCTTAAACCCCATACCCTGGTTTTGACCGGTGGATAAGTTTTGAATCCGCCAAGACGTTCCAGGTATTCGGTATCCGGAAGGATATAATCGCAAAGAGCACTGGTTTCTCCCATATATGCATCAATGGAGAAGGTCAACGGCATGGCCTTCAGGTCGAGGAATGCCTTGCGGACTTCTGCGTTATACGGCATGGTGTGATAAGGGTTATTATAATAATTCAGATAGGCCTTGTTCTTGTATGGATATCCGATCCGGACAGAAGAGTAAAATTCCGGTGTCACGTTTCGTCTGGCCAGTGGGTACCATGGCCTTGTGGGAGTTTTTTTTGTGCCTTTGTATTTTGCCTTATGGCGGCATACGGAAATGCCCTTGGGCTTGCGCAGTTTTCCTTTCACAGCTCCCTTGTATTTGGCATGTCCTGGAATAAAGCCTCCCTGCCTGTCAATATTGTCCATGAGCATATTGAGTATGCAGACTGCCTGCCCGTTATGATAGCCATTGGTCTGCTGAACAGGCCCCCGGAACATCTCGATAGAAGGTTTTTTGGCGGCTGTAAATTCATTGGCGATTCGTGCAAGGGTCCCATCTGGGATATCACAGACTTTTTCACATTCTGCCAGTGTTTTTTCCCGTACCCGCTCTTTAAGCATACGGAACACGGTTTTATATTTAACCCCTTTGATTACAACCTCAGCGTCAAGATCGGCTGTTCTTGCAACTTCATGGGCCATTTTCAGCCTTCCGCTTACAAGCACAACGTATTCCCCCTGTCCAAGGCCTGCCTTTTTCCCGGATAGATAGGTCATGGGGGACTTGGTGCCGACAAGGAATGTCATATCGGTCCAGTTTCTATAGCCTTTTTTCTTGGCAACCTGCTCATTTGGAATTGAAAGATAAAGATTTTTATATCTTTTATTATCTATGGTCCATCGGATCAGCCCTAATAGAAAATAGGATGCTGACGTGGGTAGAATGGGGACCCATTCTCCAACTCCGTTGTGGGTGGCTTTTGCAGCTGCATTGCTGAAACGGGGATCAACAACAACATGCTTGAATTGCTTGGCATCCGGTCCCTGCCGTTTGCCGTATTTTTGAAGATAACGTGCCCGTGTCTGCATGGGATAGTCGGCCTGGGTAACATTGGAACCCAGACTGATAAGGTAAGTGCAGTATTCGTAATCAGTATAGGCACCGATTTCATAAGGAGGCAGGTTCAGTACATCCTCTACAACGTTGTAGAATGTTCCGGCACATCGTGAGCAGTGATTGAGCATGTTGGGAACCCCTATGGAGCCTTTGGCAAACCTTGGTGTCATAGGCGACTGCTCATTGCGGCCATGGGCCCATACAAACTGGTTCCTTTTGGGTCCGTATCCTTCCGGTGGTGCCTCGTCCATAAAATCGGACTCTTTGGGGCCGATGGGCTTATTGTTGTTCACAATGGATTTAAGCCCTTCGACTTCACGATTTTCTTCGCCCTTGACGTTTTTAAATAGTTTGCCTCCTTGGCAAATTTCCTTGATCGCTTTATCCCAGCTTATTTTTGCCCACTTTCCAGATCCCCTTGGGCCGACGCGTTTTAGGGGGTGCTGAAGTCTAAAGGGACTGTAAAGGGCAAAAACCCCTGACTGGCCTTTCGGGCATAGAGTCCCAACATCTTTGCCGTCAGGTCCTGCGTCCAGATCAGCTTCTTCAACAATTTTACCTTTTGCAACATAATCGTAAGTGTTGGGATGATACGGATTTCCGTTCAATTTTACCAGTTCGCCGTTCATGATTTTAGCCTGGATACCGCATCCTCCATGGCACATAAGGCATACACTCCTGACGATCTGAACATCTTCATCGGACGGGTTAGGCTGGGCTCCGGCTTTGCCGATATCCCACTCTTCCGCCTTAACCGCTTTGAAATTGGACATAACCGCAGTGGCGGCCATAGCGGAAGCTGACAGTTTAAGAAACTTTCTCCTTTTCATTTTTACCTCCCTTGTGTTGTTCTTCTCTTATGTATGCAAACTATTTGCAGCCGATTTACTCACATTTTCCGTCTGCTGTATTTACAACAACCGCGACAACCAGTTTGACTGAAACCATTGTATTACCCGCTGGTAATTTCAGTGGTAAATCTTATTGCACCTGTATAAATACCAATGGCCAATTTTGCCATTAATGTATAAACCAATGCGCCGGTGGCCCAAATACCCAGTGTTATCAGAATTTCCGACATGGTGGGCCAGTATTGATAAATTTCGCCCAGCGTATCCGGGATGAATCCGGGAATAACCAGGCCCATGCCTTTTTCAATGTAAACACCCAGAATCATCAGTATTGCGCCGATATTCAAATACATGAAGTTTTCACGTGTTCTGGGTAACAGGAAAAGAACAAAGGAAATTATATTGAAAACAAGTGCCGTCCATATCCAGGGGGCAAGGTGCGCTTTTCCGTGCAGCCCGAAGTATAGATATTTCATGGGGGCCAGATGAACGGTGCCGGAGTAAAATTCTTTAAAAATTTCAGCAGCCAGTAAAAAGAGGCTTATCCCCATGGCATAGGCTGCTAATTCGGCAATTTTGAAAATAGCTTTGTCTTCTATCTCAATTTTAGATACTTTTCGCATGATTTGAAATATAATAAGCATGATGGCCGGGCCTGAACAAAAAGCTGACGCAAGGAACCTTGGGGCCAGGATTGAAGCATTCCAGAATGGCCTTGCTGCAAGTCCGCTATACAGAAAGGCTGTTACAGTATGAATGCTGACAGCCCATGGAATTGAAATTAAAATAAGTGGCCAGATTAAAGCCAGTTTATATTCTTTTCCGGTTGCAATCCGGTGAAGGGCATATATAACCAGAATTGAATTTATAACCAGATAGCCGGTCAGAACAATTACATCCCAGACCAGCAGTGAGGATGGAAAATTCATTGATCCTATCAGTGGCAGGATATGCCATGCCCGCAGTGGTTGTCCCATATCAGCCGTTACAAAAAGGATGCACATAACCACTGCTGATATGGCAACCATCTCTCCAAATAAAACGATTTCCTTTATGGGCTTAAAATCATACAAATATGCCGGGATCACAAGCAATACCGCTGCAGCCGCAACGCCCACCAGAAATGTAAAATTAGCGATATAATAGCCCCAGGAGACTTGATCGCGCATGGCGGTTGTGATTAAGCCCGTATTCAATTGCCGCAAATAGGCTGCAATCCCAAAGAAAATTACTGAAAACAGAATGAACAGCCATAAACGATAACGTTTGTCTCCGCTGAATGTGTATTTCACCGTTCTTAAAAAATTACTCTTCAAATCATTCATAATTGCTCCATTAGGTCGCGAAAAAATAATAAAATTTAGGGATAGTATTCAAATCTTCTTTAAGCCTGAAAACTCTTTTATTTTCAATAATATATCGAATTTCACTGTCAGGATCCAAAAGGTCTCCAAATTTTCTGGCACCCACCGGACAGACTTCAACACAGGCAGGATACTTTCCAACCCTGGTTCGTTGAACACAAAAGGTGCATTTTTCAACAACACCTTTATACCGTGGACGATTCCCAAGATAATGTGTATTGGGGTTAATTTCATCTTTTGGTATGCCTGGTTTTGACCAATTAAAATGTCTCGCACCATAGGGACAGGCGGCCATACAATATCGGCAGCCAATACACCAGTTATAATCCACAACGATGATTCCATCTTTTTCTTTCCATGTGGCCTGGGTCGGGCATACTTTTACACATGGGGGGTCTTCACATTGCTGGCATTGAACCGGCATGTAAAAAGAGTCATCTTCCGGCACCAGATTCGGGTCATAATAGCGATCTGCATTTTCAAGATCGATCCATTTATCATCCTTTTTAAACTTTAGGACGCTAATCCAGTGGATTTGAGGATTTCGCGACTGATTATTCTCTGAGACACATGCATAGACGCATTTCCGGCAACCAACACAGCGGGAAAGATCAAGCGCATACGCAAATTTTACGCCCTCAATGGGTTTATCCGCACGTATATCTATATTTCTTCCATATTTTTTTTGGTTCTCCTGTTCCAGCCGTTCTAAAACTTTTTTGATTTCGCCATCATCCATTTCAGAAAAATGTTCCTGAAAAAAACTGTTCCATATGGATGCTCTGGCCTTTTTCAGTGGTAAGGCTGTGCCGGCTAATCCAAGGGCAGTGCTTTTCAAAAATAATCGTCTGTCAATCATAGCTTTTCCGGGTTCATTATTTTCTTTCTTGGTCATTGATGCCTGCCTTCTTTTTTGGGGTTAGGTTTGCTTCCAAAGGTTTCAAAGGCCTGTCTTGAGGCTCCAACGGTTTGAACGCTGGTTGATGAGGATTGTGACAATTAATGCAAAGGCGGTTCAGCTTTTTTCCATTCCACATCCCGATTCTTTTTCCATGGACACCTTGTTTCCAGTCTCTAAATATGGTTCCGTGACACTGTCCGCAAAGGTTGTATGAACCGTCAAAGTCAATTTTATTCCCGTTTATCATTTTTAGCTTATTGCGATTTTTTGCGTCATGGCAGTCCAGACACCATCGTTGTTCTTCGGCATGGTCAAAAACAATGTCGGCATGGTTCATGGTTAAGATTCTCTCTTGCACTTTAATTGGAACATTGTCGTGACATCGCGTGCATGGAAAGACTCTTTCAGGATATGCAGGAGGTGGAACAAAAAATTCTTTAGTCTCGCCTATTGTATCTGTAGCAAATACAAAGCCGGTAAAAATCGATAGAAGTACGATTATGATATTTTTTTTCATAGCTCATTCCCACTTCAATTTTTCAATCATTAAATTAATTTATTGAATAATATAATATCTGTCTGTGGCTATAGTCAAGAAAAAAATATAATTTACCATAGCCGTTTAAAAATAATAACGAACCAACACAAAAACATTATCGTTTTTGTCGAATTGACCCATGGATGTTGTATCCTTGTCGCCTCCAAAAATATTAGCGCCAAGCGTAGCAGAAAGATTGTCTAAAAATTTATAAAACACCTTAGGCTGGATAAGGTAATCATTATCTACAGGATTGTAGAAAGCAAACAAAGAAAACTTCAGTGTTTGGTGCATTATCAATTGCTCTATATATAATGTAAAGGTATCCCGATATTTTTTTTGTATGGGAAACCCATTGGGAAAAGTGCTTTGATAATTTGAATAATCTTCCATGATCTCTGCATAGTATTGAACGCCAAGGGTGAAGTCCTCCCATATCTGTCGTTGATAACCGATTAAATACCGAATCTGAGAGTTTGGGATAAAAGGGTCATCACCATTCTCGTCTTGCCTTGAATGATAGTAGCCTGCCTCAAAACTCAAGATCCCGTCCAGAGCACTTCCCTGGGCACTTAAACCATAAACTGAAAGATCAGGATAAAACCGGGTTATAAAATTGGGCGATAAAAGATTGTCCGGCCTCATGCCGGGTGTGCGAAAAAACCCTCTGTACATATAAGCCGAAACATCGAACTCTTTGATTCTTCTATAAAACCTCAATGCAAGTTCTGTGTTTTCGAAAGTGGTTTTTGGTTCATCCTCATAGCGTGAAACAACTGCTGAAAACGGATCAAAGAGATAAAAGCGTTTGGACGTTGGAATGTTATCCGGCTCAAAGTAAGGGATGACCAGGAATTCTATATTGACTGAAGTTGAAGAATATCGGGTACGGAATGCATCTACACCAACCTTAAGATATTCAATCGGTCGTCCTGAAAAAAAAGATACCCAGTCTTTAGGGAATACGTCGTTGACGAAGAGAAAATCCCCCACCCCCCAGGTGATAACCTGTCGCCCCAGACGAAAATCAAAGGATTGAGTCGTATAATCAAGGTAAGCTTCACGCAGATCCGTATCAAACTCGCCAATCACGGCATCGTGCAACAAATCCACCGTCACCCTTGCTGAAGCTTCAATGGTTTCTGCCCAGCCGAAGATATCCAGGCGAAGTCTTTCCTCACCCAAAAGAAGATCGCCGCCTTCTTTTCCAGATGAATTCGGACTATTTATCCGCCCTGAAAAGTTTCCCATGAGGAACCCGTGAATTTCGATGTTCTGTTCATATTCTCCGGCCCGTCCCAATGCCGATCCTGCAAATTGTATCAGGATGACCAATATCAATAATTTCAGATATTTTTTAAACATTTTCTTTTACCGTGAGTTTTATAAATTTATCGAATCCAGGAACGAGGAGGCCTTCGCATATGCCGCTCACTAAAGTCAGTATCTTTTAATCCAATATTATAAATTACTGATTTGTAAATGACTTTTGTCCTGTGTCCGGTCTTCACATTTTTCATGATACGTTTGGTCACAGTCGGAAATATTTTTTTGTCCTCTCCTTCGCCTGCAGCGATTTTTTCGATCACATCCGAGGTAAAAACTCTAAAAAGCTCTTCCTGTGCATCGTAATATTCCTCCTTTAACGGAAGAAAAGTTATTTTATCGATCCAGGAAAGTCGCTTTGCATATTCTGTAGGTTCCAGCGGGAGACTTTGAATCAAATAGGAATCAATCCCTTGAAACACTTCGGATCGGAGCAAGGTATGAGCATCAGAATCAACATCACGGCCCGATATATCCTCATAGGTAAAGTCTGATCCCACAAAACTCGATCGTTTGTCATCCGCAGCAATACGCTTTATCAAATCAATGGCAGGGATAAATATCCAGCGATCATCATCCTTTAACGGATATTTCCAGATCATAAAGGTCATCCTGCGGACATCACCTGGTTTATGGAAATAGATGAAATATTTTTGATTTTCTCCCTGTGCTCTATCAAGCCGAAGGATGGTCATAACCCGCACTCGTTTCCCACCGTCTTTATCAATAAGCTCCATAACCACATTGGCTTTCATATCAGTACCCTGGTAATAGAACGCAAGCTGGGAGTTTTCAATTATTTGAGCTGCGTTAAGTAGGCTTTCTTTATCTTTTGCCTGTACAGATAACGTCAAACCAGAAACAATAAATATAAATGCTGCAAATCCGCAAATTGTCTTCTTCATTGCGAATCTCCGCTTTTCAGAGATTTTATCTCGTCTTCATAGCTCTTAACACCGAACCGGCGAAGTATAAACATCATCGGTCACCAGTTTGAAAACGCAGACTGCATAAGATTCAAACCGATAACCGTAGTAAAGAAAAGCCACCGGGCCGTATGAAAATGTGCCAATAGCAATGAGATTAAGACGAACATCCCTGCCATGCCTCTAAGCATTCTTTCAAGCCTCATCATTTACCTCCTTTTAAGATACGCGGCCCGACAATATGCAGTGCTGCCGGCAATAGGAAAAGGGTTGATATGGCGCTGAACACCATAAGCAGGGCAAAGAAAAATCCCACAGTCACATATGGCGTCAAGGTTGATGCCATAAGGGGCAAAAATCCCAAAGAAATCACAATGGCATTACGGGCGATGGCACGCCCGGGATCACCGAACATGTAGAGGTTTGTTTCGCTGAGATTCTTGTTTTTGGCATATTGCTCCTGAAATCTTTGAATAAAGTGAATGGCAAAGTCGATTCCCAAGCCCAGTGACAGTGAGGAACAAACGGCAATGGGCATATCGTAGTCCTTTCCGAGCCACCCAATGAGCCCATAGGACAAAATAATGGATACCGATAAAGGGATCATGGAAAGAGTCCCCAGGGTAAACGACCGAAATTGAATCACCATGAGGATAAAAACCACAAGAAAACTTCCAAGAATAGCTTTAAGCATACCAAAGACCATGAGATCCTGCCACACCTTATTAATATGAGTAAGACCTGACCAGTGGACTGAAATGCCGGTTGGCAGAGGATTTTCTCTGATAAAAGTTTCAAGGCCGGACTCAACGTCAGTCATTTGCTGATTGTCTCCGCCTTTCATCTGGACCCAGACATTGGCCTGCCGGGCATCGCTGTCCACAAAATTGTCTAAATCATTGGGATCACCGGAAGACTGAAATAAAAAGAGAAATTGCCCCACGGCTTCTTTGGAATCCGGCACTTTGTAGTACTCTTTGTTATTATCATGCAGTACAAGATTAATTCGTTTTACGATATCTGCAACCGAGGAGGTCTTTCCTATAAGCGGATTTGCTTCCAGATTCGATTGGATTCGATCAATATAAGAAATGACTTTGGGGCTTTTAATTATTTCATTTGTTTTGCCTTCTATCACCAAATAGGCCATGTAAGTACCGCTGAAAAGCCGGTTCATGACGCTATCGGCTACCCGCATTGGATGCCCTTTTTTGAACCATTTTACAGGATTGTCATTTATCTTTATTTGCATAACACCACTGATTCCAAAAACAAGCAGCACAAGACCAAAAATCAGAACTGTTCTGGATCGTGAAAAAGCAAACCTGCCAACTGGTTGCAGAACCTTATCAAATAGAGAAGAACTGTCGTTTTTATACAAAAATGCCTTCTTCAGTTTCTCGTCGCTAATCAGGCTGATCACTGCCGGGACCATGGTCATGGAAAATAGCCAGGCAGCCATGATTCCAAAAGCCACGAACAGCCCGAACACGCGTACCGGGGGAATATCGGCCAGGGCAAGGGAAGCGAATCCAATGGCAGATGTCAGGGAGGTGAACAGCATGGGGCGGTAAAGATGCTGCATCCCTTCCAAAAGTGCACGCCGCTTGTCACCCAACTTTCTGTACCGATCGAAAAACTCGCTCAGGACATGGACATCATCTAAAATCGCAATAGGCATAAGGAAAACCGGGATCATGGAACTCATAATGTGAACACTATTTCCCGTGCCTATGAGGAATCCCATTGCCCACAACACAGCAAACATAGCGTCCATCCCCACAGGGAGAAGGAACGCTGTTTTGCGGAAAAGCAGGAATACCAGAATCAGGATAACCATAAAAGCGAGGGGGGCGACAACTGCCATCTGGATAAACATCTCGTGGCCAAAGGTATCTTCTGCGACCGGCAGCCCGGCCAGATGATAAGTCTGTCCGGGAAGCAAATCCTGATCGAGTATTCTCTCTATTTGCCGGGCGATCCGATAGCTCATGTCCTTTTTCTGAATAGGAATGTACAAGGCAACGGCCGTACCGTCTGCTGATGCAATTTTTTCGTGCAGAAACGGATTTTGAGCTATATCAAGCCGGAGTTGATCAAGCGCCTGTGAAGTGTTGGGAATTTTTTGCATCACCGGATGGATATCAAGAAGCCCGCCTGAAGATTTAACATTGTCCGTAGTGGTAAGGCTCACCACCTCTTTGATGATCACTCCTTTGATCTTGAGAATTTTCGATGTAACCTCTGCAACCCGTTCCAATGATTCAGAACGAAAAATACCCTTTTTATCCACGATCCCAACGACAATCAGGTCATGAATGCCAAAGTCCTTTTTAACGCGGTCGTATAGGATACGCTCGGGTTGATCTGATTTCAACATATTCTCCGGATCTGTATCGATGATTATTCGGGGAAACTGAAGAGTAAAAATCACGGTTATTAATAATAAAAAACCGATTACGGTCTTA
>JAKIUJ010000072.1 GCA_021647625.1 Desulfobacula sp.
CGTCCATAATGGGCATATTGATATCGGTAAAAACACAACCGATCTTAACTCTTTTCAGGATTGCAAGGGCTTCAACGCCATTGGCGGCCGTATAGACTTCATAACCCTTTCTTTGGAAATATCCTTCTGTGACATCAAGGATACCTTCTTCATCATCAACGACTAAAATCTTGATCGGGTCATTTTCCACTATCATTTAACAATAACCTTCTTCACTGTATTGGATGTCATCTTTTAAATGTATCTTAATCACTTTATTTTATCAACAAAAATCAATTGAATCAGGGTAAACGCAATAAAATCCATTGTTTTGATCAAGCGGCTTTATATTATTGACTGCCTGGTTTGCGTGCGTTTTGTCCTGTTCAACACAAAACAGGCAATCAAGGCGAGAATAATTCGTAAAATTATCCTTTAACATGAATTATATTCTTGACATATTAGACCTTACTGAATATCATACTGATAAATACCAACATAGACGATAAAGAAAAAATACAACTATGGACAACACCGATCTTGAAATTCTAAAGATTTTACAAAAAAAAGCCCGCATCCCTAATGTAGAGGTTGCCAGAACAATTGGCATGGCACCATCTGCCGTACTGGAGCGGATAAAAAAACTCGAATCCCGGGGCATTATCCAAGGATATGAAGTCAGGCTCAATCCCGACATGTTCAAGTGTGCCATGGTCGTATTCATCCGGATCAAGGTAACGTCACCAATCCATCTTCCCCAAACAGGAGAACTGCTTTCTGATATTGAACAAGTCCAGGAAGTTCACCACCTGGCAGGAGAAGATTGCCTCATGGCTAAACTTCGTGTGGCTGACAACACTGAATTGGAATCCATATTGAGGACAAAAATTGCCACCATAAAACAAGTTAAAGAAACCAAAACGCATATTGCCATCTCCTCCTTCAAAGAGAGCGCTAAAATAATGCTGCCATCAACTTTAGGATCAAAAATCAAATAAGGGAACACTTCAAACATGCCAATGTCAAATTCATATAAAAAACGATTGTCGGATATATTGCCCCAAATAGTAAAAACCTTTGGCACCCCCTTTCACATTTATGATGAAAAAGGAATCAAACAAACCTGTCAAAAATTAATTACCACGTTTAAAAAAAACAATGGTTTTAAAGAATTTTTTGCAGTCAAGGCATTGCCCAATCCATCTATCATGAAAATCGTTCAGAAAATGGGGTTTGGGTTTGACTGCTCTTCCACGCCGGAAATTGAATTAGCCAGACAGATTGGCAGTTCAGGTGAAGATATCATGTTCACCTCAAACAACACCAGCTTCAATCAGTTTAAAAATGCTTTTGGAAACGGCGGCTGCACAATAAACCTGGATGATATCTCCTTAATTGAAAAACTCAATCCATTCCCGGATCTTATTTGTTTCAGATATAATCCCGGACCCAGACGGAAGGGCAATAAAATCATCGGAAACCCGGTTGAATCAAAATATGGCCTCAGCCATGATCAGATCATCGATGCCTATAGCCGATCCAAAGCACTTGGTGCCAATCGATTCGGCATCCACACCATGCTGGCATCCAATGAACTCAACTATAAATACATGGTAGAAACCACTCGCATGCTATTGGATGTTGTGGAATTCATCCATGAAAAGCTGGGTATTACCTTTGAATTCATTAACATTGGCGGGGGTCTCGGCATCCCTTACACACCCGATGCAAAACCATTCAATCTCGATGCAATGGCCAGCGAAATAATTGAGCTTTTTAATAGGTTCGAGATACATAATGGCTGGGCACCAAAGTTATATATGGAAAGCGGACGATATATAACAGGCCCCCATGGTGTGTTGGTTACTTGTGTTATAAACCATAAAAATATTTACAGAAGATATGTCGGCGTAGATGCATCCATGTCTGCATTGATGAGACCGGGCATGTACGACGCCTATCACCACATTCATATCCACGGCAAGCCCCACCAGGAAAAGATGAAAAAAGTAGATGTCGTGGGTGCTTTGTGTGAAAATATCGACAAATTTGCTATTCAAAGGGATCTGCCGGATACCGTTGAAGGCGACATCCTTGTTATCCATGACACCGGTGCCCACGGTCATTCGATGGGGTTCAACTACAACGGCCATCTTCGCCCTAAAGAATTGCTCTTAAAGGAAGATTCTAGTGTCGAATTGATTCGAAGAAAAGAAACCATGGCCGATTATTTTTCCACCTTAACATTTGAGAAAAAAATCTTGAGTGTATAGGAACGGGAATTAAAAGAAATGAATTATGAAATCACCCCATACTGCATCAGTGACATCCTGCCCAAATCAAAAAAATGGCTGCCTGGGTCCTGATCAACTATTCCGGTCGGCAAAAAATGTTAAAATTGGATCCGAGGTGATAACATAATAGACATCGCCTGTTGAAGCCTCTTTTTGTTTTGCCATAATCTCTATATCGCTGACGCATTTCACAGTTGCAAGGATACCCAATTTTGTCTTGTTTGTTTTATCATCTTTCGCATTGTCAAATTCTAGCGAAGAGATCTTGCCTTTTTTCGCCCAGGCCCAGTAAATAATTTTATCATGGGCCATAACCGTAGGATCTTCAAAATTCATGTATAGATCGCCAACCAGATCCTTGACTTGTTGCTGATCGGCGTCCTTAAATAGTTCATAGAGCAATACAATCCTATTGCTGCCATTGTGTGCAACCACAAAAAGATTTTTATCCCTGAACTTGAAGGTATCAGCGGCGGCGGCTTTTTCCGGATTGGCTTTGGCAGTCTTTAGCTGGTCTTTATTCAGTTTTGCTCCGAGAACATACCCCTGTCGCTCTAAATTTAGTTTTTCAACCTGTTTGAACAATATGTTCAAATCAGCGGCAAATCCAATGCCGGTAATAAGAAAAATGGACAGACTGACAATGGATGCTGTTTTAACAACAAGGTGACGCATACTTTTTTACTCCAAAACTAATTCCCGGCAGGAATACACAACCCTGCCGGGATACTAAAGTTTATTGTTTATATCTTATTTTATTTTCTTCTTCGATCAACTTCATAGTTTCTGCACTACCACCGGTTTTTATCCACAAATGTTCCGGTTGCGCAAGCAAAGCTTTAATATGCTTACGATATTTTTCGCCTTTACCGGCTTGATCAGCAAGTTCCTGCACTTCCGGCAAAAATTCCTGATAGAAATTTCTGGCTATTTCATACATGCCATTCCAATGCGTATAATCCGGTGCAAACATGGCGGCTGCCATCCTGGCTCTTCGTCCTTCATGGTGCCAGATTTCAAACCAGGTATACCCGATTTTATGCTGGAATCCGGTATTTTTCCATATACCGTCCTTTTTCAGCATCTTCACCAACTTCACGCCCGGTTTGGCAAATTTATCATTATACAGGTTAACCAGATCATCCAATTGCATATAAAAATCGCGGACCTGGTTGATGCCGTGACAGGATTTACAAACTTCCTGCATATTAGCCCGGCGTTCCTGCCAGGAAACAACAGATTTAATGGTTTTTTGGGTTATCACTTTTTTGAGTTTATCGCCTTCCCGCACATAGGTTTTTGATGGGGCTACCTGGCCTGGCCTGGGCGCAACATCCCCTGTGATATCCCCGACCGTACCGTCTGTAAATGTTACACGGTTTAATTTAGATGATACCGGTGCTCTCAGGTTCCAGGACAGTCTGTCCCCTACATTATGGCTGTTTTTGGCAATGGCGCCATTGAGTTTCACAAAAGAGCCCATATGACATGTAGAACAAGTCGGTGCGGTATGGTAATCTTCACCCAGGACCCAGCCACCGTCTTTCATGATATTCATGCCATTCTGGCTTGAACCTTTATCTGCCGTGAAATACGCAATACCATGCTTGGACTCTTCGTAGATCTCTTTTTGAGGATGATCCGGGCCCAGATGACATTTTCCGCAATTTTCCGGCTGGCGCGCTCTTGAGGCAGAAAACTTATTTTTTGAATGACAGGAGTTACAAACCCCCTTACTGCCATCCGGATTAATACGACCAATACCTGAATTAGGCCATGTGTTGTAATCCATTTGCGGCGCATCTGTTCTGGAGCGCATGGCCTTACCGTCCTTATCACGTTTGAGTGATACAACAGAACCATGGCACTGCCAGCAACCACTGGCCATATTCGCTTTATTGCCGGGCATTCCACCAACCACTTCGGCCAGCATATTATCAAGAGACGCCATTATTTCACCTGCTGTTGCATGATGCGACTTGGCCATTTCCTTTGCCTCTGGCTCATGGCAGGTTGAGCAGTCATTGGGTGAAAGAATGGCCTTGATAAAAGCGCCTTCGTGGTTATATCCCATTTCATCACCTATATCCGCTGCATGGCAGGTGTAACAGCCTATCTGGCCTTCTTTCGCAGCTGCATGGGCGGACATCTCCCATTGACGAACCAGGGATTTGTTCTCCTTTAAATGGCAGGTAATGCACTTTTTATTAGTTTCTACATTTTTCGGATCTTTTACATCAAAAGAAGCTTTTGTTGTTGCAAACGCTGCCCCTGTTATAAAAAAAGATACGATCATTAAGATGAATAATGACCTTAAGACAGTCATATTTTTTTCCCTCCCAAAGAAAATAATTAACCTGTAAATCTTGCTTTTTTATGAAAGTTAAAACCCAAGTTTTGACTTTCATATTTTGTTGTGGACATATCAGGGCTAACAACCAAGACTGCCCGTGGCAGTTACTGCCAACTCTTTTTGTGCGTCACCTCCTTCCCAATTTTTTTTAATTTATCTTTATGTTTCCTTCACGTTTGTTTGGCTTTCTTTATGCCAGAACGGAAAAATTTTGCCCATGACAAAAAGGATGATAAACGGCAATGCCATGACTGCCATCACAGCTAATATCCCTTCCTTATCAAACCATTCCGGATGAAACTGCGTATACCCTCTGGCACTTTTGCTCATGAGCTGCCCGCCAATGACGACGTTCCACCGCATAATCAATACCTGCAGCAAAAGAATGGCCGAAACCACTGCTGCCAGAAAATTATAAAGACTCTTATTTATCTTGATCAACCCCATTACACCCAGTGTCAAAAGGGGAATCACAGAACAGATTTTGACCTGCCATAACCAGAATGAGTTGGCCAGAGGGCCGTTTAAAAGACCTTCCACCATATGATGATACCCTGATTTTAGATACGAATGGGAAAAGACCTCCAGCATTTCAAAGGTAAATGCCAGAATGAAAAAGAGAATCAGTGTATTTACACAAGTCTTTATGCAGCCATGGTCTATGGAACGCCCTTTTATTTTTCTGATAACAATATAGGCAAGAATGACGGCGCTAATCCCTGAGACACAGGCTGAAAACAAAAAAATCACCGGCATCAAAGGAGTGGACCAGGTGGGATTGGCTTTGACGCCTCCGAAAATGAACCCCACATACCCGTGCAAAACAACTGCAATGGGAATCCCGATACCCACTAAAAACCGAATAATCTTGCGATCCAGTGCCATGGCATCTTCTGACAAATCCACGCTGTCAAAGGTCATGACCCGATAGAGCATCTGGAGCCGGCCTTTGGATGTGGCTCGCAATTCAACAAGGTCGGGCCTGTAGACAAAAAGAACAATGAATATCAACACTCCCATGGACACGGCATAAATATAGCCAAAACCCGCCATGGCTGAACTTGGACTCGGTGTTAACAACATATTTAGATTTCGCTCCGGGCGACCCAGATGTAACAACAACGGCAAGGTGGCACAAAACAAAAATGCTAAAGCAAATAAAAGTGAAAACCGGGCAACCGGTTTAAGACTTTTCACATCAAACAGATAGTAAAGGGCAGCAATAATAAATGCCCCATCCACCAATCCTGTGATATACGGATACAAAACGATCATCATGCTCCAATGAACATGAAAATCATTGGGAAAAACAAAATTCGCAATTGAGGTAACAACTGAAGAACCGTGGGCTGCATCCATTAGATCACCTCCCTTCTGGCACCTTTGTAATACAGCGCCGGATAAGTCCCCATCTCTTTTCTTAAGACGGTCAAAACACCGGGACCTTTTAATATCTGATACACTTCGCTTGTTTCATCCTTCATGGAACCAAACTTTCTTGCGTGGGTTGGGCATACCTGAACGCAGGCAGGCAATAGCCCTTTGCGGACCCGCTGGTAACACCAGGTACATTTATCCGCCACCTTTTTTTTGGGATGCAAAAATCTTACCGAATACGGGCATGCCTGGATACAATAGGAGCAACCGACACAACGTTTTTCATCCACAAGAACAAACCCGTCCGGAGATTTAAATGTGGCACCCACAGGACAAACCTGAACACAGGGTGCCTCTTTACACATATTGCAAAGTTTGGGCACAAAAAAAGTATCCCTTACTTTTTCTTTGATATCGCTTCTCGGGGTCTGGTATCCGTCAAGCCCGCCATGGGGAGAATCAACATAGATTGTGTCGCTGAATCCCTTGACGTATCGTTCCACCCAGGTACGGTAATTGCCTTCGGGCACATCATATTCTCTTTTATCTGCAACACAGCAGGAACCACAGCCAATACACCGGGTGATATCCACAATGAATGCAAATTCCCGATTCAGGCTATCATATTCTTTTCCCCTTATCCCCGGAATCTGTTCCGGAACGTCAAGGCTGTTTGCACTCATGGGCCAGACCAGATATAAAGAGCCTGCAATAGAACCGTTTAATACCTGTTTAATAAATGACCGTCGCTTCATAATCCTGCCTCCATCATACCGGTTATCTGTTTTGCACGATTAATATATTTCAACGGTGCGTGTACATGATGGCATTGATTGCAATTATTGGTTAATTTCACATTTTGATTTTTCAAATGGTCCGGCATGGCAACGGTTTTGATAACTTCTTCATGTCGCGCCTTGATTTCTGTGTTGTGGCATCGCAGGCAGAGTGTAGTAATCTCTTTTTCTTTTTTAACCGGCAGGGTACCGCTCTTTTTACCATCGGTAACATGGTCGGCAAAGGTGCCATGACAAAACTCACAGGAAATGGCCTGGTGACGACCCTTTTTGTGAATTTTTGCTTCATAGGGATGACATTTTAAACAAGAGGCATTGGTGCCGTGTCGGATCGGTACAAGTGCAGCCTCTGCAATGGCATCAGCCCTGTAAGGGCCATACACCCCAAACGATTTGGGGAGCAGCAATCTTTTAATCAACAGCCCTCCTGCACTAAGCACAACAATGCTTATAAGTACAATCAAAAGACGTCTTCGATAAGTTAATCCCAAAACGGCCTCCTAAATTTTCCGAACAGTTTTATAATTTAAAAATTTATTACTTAGAACCGTTCCTTAAAATAGCTGTAAACCAGTGGAACATTCACTATTATACAGCTTTATTTTATACTCAAAATTTTAATGGGGGTTCAAGAAACGTTTATGTAACAATTGCAACATTACCACTAATTTATTGTTACAGCCAAGTTTTTTTTTAAAATTAAATTGTTTACAGCAAGCCTTACTGCGTATTAGACTTGATTTACTATATATTGTACTCAGTCAATTATTTTGAACAAGGAGCATGCATGCCCAAGCTTTTTTCATATACAGACAAATTTACAATCACCATTGAAGTAGTCCCCCCACATGGAAATGACCCGGCATCCCTTTTGGACAAATTGAACCAAATATCCTATCTGCCTTTTCATGGTTTCAGTGTGGCGTCAAACCCTGTGGCCAAGCCAAAAATGTCGGCACTTGTTTTTGCCCACCTGTTACAGACAGAAACCCAAAAGCCTGTCATCCTTCATTTCACCGTTCGCGATCATAACCGACTGGGACTCCAAAGTGAACTATGGGGTGCCAAAGCATTAGGGCTTGATACAATTATAGCTGTCACAGGCGATCCCTCGGCATCAGTACCTGACAATCCTACCACTACGGTGAATGACTTAAATGTTTTTGACCTGATAACCATGGGTAGACATTCAAATCTCCACACAGGAGCTGTCTTGGATTATCGCCCGGAAGTTGATGGCCTGGATCATGAAATAAAACGGATTGAAAGAAAAATTGCAGCAGGTTGCCGGTTTATTGTTACCCAACCCATTTATGATGAAAAAACGGCAAAAGCCATATATTCCGCCGCAAAAAATTTCAATACACCCGTCATCATGGGCATCCTACCATTATTGTCCTTTAAGCATGCTGTCTTTTTGAATGACAAGGTGGCCGGCATTGCTGTTCCTAAAATTCTTCGAAGTGAACTCAAAACAGCTAGACACCCTATAAATAAGGGTGTTGTACAATCCATACAGATGCTTAACCTTGCGAAAAAATATTTTTCAGGCGCCTGTATCATGCCGCCGTTTGAACGATTTGATATCCTGCCAGACATACTTGATCCAAATTATGATGTACGGGATTGAAAATCTGCTGCTCAATATTTTAATTTGAATGGTTGTTCCCGGAGACGATTCGTACTATTTCATCAATAAAGAGACGCTCTGCAACCGGTTTTACGATATAGCTGTCTACATTCAGGCTAATGGCTTTGTTCATTGTTGCCTGAATTGCTTCCACGGTCAGCATTATAAATGGAATATGTTTTGTGCGGTGATCTTCCTTTATAATTTTTAATAATTCCAGACCATTCATATTGGGCATATTTAAATCCGAGATGATTAAATCTATCGTTTCATTCTGGACAGACGTCAGTGCCTTCACGCCATCGCTTGCTTGAATCAGATTATAGAACGCATTGTTATTGAGAAATTTTGTGATGATTCGAAGCATGGCAAAGCTGTCGTCAACAATAAGGATTTTCATTTCCCGGTTGATATTTTCCATTATTTTATCTTTCCTCTGCCACCATCTTCTGAAGGTTTAATATTTGCTTTCTTCTCAAACAGATATGGTGCAATGCGAATATGATTGAAAAAGTATACACAATTTACCTGCAAACTTCCAGATACAAAATATCAACGAAGATCACATATTTTAAAAGGAAACCGGCCTCTTTCCCGGTCTGAAAAATAATGTTTTAGAGTCTGGGTTATCACTTCAAAAGCGATATCATCCCAAGGGATATCCTGTTCATCAAACAAACGCACCTCAATACTTTCTGTGGTGGGGCCAAAGTTTTTTGAGGTCAGGGTTGCCCTAAACATCATATAAATCTGATCAACAAACACAATATTGAACAATCGATAGGGATCGATAATTTCAGCGGTTGCCCGTGTCTCTTCAAGGGTCTCCCTCAGGGCACCCTCTTGTACGGATTCCCCGTTTTCAAGAAATCCTGCCGGAAGCGTCCATTTGCCTTTTCTCGGTTCAATATTTCTTTTGCATAAAAGTAATTTCCCGTTAAGTTCGGGAATGCACCCCACAACAACGGTTGGATTGCTATAATGAATCTGTTCGCAGGATGTGCAAACGGCTCTGATGTGATCATCCTCAGGGGGAATTTCAGATTTTGTCGGACTGCCGCAGGCGGTACAGTATTTTATTTCCATAAGGTTACATTTTCCATCACATTTAATTTTTTTAAACATTTGTAACCTGTTTGACTTTAGGGTGCAAGAGGCGAATATCATAAGAACTATAGTTTACCCTGCCTTACCCGGCTTGTGGGTGTGGCAGACATGGGATCATCCGGCCAATAATGTTTCGGATATCTGCCCATTAAATCTTTTTTCACCTGCCTGTAGGTATTTTCCCAGAAGCTTTCAAGATCCGTTGTTATCTGCACGGGTCGGCCGGCAGGGGACAAAAGGTGCAGCGTTACCGGAATCCCCCCTGATGACGTTGCAATTTCAGGAGTTTGCAAAAGCCCGAACATCTCCTGAAGGCGAACTTCAAGAACGGGAGATGCAATGATTCCGGTGGAGCTGTTGTAGTCCAGCTTTTTTTTTGATCCGCTGGGCACAATGATATGGGTGGGCGCATTTTTTTCTATAACCTGCCTGGTATCCCAGCCTATCAGCGATGAAAAAGCTGGCTCCAAATCCATTTTTTTTACTCCGGAAAAAGAGAAGATACCTGTTATAAATGGAGCAAGCCAATTTCCTATAGTTGAAAGCAGATTTTTATCAGACAAATCCGGTAAATGTGAAAATTGGTTTGTATTTTTTAAAAAAACGGCCCGCTCTTTCAGGCTGATCATCTTTTTTGTCCAGGGCAGAACATCAAGTCCTGATTGTTGAATTTTATCAATTAGAATCCGGCAAGCCGTGTCCTGGCCAAATGTCGGCATGATTTGTTCATTAATAACAAGCCTGCCAAACTTTTGTTGTTTTTTTGCCTTTACTTCTTTAACCGCCTTATCCCAGGTTATGGCCTCATAATTTTCAAAATTTCGACTAAAATCCCGTTCCAGCGCACGCCGGGAATAGGGTGCGCCCAAAAACACCTTTGCATCTTTGGGGTTTCCATCCAGATGAACTGCCACGATATATTCTGTTTGTGTCAGGCTGTTGGCATTTGGGAACCCGATCCCTTTTCCGACTGCTGTTAAATAGGTATGGTTTTGATTATTCCTTTTTTTTGCAATCCGGTCAGGATAGGCATAGGCCAGAAGATCACCTGCCCGATCAACTGTCAGATCAAAATCAATAACTTCTTTTTTGATCCCAAATCCTTTGGCAATCTTTTTTTCAGATTCAAGAATTTTGAAAACTATTTTTCTATTCAGTTTCAGATTCTTCTCATGAATTTTTTCTTTTTTTAGGACAGCCTCAATCAATTCCAATCGAAGCCGAATATCCGGGTCATAATAGCCTTTGTCAAACCGGACAATATCTTTTTCCATCAAAAAAGCAGCCAGACGACAGCCTAAAAATCCAAGTCCTTTTTCAGCCGCTTTCAGGGTCATGTGGGCCAGTCTTGGATGCAATCCTGATCCCACCATTTTTTTGCCTTGTTGTGTAATCTGCCCTTTTTCATCTAACGCCCCAAGGTTCTTTAAAAGGTCAATTGCCTGTTCAAAATTTTTTGTTTCCGGCAGATCAAGCCAGTTTAATGTGCCGGGATCTTTCACTCCCCAGGCCGCAAGTTCAAGGGCCATACCGGTTAAATCCGTGCTTAAAATCTGGGGGGTTGAAAATGGTTTTAGCAGTGACTGGTCATATTCAGACCAGAGCCGATAACAGGTTCCGGATGCTGTTCGACCGGCCCGGCCCCGTCTTTGATCTGCAGATGCTTTTGAGACCAAAATTGTCTGTAAGCGGCTCATGCCGGTTGTAAGCGAAAATTTAAGAGTACGCATTAACCCTGCATCAATCACCACACCGATCCCGTCTATGGTGATGGAGGTTTCTGCAATGGCTGTCGCGATAATAATTTTGCGTTTGCCTTTTTGGGCCGGTTTAAACGCTTGCGCCTGTTCTGTTAGCAACAGATTTCCATATAACGGGATAATTTGAAGGCTGCTTTCTTTCCAGTCCATCAATAGGTCTTTAAGCCGCATGATCTCACGAATGCCGGGCAGAAAAACCAATAGGTCCCCTTTTGTTTCCAAAAGGGCCCTGCGAACGGCCATGGCACAGGCGGATTCAATGGGAAGTTTTCTGTTTAACCGGTCAATTCCCGGGATGTAATTGGTTTTTACAGGATAACTTTTTCCTTTTGATGCAACCACCGGTGCATTGCCCATTAATTTTGAAACCCCTTCGGTATCCATGGTGGCCGACATCACCAGGAGTCGGAGATCATCCCTTAATGCTTCACACGATTCCAGACAGAGTGCGAGCCCCAGATCACTATGAATATTTCTTTCTTGAAACTCATCAAAGATGACCAGTCCCACCCCGTTGAGTTCCGGATCGGACTGAATCATCCGGATAAAAACACCCTCAGTTACCACCAGGACTCTGGTCGTTGGACCCACCCTTTTGTCCATCCGTATCCTGTATCCAATGGTTTGCCCCACCTTTTCATTGAGCAAGTCCGCCATATGGGCGGCACAGGATATGGCGGCCAGTCTCCGGGGTTCAAGCAATAATATTTTTTTTTTTAAAATCCACGATTCATCCAGCAATGCAAGGGGCACCCGTGTGGTTTTGCCCGCACCCGGCGGTGCCTGGATAACCGCACATCTGCTATTTTCAAGAATTAATTTTATCCGGGGAAGATGCGTGTCTATGGGCAGCAATTTTATCATACTCGAATCAGGATTCAGTATCATTGGCAATCCTCCATAATGCATCCACCCTCGGGTTGGCAAGATTCTTTCTGCGTGTGCAAAGACCAATTATAAAGGGCGGTAAGGTCGGGGTATGATCCAAAACGATCACCTGATTGAGTAACGGGCTTTTGTCTAAAACCATCCGGGGGACCAGGCCAATGCCGAACCCTAAACTGACCATAACAATAATCGCCTCATTACCGGCCACCTGGGAGTAAATATTGGGTATAAAATTTTCCTTTGCAAACCATTGGTCAATCCTGTCCCTGCTCAATCCGTGATCCGGAATGATCAACGGTGTCTCTTCCCAGTCAATGTCATTGCCATTTCGAACTACAATTTCCGGATACACTAAAGGGGCGATGAAAACCAAAGGCGTTTGAAACAATTCTTGAAACACCAGATCTTTTGAATGGATATCCGGTAACGCCGAAATGACGGCATCTGCATCTTGATTGGACAATTTTGTCAATGCCTTGGCCGGGTCCCCTGTTTCAAGATGAATACTGATTTTAGGATAGGCTTTTCGATACGCAACCATTAGTTTTGGAAGTATACCAACGGCTGCAGTGACTGAACAATACAGTGACAACTCGCCTTGAAGCGCTTTTTTAAAACTCAATTCACCCTGCAAAAGATCCCATCTCTGGAGGACATCATCTGCATATTTCTTAAATGCGTTCCCGGCAGATGTCAACTCGCAACTGCGATTGTCCCGCACAAAAAGGGACTCGCCCAGTTCAGCCTCAAGCCGCTGTATAACCCGGGTTAAAGCCGAGGGAGTAATATAGCATGCCTTGCTGGTACGGGCAAAATGAAGTGTGCCGGTTAGGTGCCGGAAAAGTTTTAAATTTCGAATATCCATATTTTTTTATTTTCAAAGGCTTTGCAAATCAAATATGAATTCACACCATCAGGATATGCCTTAGTTGTTGAGTGTAGGGGAAAAATCAAATCTGACCATAGTTATTGTTTCAAAAAACGAAACATAGCATTGCAAACAATTCATTTGACGCAATAACAAATTCAGCTCATAAATACAATATATTAAATTGAAAATAAAGGAGAGAACCATGAGTCAAAACTACTTCAACAGCCTGCCCCTGAGACTTCAACTGGCAGAGCTTGGCCAGTGCCGATTTGTAGACCCATCCGAATTCAATGGCGTAGAAGCCCTTAAAGACAAAAAAATAGTAATCGTTGGCTGCGGTGCCCAGGGTCTTCACCAGGGCTTGAATCTTCGCGACAGTGGTCTGGATGTTTCCTACACATTAAGGGATGCGGCCATAAAAGAGAAACGCCAGTCCTGGAAAAACGCCACTGAAAACTCATTTGTCGTAGGGACCTATGAAGAACTGATTCCTGGTGCGGATCTTTTAATCAACCTGACCCCGGACAAGCAGCATTCAAACGTAGTTGAATCGGTCATGCCATTGATGAAACAGAATACATGCCTGTCCTATTCACATGGATTTAACATTGTTGAAGAGGGCATGCAGATCAGAAAAGACCTCACCGTTATCATGGTGGCCCCAAAATCTCCGGGAACCGAAGTCAGAGAAGAATATAAACGCGGGTTTGGAGTTCCCACCCTGATTGCCGTGCATGGAGAAAATGATCCCCGAGGTGAGGGCATGGAACTTGCCAAAGCCTATGCGGCAGGTACTGGAGGAAACCGGGCCGGTGTACTTCATTCCTCTTTTGTTGCCGAAGTAAAATCCGATCTCATGGGCGAACAGACGATTCTTTGCGGTGTATTGCAAACAGGCTCCCTGCTTTGCTACGATAAAATGATACAAAAAGGGATTGATCCTGCATATGCATCAAAACTGGTTCAATATGGCTGGGAAACCATTACCGAAAGCTTGAAACACGGCGGCATAACAAATATGATGGACCGCCTTTCTAATCCTGCAAAAATCCGTGCCTATGAATTGTCCAAAAGATTAAAAAACATTCTTGCACCTTTGTTTCAAGAACACATGGACAATATCATGTCCGGCAAATTCTCCAGCACCATGATGGAAGACTGGAAAAATGACGATGCAAACCTGCTCACCTGGCGGTCTGAAACAGGCAAAACTGCGTTTGAGAAATCAATCGCAATGGATCAGGATATCCGTGAACAAGATTTTTTTGACAAAGGCATTCTTATGGTTGCTTTTGTAAAAGCAGGCGTTGAACTTGCCTTTGATACCATGGTTGCAACGGGTATCGGCGAAGAATCCGCCTACTATGAATCCCTTCATGAACTGCCCCTGATTGCCAACCTGATCGGTCGCAAGAAACTGTATGAAATGAATGTGGTTATCTCTGACACGGCTGAATATGGCTGCTACCTGTTTAACCATCAGGCATTGCCCATGCTGAAAGATTTCATGGCAAACCTTGATACGGATGTCATTGGAAACGGTATGAACGATCAAGGCAACAGTGTTGACAACATCGCACTGATCAAAACAAATCAAGCCATCAGATCTACTGCCATTGAACAAATCGGAAAAAAACTGCGTGCATACATGGGTGCCATGAAACCCATTTCTTAATGAAATATCCGGACTAATTCCCCGCTGTTAGCGGCGGGGTGGTTCATTCTAATTCTGATTATTCAATGGACAGATCTGCTGTATCCGGTCTATACTCTTAAATATTAAAAAAAGTGGTCGTTTTTTATTATCAAAAATTAAGAGTAACCAGAAGAACCTGAGGATATGAAATTATTTAACCCTTTTTTATTCTTTTTCAAGAAGCATCCGCAGCTTTTTTTCCTGTTTCTTACCCCCATTATTTTTATTTTCATTGCACTTGGAATATATACCCAAAAAAACAAAGTTATTCTTCCCGGGTTTCTCGCTTTTGAAAAAAAAGTGGCACTCCACCAGTTAGGAATGGTAAACCAAACCATTAACCACCAGATCCATGATCTAGAAATGTTGACAACCCGGTGGATTAAAAAAGAAGTGGTTCAAGCCGTATTTATCAATACCCCAAATTTTAAGCACCGTCCTTTTTCCATTGATTCGGATGCATTAAAAACCGACCTCCCCCTTGTGCAACTCATCAGTATTGATGGTGGCCGTTTGTATGCAAAAGGTATTGATTTAAACGATCAGATGAATCAAGCATTTAAAACCTTTCAAAAATCTGTAATTAGAGATGAAAATAATTTTAAATCAACCATGGAAGGCCTTTTCTGGACAATCATTCCCAGCCCCAAAGGGCCGATGATGGTTTGTGCGGGCAAATACTTTGCCCCTAACAAAACAAAAGCCCGTGGGATCATTTTTCTGGGCCAATTATTTAGCAAGCACAGCCTTTATCCTGTCAACTCGCCACATAATATAGATATCCAACTCAGCATTTTCCAGAATAAAAAGGACAGGCAAAACCCCGCTCCTGTCCTGTCCAATATCCAGCAAAAAAAATATCACATTGAATTTGCTGAAACCTACCTGACCATAACCAGCCCATTTTTGCACCCTTTTGGAACCCCATTGCTTCTTTCAAAAATTAAGATAGATCGCGATATCTTGATACCGGTTAATAAAATTGCCCGGTTTGCCTCATTAAGTATCCTGATTGTCGGCACCTGTATGTGGATTTACTTTATCGCAGCATTTTTAATCACTCACAACCATTTAAAAAAGCAAAAACATGAAATTGAATTGCGGTTAGGGCAAACCAAAGATCATTTTTCCAAGGTATTTCAATCCAAGGCTGTTTTTATTGCCATAACCACGATCGATGATGAACGGTTTGTCGATATCAATTCTGAATTTCTAAAGGCTCTGGGATACAAAAAAGATGAAGTGATCGGAAAAACCACTGAAGAATTAAGTTCCTTTGCAGATGAGAGCCAACGCAAGGCTTTTTTTGATCAAATCCGAAATGATGGGTTTATCCGTGATTTTGATCTTATCCTGCAAACAAAAAACAAAAAACCGCTCCATGTATCAATTTCAGCAGACATTATCCAATTCCAGAGTTCAGATTGCCTTTTAAGCGTTTTAATAGATATCTCAGACCGCAAATATCTTGAAGGAGAATTAAAAAAAGCCCTGTTTAAGGCCAGTCAAATGACAGCAGATGCTGAAATCAAAAATTACCAGCTAGAACTTGAAATAGGCCAAAGAAATCAGGCGGAACTATTAAACCAGGCTCTTTTTGATATTTCAAATGCCATCAACACGACGGTGAACCTTGAGGATCTCTATGGAGACATCCACAAGATCATGGGCACGATCTTGACATTGAATAATTTTTATATTGCCCTGTATTTCAAAAAACAGGATTACATCAGTTTTCCTTACTGGCGGGATGAGCAGGATAGCTCTTACGAAGATATTTATGATATCAGCAAAAAAGAGTCCCTAACCTTTAAAGTCATCAAATCCAAAAAACCTTTGTTAATTAAAAACAAGGATATCTCAAAAGGAGGAAAACTTGATGGAAAAACTATAGGAGTCCTTGCCCAGGCGTGGTTGGGAGTTCCTCTGAAGATAAAAGGTGAGGTGATCGGGGCATTAGTTACCCAGAGTTATACAGACCAGGAGCGGTTTAATCAAAACGATATCAACCTGCTTGTTACCGTATCTGACCAGGTCGCCCTTGCCATTGAACGTAAAAAAGCGCAACAGGCCCTTTTGTTAAGTGAAAAAAAGCATCGCTCCATCATAGAAGGTGTGAAAGATGGATATTGTGAAACAGATGTGAATGGTACGATTGTTTTTTTTAATGAGGCCTTGTGCGAAATTACCGGCTATCCGGGCGATACCCTCTCCGGGAAAAAATTTTCAGATCTGCTGACAGACCAAGATCAGGCAATCGATATTTTTAAGCAGGCATTTGAAGAAGACAGGGTTGATTCCAATTTTCAGATTATTAAAAAAAACGGTATTAAAAAACATATCGGCATTCGACCTGCTCCGATAGAGGATGAAAATGGAAAAAGGACAGGCTTTCGAACCTTTGTAAGAGATATCGATGAACAAAAAAAATATGAGAGAAAACTGGTATTTTTAGCGTATCATGATGCTTTGACCGGCCTGAACAACAGAAAAGCCTTTTATGAACATCTTGAGCAATGTCTGCAAACAGCCCAAAGGAATCAAACAAAACTTGCTGTCATGTATATGGACATTGATAAATTCAAACAGGTTAATGACACTCTAGGCCATGAAGCCGGAGACGATTTATTAAAAACCATTTCCAAAAGGCTGAATGACAATTTGCGGGAGACCGATTTTATCTCAAGAATAGGCGGTGATGAATTCACCGTTATTATGACCAGTAACGCCTCGTTCCATCCTGAAGAACTGGCAAAAAAAATCCTGGGTGCCATTCGGTTTCCATACGATTTTGATGTCCACACCATTGATTATATTACAGCCAGTATAGGTATCAGTTTATATCCTGATGATACTCAAGATATAGAAGGACTGGTTAAAAAGGCAGATCAAGCCATGTATGAAGCAAAAAAAGAGGGCAACAGCTTTGTTTTTTTTCCGGATCATTAAAAATAAAAATCACTAAAAATAAAGAAAAAAGGACCATTTGAAAAAAGAAAGATAAGTCTCAGGAACCCTCAACATTTGTATCGAATTGAATCTTATTCAAAATCAAACCTGAGGCTGGTGCTATGGTTTTCAAGGGTTGGGAGCTATCGCCCCTTAAAGAGATTCTCATATCGTCAAGGTTGATTTTACCCTGCCCAAGTCTTAAAAGCTGTCCCATCATCAATCTTACCTGATTGCGCAAAAAACCTTTTGAAATAACTTGATAACAATAGCTTTTATCAGGAAAGAAGCTTGCTGTTATTTGAGTATTCTCTTTAATTATGCTTGTCTCAATTCTTCGATGAAACACTGTGTTGGGTTTTGGCTTTGTGCAGTATTGCCTGAAATTATGAGTCCCTTGGAAAAGAAGAGCCCCCTTTTTCATCCGTTCAATATTAAGGTTTTCCGGGAATGAACATAAAAGGCTTGCACAAAACGGATGAAATTTTTCACCATAGGAAAACAGGTATAAATATTCTTTGGTTTTCGGGGTCTGGATAATGTTGAAATCCTTATCCACTTCTTCTACATTGATGACCCGGATGTCATTGGGAAGATTTGTATTAAAATCATGCTGGAGTTGTTCAAGATCCAAAGGCTCGCTGACAAACAACTCAAAAGCGCTGTGACTGGCAGAAACTTTCGCATCCGTACGGCTGGTGCCCAAAATTTTAAACTCAAAATGCCCCAGACAATATTGAGTTGTTTTTTCCAACATCGACTCTATGGTTTTTAATCCCGGCTGTTTAAGCCAGCCATGGTATCTAAAGCCTAAGTATTGGATATGAATAAGATAAAAGTACGTTTTCATTAAACCCTTAAAAAAAGATGAGGTTAGGGCCAATCAACTTAATACGGAATCTAATTTTTTAACAAGAAGTTCCATATTGAATATCCTTCAGTAGTGTTTAGTCAACCAATAAGTAATGGTCCAAAGCAATTTCCTGCCTTGAACCATTATTTGTATTTTCTATCTCTATATTACACTTGTTCTTTATTCTTTAGGGCTGCCCATCACTTCAGCAAACATATCCAGATCCCAATCTTTGGATTCAGCAACATTCTGACGGAACTTGATAAAATCGATGGTATCCTGACCGGTTATCTTTTTGGTATTGAATGCACCAAAGCCAAGGAAAGCCTCTCCTCCCATATTTGCTGCAAGCCAATGTCTGTGGTCCGCTTTCATGGTATCCCAGAAGAACTTTTTCTTCTGGCGGATGCCGTCTATGGATTTGATCAGACATCCCGGGAAGAGATTGGCAAATTTCCAGACGATTTTGTCTACTTCTTTATCGAGAAGTTCAAAATCTGAATCTGCTTGATGTTTTCTAAGAAGCGCACGGCCTTCTTTGAGTTCTTCGCCGGTTTTGGGTT
>JAKIUJ010000302.1 GCA_021647625.1 Desulfobacula sp.
GCAGTTTCAAGCACCGATTCAAGTGTTGTTTTTTCTGGGTGATCAGGGTTATTTATATTGGTGATCAAGGAGATCCCCAGTATCTTCATTTGGGCATGAATACCGGCAATCACTTCCATGATGGTGGATAATCCCACGGCATCGCTGCCAATGGTTTTTAAAAAGCGTATTTCAGCCGGGGTTTCAAGACTTGGCCCTAAAAGTCCTGCATAAACGCCCCGATGTATTCGAAGATTACTTTTTTTAGCTATACGGCAAGCTGCATCGATCAAATCGGAATCATACACCTTTGTCATATCAGGAAACCGGATTCCCCAGTCCCCTTCATTGGGGCCGGCTAAAGGGTTTTGCCCTGTCAGATTGATGTGATCTTTTATCATCATGATATCGCCGGGTGCATAGGAAAGGTTGATTCCGCCGGCAGCATTGGTAACGATCAGTGTTTTAACGCCAAGCTCCTGCATCACCCGGACAGGATAAGCAACCTGGGTGGGTGAGTATCCTTCATAAAGATGGAACCGGCCCTGCATGATTAAAATGTATTTTTCTGCAAGTTTGCCGACAAACAGTTGACCCTTATGCCCCGGAACGGTTGAAACAGGGAAATGGGGCAGTTGTTCATAGTCAAACCTGCAGATCTCTTTAATGCCATCAATAGATCCAAAAATTCCTGTTCCGGTTAAAACGCCTATGGACACCTTTTGCTTGAAAATTTTGTAAATGGTTTCCACAGTTTCAAGAACACGCTGTCTGTTCGCTTTCATGGTCTGTTCCTTTAATTAGTGCCTGCCCGGCTTATCAAACATAAGACAAAGCAATCTCTGCAATGGCCTCAATGGCTTTGTCAACATGGTCATGGGTATTAAAAGGTCCGAATCCTATACGCACAGTACCGGAAATTTTATCGGTACCGAGAAATTTATGGACCAGCGGTGCACATTGTAAACCGGTTCTTACGGCAATATCGTAATCCCCATCCAGAATAGTTCCGGTATTAACGGCTTCAAATCCCTTGATGTTGAAACTTAATACCCCTATATGATCTGTCAGATCTTCTGCGCAGTAAGTGATAACGTTGTCGATTTGATTCAGTCCGTCAAGCATTTTTCTGGTTAACGCCATTTCGTGCTGGTGGATTGTATCGATTCCCTTATCAAGCACCCAGGAAAGTCCGGCATAAAGGCCGGCAATACCAACGGTGTTTAAGGTGCCGTATTCTAAACGGTATGGGTACTCATCAAGGTGGTGCTGCTGGGCGGATTTTACACCTGTTCCACCGGCTCTGGTGTGCTTGATTTCAACATTTTCCTTAACATATAAACCACCAATTCCAGTGGGGCCCAGCAAAGATTTATGACCGGTGAAAGCAATGATATCGATGTTTAATTCTTCAATATCAATGGACAGTTTTCCTGCAGTCTGGGATGCATCCACAAGAAAGGTGACACCCCTTTTTTTGCAGATCTGTCCGATCTCTTTAACCGGTTGTATCGTGCCGATAACATTGGACCCATGATTAACAACAACCAGTTGGGTGTTTGGTTTGAATGCCGATATAACATCCTGTGGATCAACAAACCCTTTTTTGTCCAATGGAATATAATCAACCTGAACTTCGTTGTATATGGATTGGTGATATAATGGGCGCAGTACGGCATTATGTTCCGCCTGGGTGGTAATGACATGATCTCCGGGTTTTAAAAGGCCATTAATGGCAAGATTGAGAGCATCGGTGGAATTGTATGAAAAAATAAGCCGGTTCGGATCTTTTCCATTAAAGTACTGAGTCAGGCTTTTTCTGGCATCTTCAATAAGGTTTCCGGTTTCAATGGACAAATCATATCCTGAACGACCGGGACTTACACCTTTGTTTCTGTAAAATTTATCCATGAAAGCATAGACGCTTTCGGGTTTGGGAAAGGATGTCGCACCATTGTCAAGATAGATTAAATCGTCCATTGTAAATCTCCAACTCAGCTTTGTATTAATAATAGATTCATATTAAATTTACTTTAAATCTATTATAAATTTATGTCAAGTGGTTGTTACTCCAGCGGTTATTTTCCCAGCGGTTACTGCTCCAGCGGTTACTGCTCCAGCGGTTACTGCTCCAGCGGTTACTGCTCCAGTGGTTACTGCTCCAGCGGTTATTTTCCCACGCTAAAGTTTCAAATATTAAATAGTGTCTGACCGAAAACCTCGTGTTTGGACGAAAAGTTGCCCATATGCAAGCCGGTCTTATTGCGTTCCCATGATTTGAGCTACTGAACTTTTAATATGGCTGATGGTACATTCCCGGATGAGATCACCGTCTTTTTTATTAATGGCATCAATGAGTTCCAATGCCTCACAAAAAAAACGTTTGTGATCAATTTGTCTGGGGATGGACAGCCAAAAGCGCAGATAATGGCTTAAAAGACGTTCTAAAAGTTTCGCAAGCTGGGTGTTTTTTGCGGTCTTAAAAATGGTATGGTGAATGGTGAAATCAAAATCGACGATGCTTTGGTTGGAGCTTGTTTCATTAAAATCTAAAATTTGTTCTTTTATTTTTTTAAGCGACTCACGTTCAAAAGGGGTGATTCTTTCCATGGCCCAGATGTTGGCCTGCACTTCAAGAACCATACGAATTTCAGTGATCTCTCTGATTCTTTCCAGGCTCAACGGTGTCACAATAAAGTGAGACCCCTGGCGCATGATCCATTCTTCTGACTGCAGAGAGATCAACACTTCCTTGATCGGGGTCCGGCTGACATTGAAGTCACGGGCAAGGTCGCTTAAATTTAAAACGCTTTCCGGGGCAAGTTCAAGATGAATGATTTTTGATCTTAATGCAGAATATATTTCATTTGGATCCGGCTTTGTTTCCATACTCGTCCTTTTCAATGGATGATTTGGCTATGTCATTTGTGTGATTCAAATTGAATTTATGATAAATTTGAAAGCAAAATAAGTCAAGGTGCCTCTTTTTTTTAGTGCGGGTTTATACTATATGCAACATATGATGGAAAATTACTTTTATTCAATTGGACAAACGCTTCAATCAACCTTGAAAATAAAGCGGTCTGTGTTTATCTGTACCCTGGAACATGTTAAGACCATTGATGCTGCCAAAGGTTTCATATCAAGGGTAACGAAAGAAAATAAAAGGGCCACCCATAACTTCTGGGCCTACATTGT
>JAKIUJ010000073.1 GCA_021647625.1 Desulfobacula sp.
GTTTTTGTGAAGTGAGTATGCCATGTTTTCAACCTGGCCCACACTTCCCACGATTAAACGTCCAGCCTCATCCAGGCGATAGGATGAGAGAATTAAGTTGGTGTCCCAGGCCCCTTGTTTTCCCGGAAGCACCGTTTCCAATATGTTTTTAGGGAGCGGTTGAGTGGCAAATTGAAAATAGTTAAACGGGATCAGTTGTTGTGTCGTATCTTTGAATGCGTGCTCGCCATATCCTTGAGTGGCTAAAATGACTGCTCTGGCTTTTACAATTCCTTTAGGAGTTTCAAGTTTCCAACCATTGACATCTTGTTTTATTGATGTCACCGGGGATTGGGTTTTAATTTTTGCACCTGCGTCATGGGCGGCTTTGGCAAGCCCGTATGCATATGCCAGGGGCTGAACAGTCCCGGCTCGTTTATCCAAAAGTGCCCCCCTAAATAATTGGCTGCCAGTATGTTTTGCTGCTGCCTCCCGATTAAGGAGTTTAACCGGTGCGCCCCGCTCCTGCCACTGGGCTTCCCGTTGTTGCAAGGCTCGATACCCTCCCGAGGACTCGGCGCAGTGGAGCGTTCCTTTGCGGCTGGCCTCGCATTGGATATCGTGTTTTTTAATTAGATCAAATACCAGATCGGGTGAGGCTCCCAGTACGCGGATTAGTTCTTCACCAATATTTTTTCCAAGTTTGGAAATCACATCACTGGGCATGAGCCAAAGTCCTGCATTGACAAGCCCGACATTGCGGCCGGCACCGCCATACCCGATCTGTCTGGCTTCTATAACCAGGGCATCTGTGCCTTGTTCCGCCAGGTGCAAAGCTGCTGATAACCCAGTATATCCACCTCCAATGATGGCGACATCTGTTACCATTTCACCTTTTACAGGATCAAAGGGTTGTAAAGCAGGAGCTGTCTTTTCCCACAGCCCGTGGCTTAATTCCATATTTTCCATTTATCTTTTCCTTTACATAATCCCACTAAAGGGGGTTCGTGCAAGGGTGGTATGCACGTAGTTTATCATTGTAAAAAAATCAAAAACCGGAAGTCCGGTTGCTGTTTGAACTGCATTGGCATAGGGTGGCAGGTCACTGCATTCAAGAAGAATACTGCCGATATCCGGATTTTGTTTGACCATTTTCCGGGCCACAATCACTACTTCGGTCTGGATTTTAGGCGAATCCAGGCTTCCTTTTTCGTTAAGGATGGCATCCCTGAATTCCGGTTGGTTTTCCATCCCGGCGATCACCAGCGGAATGTCATCGGTAATACCGGTTGAAGTATAATGCTCGGACCGAAGGCAAGATGCATTGGCAGTTATGATTCCGATCTTTTTTCCCGTGACTTGATACATAAATGGAATCTGCAGAAGGCTTGAAAGAAGAACGGGGATATTCAGGTTTCGGGCTACCTCATGCTGAAACAGGGCCATAAATCCGCAGGCACCGGTAATGGCATGAACACCACTATCGTATAGTCTAAGTGCGGCATCAATGAATGGGCCGGCTAAATCCGGGTCTTGTTGATTCAGCAGACGATCAATAGAAGCACCCTCCACTTTTTCATACCGGACGGGAAAGGGAAAGGTGCTGGCATTGCCGATATTCCCTGGAATGCAAGGATAAGAGGCATCCAGAATCAAAATACCAATTGTTTCTCCATACCAGGCCTGGCTGGGCCTGGCGACAGAAATTACAGACATTTTATCCTCCCTTTGTTTTTAAAAAATATAGAAACCTCAATACATTAAAATTTCAGAGACATTTTTTAAAAAGATCAGTAATGTGCTTACTGGCATATCAGTGACCGTGCCAGGCTGTCAAGTGCTATATTCAAAAAACCTACTTTCTTAATTAGTGGCTGACAGAAAACCCGCCCATATGCAAGGCGCAAGAAATGCTGAAACCGGAGTGTACTATAGTACATGAGGATTTCAGGATTTTGCAGCAACGAAGCAGATGGGTGAGTTTTCGTTCAAACACTTAACAATAATTTTGTGAGAACAGGTTACTATCCCGAAAAGGCTTGAATTTAAAATTTGTCTAGGCTAATTAGTAACGGCATGTGGCATATCAGTAATATGTTATGAATATTAATTTTTAATTGAGTGTTGAAAATGGAAAAAACGGTTTATCAAACAATCCGAGAACGAATTTTGTACCTGGAATATAAACCCGGACAGATTCTAAACGAAAAGGTATTGGCTAAAGAATTTGGTGTGAGCCGGTCACCCATCAAAGACGTACTAAATCGTCTGAAATGGGAAGAATTTGTGAGGGTTATCCCCAGAACAGGGAGCATGGTTACAGAGATTGAATTTAGCCGAGTCATGAATGTCTATCAGGTTCGATTTGAAATCGAATCTTTTGAAGCTAACCTGGCTGAAATCCAGTTTTCTTCAAAGCACAATACAGAATTAAAACTCCTCTATGATGAATGCAAAACTCTTTTAAAAAAAGAAGACCCCAAATCTTTAGCAAGAATAGATGCATCTCTCAGGGGCATAATTCATGATGCCGCAGGGAATCCCGTTTTGGCCGATGTTTCCGAAAGATTATATTCACAGACATTTCGCCTTTGGTATAGTGTTCTGGGTAAAAGTGACTGGCAGGAAGAAGTCACAGCTGTCTTAAATGAATTGGAAAAATTGCTGGAATATTTTTCTTCCGGTAATTCAATCGAATTCGGGACAATTAGAAAGACACAACTTGTCAAACATCTAGAACGCCTGCGTTACAAATTTCTTGGAACCATAGAGTAAGCACAATGGAATTCGCCAAAAAGAACTGAAACATAAATTAAACTGAATCTTTTTGTGAAAGTTCAAGCATTCCTACACAAAGTAAAATTTTGTCTGGGGATAGTCATCCTGTCCCTATCATCAACAACCAGCAGGTGGATATGGTTGACTGAGCATAGGCAGGGTAAACGCATTTAAACTTGGCATGAATTTTAATTCTTTGTTTTACAGGTACTTATGCAAAACGAGATTTTCATTTGCGTTTACCTTCAAACCGTAACTACCTGAAATCATTAATATGGAAAAGTTACATGCGTTAGCCCTAGAGCATAGGTGTATCAGTTTTATTGAGTCGCTATAGATGGTATTATAGTGTAGATTTTAGGGTAAAATTAAATATTTTTGGTGGTTTATTAAACAAGTTATGTTTAATTCTCTCTTTTTGTTGACAAGTAAACAAGATATGTTTATTCTTAATATAAAAAGGAGGATGCTATGCAATTACAAACCCAATCCATAGAATCAAATATTGACATAAATTCATCTGAAAGCCGAAAATCAATGGCTAAACTTGTTACAAAATTATTCGAACTTTGGAAGTTACCAGCTGCCGATCAACTCAATTTGCTTGGGTTAAGTGAAACCAGTAGAGCTATGTTGACAAAATATCGTAAAGGAAATGCAATTCCTAATTCCCGAGATATGATTGATAGGGTAGGGTTGTTATTATCTATCCACAAATCCTTAAGGCTGTTATATCCATATAATAACGATTTCAGACAACAATGGGTTTCTAAACGGAATCAAATGATGAATAACTCTCGGCCTGTTGAGATAATGAAAGAAAAGGGGATTATTGGTATAGCGACTGTCACTCGACATCTTGATTTTCTAAGAGGACAATAAATGTTTCCGAAAGATTTATTTGAAAAAAATATTGTCGTTGATAGTGAAGTTAAGAGAAATATTGTTAATTTGAGAGAATCAGTTGATCTGTTCGATGATTTGTCTGACAATCCAGATGACCAAGCTGTAGCAATTCACGTTGAATCTGAGACAAAAAAGGATATTCAAACTTTTGGGCCGGCACCAATATATAAAGGGTTTGTCTATAATACGGCAATCACTTATCCGTTCATTACTGAACCCTTTCTCGATACTCGATTTGGAAACGGATCTTATGGAGTTTGGTACGGGTCTATGGATCTTGAAACAACGATATATGAAACATGCTATCATATTTTTCGGGCAATTCTAAGCGTTGAAGATCATCCAGAGATTGTTAAACAAGAAAGAGCAATATATTCAGTTCACTGCGATGGGATTTTCATAGACCTCTCAGGAAAGGTCAAAGATTATCCGGAGATGGTATCTGACGACTATTCCTTTTGTAATTTAATTGGAAAAAAAATACAAAAGGAGGGGCATCCAGGGATTTTTTATGCATCTGCTCGTACAAAAGGAAATAACCTTGCTGTCTTCAATCCGAAGGTTCTCTCAAATCCTCTCAATAATTGTTATTTGACATATATTTTTTCGACAAGAAATAAAATAATCCGAATTGAAAGAGAGGTTGATAAAGAATTTTTAACAATTGACGCTGAAAATGCTTTTGGTTTCTGATCACTCTCCCATGGTTGTTAGACAGATCCAGGAAATAATGGGTGAAGGAAAGGTAGAGGAGACGCAGGCAAGAACAAATAGTAGCACCTAACCTTGCTTTTGACTTCGGTCAGCACCGGGATTAAAATTTTCTTGACAAATTTCAATTCAGTATATAATATTACATCCAGTAAGTCCAATTTATTAGACATATTGGGTGAAATACTATGAAGAATTTAATTCAACTTCCAGCAGAATTTGATTATAATTTATTGCTTCATGCCTTAAGAGATTATAAAAAACCAAGAGATAAAATCAGAGGTTTGATAAAGAATAAGGATATCTTAAGGGTCAAAAAGGGCCTCTATGTGTTGGGCAAGGAGTATAATAAGCCTTACAATAAGTATATCCTGGCTAATCAGATCTATGGGCCTTCCTATATCACAGGTCAAACCGCTTTGGCATTCTGGAACATGATACCGGAACGTGTTGAACTCATTATCAGCATGACAACTAAAAGAAAGAAGCTGTTTGAAACACCGGTTGGCAGATTTTCTTATTTATATTGCCACAAAAAGGTCTTCAATATTGGAATTAATCTTGAATATGCTAGTGATAAAAAGAAAATTCTAATTGCCTCACCTGAGAAGGCGCTGAGCGATATTATTGCAACCCAGACCCATATTTCATCGGAAAAAGAAATAAAGGAATTTCTCGAATTAATGAGATTGGATTATAGTGATATCAAGAAACTTGATTCATCTTTATTAGAAGAAATCACGACCGGATATAAAAGGCAAAGTATGAAACTGCTGCTCAATTGGTTAAAGGAAGATTATGTTTGATCAAAAAATTGAACAAATGTTAGGCAGGTATGAATTGCTTACTGTTCATGATCATGAGAATGCTCTCAAAGAGATCATACAAGAAATCGTGTTGCTTGGTTTATGGCGATCAAAATTTTATGAAAAGGCTGTTTTTTATGGTGGAAGCGCATTACGAATTCTGCATAAGCTGGACCGTTTCTCTGAGGATCTGGATTTTTTACTAATTCAGCCTGAAAATACTTTGGATATTAAAAAATACTTTGATGCAGTAAAATCAGAGTTGGAATTATGGGGTTTTGAGGTTTCCACAGAAGAAAAGAACAAGAAGAATGAAAGCACTATTGATTCAGCTTTCATTAAAGCAAATACATTGATCCATTTATTAAAAATTGATTCAAAATTAAAGACCCACAAAAATGCTGTAATGAAGATAAAATTGGAAATTGATCAGGAACCGGCCATCGGGTTTACAAGTGACCGCAAATATCATCTCCACCCAATTCCGTTTACCATTAAAACCATGACATTGCCGAGTTTGTTTGCAGGAAAAATGCATGCTTTATTATGCCGTACTGTAAGAACCAACATTAAAGGCCGAGACTGGTATGATTTAATCTGGTTTGTGAAGAATAATATTCCATGTGAATTATATTATCTTAAGAATAAAATGGTACAAACAGGCCACTTTGATTTGTCAGAGGTGTTGAATAAAAAAAAAGTTGTTGAATTGTTATCTGAAAAAATTAAGGTGGTTGATTTTTCTCTGGCAAAAAAAGATGTTGAACCATTTTTGAAAAATTCAAGGCAAAAGGATGAATTGAATCTTTGGTCTGATGCATTTTTTAATGATTATTTGATTCAGAAAATTGATGTCCAGGCAAGTCATTAATTAAAAGTCGATTATATTTTCAACAAAAAAATGCTGATGTTGCGACAAGATAAGGCGCTTTTAATATTGTTGGGCATTGACCCAACCTCAAACCGCAAGGTTGGCTTATGGGGGTGCGGGTAGAGCAAGTCAGAGAAAGCGAACGCTGTCCTGTAATGGGGCAGATACGGGTTCAATGTGACGGGGTGACCCCATTTCACTGATGGGTGACTGGTGCGGATTAAAAATTCCGTAAACCAATAAAAATAAGTAACAGATGCGAACATAAATATTTTTGTAATTTTGTTCTGATTAGAAACATTACAAAAAAAGCAATATTTTTTGATGGGAGAGGTGTTTTTTTACTTGACCCAACCTTTAATGGGTGACCCCATTTTTTCCCTTCCCCGTTTTCATTGGGGCTGGTTAATCCAGCAACCATGATTCATGGTTATAAATGGACAATAAAACCGGATCAAGAAGGGTGTTGATCTGAGTGTTTGTGGTTTCAAGATCTCCTTTTCCAAATACAAGTTCGCTTTTAAAAACCTGCGGCGTTATAAAACGGGTGGGTACTGGTATCTTAAGATTCTTGATTTGGTCCATGATTTTTTTTGTCTTCAAATTGGGGTGCCAGGCAAGATACCATCCCCAGTCTCCGAAACTGGGTACATTTTCATGAAAGGCAAGGGTTGTTAATTCAGCACTTTCAATTGTTCTGCCGATACACAAAAAGCTTTCCTTGGCTAAATAAGGAGAAGTGGCCTGGATTACTATCATGCCATGCACGGATAGATGGAGTTTTACTTTTTTGTAAAATTCTTTTGAATATAATTTGGTAAGTTCCGGTGTGGACGGATCAGGCATATCAATAATGATCACATCAAATGCTCCCTGGACCCGGCCAAGAAATTTGTCAGCGTCAATATTCATATACTTGACAGAAGCAATCTTTTTTGTATGGTTCCGGGTCGTGTGCCGTGGCTTTTTTTCAGACTCCATATACAGGTTTTTATCGATACCAGGTAGATCCCCTTTCCGGCCAAAGTCGTCAGGCGGGCATCTTTAAATGCATCATCGTTTATTCGGGTTAATATAGAATTTGTTTTTGCAAGTTGGGTCATCGCAGGATCCAGATCCACAAGCAGCACTTCTTTGACATCCTCATATTTTAACACTTCCCTTAAAGCGCACCCATCACCACCGCCCAGAATAAGCACTCTGTTTTTGATCGGTACAATGTTCATAATCGGATGAACCATGGGTTCATGATATCGTTGTTCATCCGTGCTGGAGAACTGCAAATTACCATTTAAAAAAAGACGAACATCATCCAGAGGTTTGTATTGTGTGATGGCAATGTGCTGGTATTGAGTTGTTTTACTGAATATAATAGGGTCATCGTACAGGGGTTGTTCAAGCTTGATATTCCATTCCCGGTTATTAAGGTACCCGTAAGACACTGCACAAAAAACACTTATCATCATCACGGGAATAAATATGGTTTTGGGAATTAATTTTTTCTTGGAAAAATACAGAAAGGTGACAAGCGCCAGGAAAAAATTAGCCCCGGCTGTTAAAAAGGCAGCTTCAGTAATGGGTAGATATCTTAAGAGTACAAAAACATAAATCAATGATCCAATCAGGCTGCCTATATAATCGGCACTTAGAATATTGCCCAGATTTGTGGACAGCTCTTTGCTGAAATCATTGTTGATCCGTATGATTACAGGAATCTCAAGGCCGATCATGATCCCGATGAAGCTGACGAAAAAATAGAGCACCAGGCTGTAATGCGCGGTATACCCGTATGCAATATAGGTTAATGTAGGAGAAAAACCACCGGCAAGAGCAAGGCCTGTCTCCACAAGTATAAAGGCATAAACCAGCCCTCTTTTTGGAATCTGCGCCTGGATCAGACTGCCAAATCCCATCCAGAAAAGCATCAGCCCAATCACCATGGCCCATTGTTCAAAGGAGTTGCCAAGAATCATGGAGGCCAGGCTGGCCTGGATATATTCAAGGATGATACCACAGGCACCACTGGCAAACATGCACAGAACAAGTAAAATGGATGCAAAATTAAGCCGTTTTTTTGTTTGCGTCATCTATAATTATCCGGATATTGCACAAGCTTTTGCATTAAAAAAATTTTTAAGAAGTATCCGTGTCACATGGAATAGGAAATAATTATAGCAACTGCAATAACAGCACTTGCAACAACCAAAAGGGCTGCCACATTCTGGTCTTCTTTGACCTCTGTTGCAATATTGGTTGTTGGTAAAAGCAGTTTGTCAATAACAAAACGGCAGATCAGAAGCATGGCAATTCCAAAAACAGCATAAATGCCAAAACTTATCATATCATTTTTCCATCCGGTAAAGGGACCTGAAACACTGGACATCAAAATGATACCCAATGCAACAATACTGCCGCCAAGGCCGATTCCGGCCGCAGGGTTGTTGGCCTTGATTTCGTTTCTGACATTAAACGGCGTAATCAGTTCGTATAGAAGACCCATTATTAATAGGGTGAACTGCCCGATAATAAAGAATAAAATGGTGCTGATCAATCCCTGGATAAAGGTGCCGCCGGTACCGGAAATAGATCCGTGGATAATAAAGCCGGTCGCAAGATACATCCCGGCTTCAACGATTCCAACAGCAGTATTGCCGACCTGCTCAACACCGTTTGGACGGGTAAAGGTTTTAATGCATTCAGCATCATTGTCAACATGGCCCAGCATGATCAAGTCGTTAACAAAGCGGCTTGAGAACATAAACCCTGTGATGAGCAGCCCGTCAATGATAAGCTGGATTGCATCCAGCCAGAAACCCTTTGAAGACCCGCCCATGGCACCGGACAGGGCAATGGCAATGCCAAGGTAGAGCCCGGCGCGCCTTAATCCCACAGCAAGGTTTCCATCATCAATATGAACATCATCATCAAATTCTTTTGTCCGCCAGTCATCAACCCGCTTGGCCAGCCAGATAAAAAATATGCCTGCGATCACATAAAAACAAGCTTGCCCCAGACCGGTAAGTATTACAGCTATATCCATTGGTTTCTCCTTGAATTTTAGTTATTTGCCTTTGTTTTTTGGTCCGCCGCCGCGAAGATTGGCACCGGCGCCTCTGACAGAAGCGGTCTGGGTTTTAAAACCCCCACTTTTTGCAAATGTTGTGCTTTGAAATTTGGGTGATTTTTTTACAAATGTTCCATTTGTACCGAATTTTTGGAACCCTTTTTTCGTTTTTCCAAAATAGGGTTTTTTGTTTCTGTAATTGTTATTCCAACCATTCCAGGAGCGATAGGAATATTGATATGGCGGAAAAAAGAAGAGATTTGAAAATAATGCATACCGACCGTACCAGGCCCAGAATTGATTGCCGCTATTATCTTTTTGCCATTTACCATATTTGGAGTTGCCCACATAGGCCATTCCAGGGGGAGTGGCCTGGACCATACGGTCCTGTTCAAAGATCCCGTATGGCTTGGCAAGAATTGCCATGCCCAGATGTTCTATATTTTCGTTATAGAAGCTCTCATCCACCTTTTCCCAGCCGGTTTCAGATGTTTGACCGTTTTCTTCCAGGATATATTTGTGGAAATAGGTCTCTTTTGAATCTTCAACCCAGAAAGAGGCTGCATTATGATTACGTCCGGGCCATTGTTCGGTTGGGTTGATAGACAGGTTTTTCCAGTAATTGCCAATGCTGGTGGACAGCCTTGATCGACCAAATCCAGCAGTGATTTTTGCAATTGAATCTATGTTGTCATTAGTAATGGCTTCATAGGTTTCAAGATCGACTTCTCTTTGAAAAGTGGCAAACCCGGGATTATAATAATCGGAATTTTCATCCCATGATTCCCGCTTGATGGTCACCTGGTAGCTGGTTTTCATATCTTTGAGGATTTTTGTGTAGCTTGAATAAAGTTGTTTTATTTCCTTAGCAAATTTTGCTTTAAGGATTTGGATTTTTTCAAGATTTGAGGTCAACGCCAATGAACTGTCTGTGAACGCAGCATAGTCAGCATCAGCCCCGGAAGTATGTTTTTTATATTCAGCCCTGACAACATTTATGTCATCTTTTGACAGACGTTCCAGCTCTAAAAAAGGGGCAAAACGCTTATTGATCTGGCTCGTATTGTCCGGAAAATCAGCAAGTGTTTTTTCAAGGGGAGCGGCTTTAAATTGTTGAACTATTTGGGTAATTTCTTGTTCATGAATATTTGCATCAGCATGGTGTTTTTTTGCATTGCCAATCGTATTTTTAATCATACCAAACCGTGATAAAGGATAGCGCGACAGGCTTTCCGCTTCACCAATAACTTCTTTTATCCGCTGGATCTGTTGCTGAACCAGGGGGACGGATTCGGGTTTGTTTTTACTGATTAAGGGGTCAAGTTGTGTATCAAATAAATTTTTAGCCCGGTCAAGGGTTTCTTTTGCCCGGGTAAAGTTGTTTGTCCAGTTTTCTTTGTTTGCAAACCGTTCAACTGCCTTAAAATCAGCAGAAGAAGACAGTTTCTTATATTTTTGTTGCTCTTGATCATTTTTTTTGTTTGCCGCTTTAATCTTCCCGGGAATGCTTTTTGCTTGCTCTTTAATACCCTTGGGCAGTCCCTCACCGCAACCCATAAGGCTAGCCAAAAAGATCACAGCAGCAGCAAAACCGATCAGGTTTACAAAAAGCTGTCGCAGTCGTTTAGAAGCCATCCTTAACCCTCTCCTTTGCTGATGATGCTGATACTGTCCGGGTTAATGGGAATGGACGTATAAATCTGGTATTCATCTTTGCCAGATCCCTGCCACTCTTCTATGGATAAGAATTTGGTGCCGCCCTCATTTTGAAATTCGTACATATAGACTTTTTCTTCTTTGGCAGATCTTACAAAAATAGATGCCCAGTCGTCTTCATACCAGAATGTTTCACCATTGATAACAATGGCATCTTTATCTTCGGCAATCTGATCAAGGTCGTCACCATCAATTGCCTCGCCTTGATCATCTTTCAGGTTCCGGAATGAAAATCGTTCAGTGGTCATTGAAATTTCAAGCTCATCATCAAATTCCCATTCAAAATGAACCGTCTTTCCGGTTTCTAAACATAAACAGGTAAGCTCGTAGATAAAATAGTCTTTTTTAGTCTTAAAATCATCCGAGGTTTCTTCATACCGGTTTTTTTCTTTGATGCAATATGTGTGACCAAGGTATTCAAAAAAAGCATTTTCACCGGCATTTCTTATACTCAATTGCAAGGATTGCCCGGAAGCAGCAAGTGCCTCTTTATTAAGGGTTCTTATGGTTGCAAATCTTTCTTTGAAAGATTTTTGCAAGGCTACATCAAGCATATTATTCCTCCTTTAAAGGACTTTTATATCCAGGGCAGGTATCCCTGCCTTGGGGCATGTGTCCTGTTTGTCTCTTTAGGATTTGTCCATTTGCCCGATATTCGATCATGTGTCCTTTCGTCGTGCCGTTAATGCATCTGTTCTGGCCCGGAACCGGTCATTCATTACACCAAGAGCATTGGAACTCTGGGATGCAATATTGATGGTTTCCTGTGAAATCAAAGCATAGGTTTCAAAGGCCTGCTCATATGTCTGGCAGGCTTCTTCCAGGGCATCGATATTAACGGTCATGCTCTGGCTCATCTTGGCACCTTTGATGGCAGCATCTCCGATAACTTTGGCAGTATCTTTCATGGTTTCCGCTGCTGCCTGCTGAACCATATCCAAATGCTGCATGGTCTCCATCTGCTGCTCCGCTGCAACCCTGACGGCCAGTGCATTTTTCACTGCCGTGGAAAGAATCATATCCGTTCTCTGGACCAGTCGTTTGACAAGATGTGAGTTTCTAACCATCATCTCACCACCAAACCGGGTTTGAAGATTGGAATTGTCAATTGTTTGAAGATCAACAACCGCCATGGCAAGGTCACTGGTTAATGTGGTCAAAGCCTCTTTGCCTCTTGGGTCTTGGATTGTTTTTGAATGATCCATCAGCTTTTGCCATATGATCTGTCCAAGATAAATCTGTTCCTGGAGTCTGGGCTGGATATCTTTTAGAGTGTCACAGATGGTCGATAATTCTGCTGCATCAAAGGCCACCTGGTCTGCTTCATTTCTTAAATGATCCCGGATACCGTCAATGGTTGAGTTGACTGTTTCACGACGTTCGGCGATGACGCTTAAAATTTCATCTCCCCTGGGCAGGCGGCTGACTGTTTTGGTAAAAAGACCCAGCATCTTTTTTTGAAACGGCATTTTTGTCCTGCCCACAACGGTCGGATTGACCTTATCGAGTTCGGTTTTGATGGCTAGAATGTTTTTACCCACAGCAGAAGAGTCATCAGCAGCCACATTTTTAAGAACATTGCCCATTTTCCGGTCGTAAAGCGTGACCTGGGCCTGGGTTTCTTCCATGATTTTCTGGCCCAGGCTGAAAACAAAATTACCCAGTTGCCAGTTTGAGGGATCTTCTTTTATTTTTTCCAAAAAGGCATTTGCCTCGGTTTCAACTGCGGCAATATCCTCAACTGCTAAATGTTTTGGCTGTACCGGTTCAAGATTGGAAGGGGCCTGGACGGGTGTCAGGGCTCCTTGGCCGGATACCTGTGTTATTTCCGCAAGTACCGGTGCTTTAGCCTGTTCGGCCACACGTTGAAGATCCTGTGTCATATCGTTCATAAACATTCTCCTGAAAGAAGATTAAAATATTTCCATGTGTCTAAGAAAATTTGGCGGACAAAAAATTAGCCATGGTTTTGAATTCGGCTGTCTCATTGTTTTCTACGATATCCCTTGATCGATTGGACACTTCTTGCAGATTGTCAATGGTCTGTTTAAACACATCAAACTGGTGGGTACGGCTTTCCAATGAGAGATCCAGGTACTCTTTTACAGTTTTATAAAGATGTTCTTTGCCTATTTTTTTTATTTCATAGGTCAGGGTTTCGCCAGGATAACGTTCAATCATGGCAGGAATAACGATCATCAAATCATCCATAATCATTTCGATTCCTTTGGTCATTTCAATTGAAAAATTATTGTCTTTTCTCATCAAAATGTTGAGGTCCAGCAATGATTTTAAGATGGTTTCAAACTCGTTTTCTACAGGCGGCTTGGGAGATGGAGAAACAGGGGCTAAGGGTTTGCTTTGTTTTGACCGCTTGTTTTTGATCACCATAACAATACCGATGATTAAAATAAGCAAAATTGTAACAGCAATAATCGTCATTGTTTCACTCCTTGAAAAAGAAAATTATCTCAAATGACACAAATATTTTTTTGTTAAACTCTCTTAAGGATGCATTATCATCCCATTCTCTTTTAAGTTGTTCAGTCTTTAGGAAAATAATGCAAAACATAATATTTACAAGGGCCAAGTTCAAGTTAAAAAATGATACGCCCGGGTTTTCGGTCAGGCACTGATTACAGTTTTTTTAAATTGAATACTTGAAGCATGCTTCAAGGTGCGTTAGAATTGCTTAATTCAAGAAAAAAAGATATAAAACAAGGATGATACGATGAAACGTTACCAATCAAAAATAACACTTTTATGGATAGGGCTGTTTATCATTTTTTATATCAGTGGATGTGTGTCCAGCAGATCAGGACAGGTATACACAAGAGACGAGGCCCGGCAGGTTCAGACGGTGGAAACAGGGACCGTTGAATCGGTAAAAGAGGTGATCATTGAGGGCACAAAAACACCTATTGGTGCAGTGGCCGGAGGTGTGGCAGGAGGTGTGCTCGGCAGTACTGTCGGTGGCGGGTCCGGTAAGACGGTTGCCAGTGTTTTAGGGGCACTTGCAGGTGCTGCGGCCGGTGCCGTTGCTGAAGAGGGTTTGACGCGTAAACTGGGCCTTGAAATTGTCGTGGAAAAAGATAGCGGCCAGACCATTGTTGTGGTCCAGGAGGCAGATGTTATGTTTGCACCAGGAGATCGTGTAAGGCTTATTCAGGCTCCTGACGGTACCATGCGTGTGTCAAAGTAGTGTTTGCCCAGTATTGACTGTGGAGGTTTGATGGTTATCTTCCCGGCCTGACGAATAATACAGGACAAAAAGTTGCCAACAGCCAGGAGACGCATGAAAAAAAATACAGCAGTAAATGACCAGTTAAGAAATATAGCCATCATCGCTCATGTCGATCATGGCAAGACCACCCTTGTGGATGCCATGTTTAAACAAAGCGGTCTTTTCAGGGAAAATCAGAAGGTGGATGACCGGATGATGGACAGCATGGATCTTGAAAAAGAACGGGGCATTACTATCTCTGCAAAAAATTGTTCCGTCTCCTGGAAAGACACGAAAATCAATATCATTGATACCCCGGGCCATGCGGATTTTGGCGGCGAGGTGGAACGGGCATTATCCATGGCTGATAGTGCCATCCTGCTTGTTGATGCATCGGAAGGGCCTTTGCCCCAGACCAGGTTTGTATTGAAAAAGACATTTGAATCCAATCTTCCGGTGATGGTCATCATCAATAAAATCGATCGCAAAGATGCAAGGCCCGATGAAGTATTGGATATGGTCTATGATCTTTTTATTGATCTTGATGCCACAGAAGAACAACTGGACTTTACATATCTGTACGCCATAGGCCGTGACGGCATTGTTAAAAAAGAACTTGAGGATGATGTTGATAACTTACATATCCTGCTTGACATGATTATAGAACAGATGCCGTCTCCGTCTTATGATCCTGACGCACCATTCCAGATGCTGGTATCTGATCTGGGATATTCTGACTATCTGGGGCGGCTTGCCATCGGAAAAATATTTAACGGCAGTGCCAAATTCAATGAAAATCTTGTCTGCATCAGTGAAAATGACAAACAAATACCTTTAAAGGTATCCAAGCTTCAAACCTATGACGGGATGACACTTTTTCCGGTGGAGCAGGCACAGGTCGGTGATATTATAGTTTTATCCGGCATTGAAGATGTTAAAATCGGGGATACCATCTGTACAAAATCAGCACCGGTTCCCCTTGAAAGAATTACCGTGGATGAACCCACGGTGTCCATGCAGTTTTCCATTTCAACCTCCCCTTTTGCCGGTCGTGAGGGCAAATTTGTTCAGTCTAGAAAAATCAGGGAAAGATTGCTTAAAGAGACCCTGCTGAATGTTGCCATAGAGGTGGAAGAAAGTAATACCGATGAGAGCTTCACGGTTAAGGGAAGAGGCGAACTTCAATTGGCGATTCTCATTGAAACCATGCGCCGTGAGGGGTTTGAACTCAGTGTTGGCCGGCCCAGAGTAATTTATAAATACGAGGATGGCAATCGACTTGAACCCATTGAATATCTGTTTGTAGATTGTGAGGAAGCCTTTCTTGGCGTTGTTACAGAAAAACTATCCATTCGTAAAGGCAAAATGCTTAATCTTGTTAACAATGGTAAAGGCCGTGTGAGAATTGAATTTTCCATTCCTTCAAGATCATTGATCGGGTACAGGGATGAATTCATGACCGATACCCGGGGAACCGGAATTATGAATTCCTATTTATCAGGGTATGAAGCATACCGGGGAGAATTTCCTATCCGATATAACGGGTCTATTGTATCCGACAGGCAGGGTAAGGCCGTACCCTATGCCCTGTTCAATCTTGAGCCCCGCGGCCAGATGCTTATAGGACCGGGGACGCCGGTTTATGAAGGCATGATTGTCGGGGAGCATAATCGTCATCAGGATATTGATGTCAATGCCTGCAAAGAGAAAAAATTGAGCAACATGCGGGCATCGGGCAAGGATGAAAATGTGACTTGTTCGCCAGTAAAATCCATGACACTTGAAAAAGCCATCCATTTTATCCGGGATGATGAAATGGTTGAAGTAACACCATTATCCATCCGTCTGCGAAAAACGATTTTAAATGCATCCCAGCGTCAGATGGCGAAAGCGAAATTAAAAAAATTGGATAAAGAGTAAGGCCTCACTTAAAAATAAGGTTACATTTTGAGAGCCGATTCATCCTGTCAGGTTGCGTTGTGAAAACACGACATATCCTAAGGAGGGAACAATGATCTGGTTGAACACTATGATAGCAAGGTTGCTCCCCCTGGTTCCCGGATCTTTTGTGGGTATTTTTGCACGGCAGTATATTGCCGGTGAAAAACTGTCCCAGGCGATAAATAAAATTGGTGAACTCAATAGCCGGCAGATCAGTGCCACCCTGGATCTGCTGGGAGAGGACCCCAAAAAAAGAAGCGATTGTTTAAAAGCTGTCGATATCTATAAACAAGCAATTCAACAGAGTCACGATAAAAAGTTATCAAGCGGTATCTCCTTTTTCTTCTTTTTGACCAAGCAGGTGTTGGATATGAAATATAAGATCGTGAATAAGAATTGGTTTTTGCAAATAGTGTTTGATGCCAATATTCATCAGGTCGTCTTCAGATAACTTATCGCTGTACCCTGAGCATAAAATTATGGGGATGGCGGATCTTATTTTCAGTGCATTTTTTAACAAAACATCTCCAGTCATTCCGGGCATGGTAACGTCAGATACGATCAAATCAAAGTTATTTGGATTTTTTTTGAATTCTTCAAAGGCGTCCACCCCATTTGTAAAAGATGTAACCTTGTAACCTTGATGTTCCAATAATTGTTTTGTAGAGTCTAAAATACTTTTTTCATCATCCACCAGCAATATGTTTTGTGTGCCTTTATTTAGCGTTTTGTCTTGTTTTATTGTAGATTTTTCAGGATGGGAACCCTCCTGCGAAACCGGAAAATGAATGGTAAAACAAGAACCTTTACCCTCAATACTTTCAAGAGTGATTTGTCCCTTATGTTCTTTCACAATCCCGTGAACAACTGCAAGTCCCAGCCCGGTTCCCTTGTCGGTTTTTTTTGTCGTAAAGTATGGGTCAAATATTTTATTTTGTATATCTTTTGATATTCCAGAACCTGTATCCCTTACTTCAAGTTTAACATAGCTGCCAGGATCAAGTTTCACATCATCGCTGCTTTGAGGAATATCAATTTTGATTGTTGACAGTGAAACATACAGCGTGCCGCCGGTTTCCCTCATGGCATGATAGGCGTTGGTGCACAGGTTCATAATAACCTGGTGAATTTTTGTGGCATCAGCCATAATTTTAGAACGGGTATCAATTTGCTCTTTGATATCAATGGTGGATGGAAGTGATGCCCTTAATAGCTTCAGCGCTTCTTTTAAAACCAGATAAATTCGCAACGGCCGTTTTTGATGGGGCGATTTTCTGGAAAAGGTCAAAATCTGCTGGATGAGATCCGCAGCTTTTTTTGATCCTTTGATAATTTCGTTAATGTGATTTTTTGCTTTTAAAGGCGTTTCAATATGATTTTTTGCCAGTTGACAATATCCAAAGATGCCGGAAAGAATATTATTGAAATCGTGGGCAATACCTCCGGAAAGCGTTCCGATCGCTTCCATTTTTTGAGCCTGGTGTAATCTGTTTTGCAGTTCCAATCGCTCGGATCGATTTTTATAGTGCTCGGACATATCTCTCATAATGGTTGACAGATAAAGCAAGGTGCCGTTCAAATCCTTATGAGCCATAATAACCTGGGATACGGGTATCTCTTCACCATTGGCCTTAAATGCAGCGCTTTCGCCCTGCCAGATACCATTGGAAATTGCATGGGGGATGCCTTCATTTATAATAATATCAAGAGCCCAATCCGGGTGGAAATCCTGGATTTGAGCATGATTGGTATCATTTAAGTTGCCTAATGTTTTTTTTGCAGCATCATTGGTATAAAAAATACGGCCATCCGGGGTTGTCGATGCGATAAGATCCGAAGTCGATTCAACAATGGACTTGAGACGGAGCATGTCTGTTTCTTGATTTTTACGTTCAGAAATATCCCGCCATACAACGTGGAGCGTTTTTGTGCCTGTTTCAGTGATCGCTGTTAAAAGTACTTCAACAGGAAAAATTTTACCATCTGCTTTTTTGTGCATCCATTCGAATCGATTGCTGCCTTTTCTAAAAGCAGTTTCTATCATTTCATCGGCTTTTTCATGGGATAGACGTCCATCAGACTGGTATTCGGGTGACAATTGTGAAGGATGGGTGTTTAACAAGGCTAATTTGCTTTTATACCGAAGCATTTTGACTGTTGCCTCGTTACAGTCAACGAATTTTCCATCCCTGATAATCAATATTGCATCAGCAGACCGTTCAAAAAGTTCTTTGTACTCATCATTTCCCATTAACAAAATTCCAGTAAAACATTCTTTAAGGGAATTGCCAGATAAATGAAATTAGGACTGACAATCTTCGTAGTTTTTTATTATAATGTGAAGGTTATCAGTATCGTATGGATATTTTTTTAAGTCAAGAAGAGATTATGCCCTGAGATCCTGTGCTTTTCATCAGTTTACGACGTTCACCATCCCGGACTTCGCGGCGTAATAGCTTTCCAACCTTGGATTTGGGCAGCATGTCCCTGAATTCAATGTATCCGGGAACTTTATATGATGCCAGCCTTTCGCTGCACCACCGGATTAGTTCCACACCGCCAACGCCCCGTGCATCTTCTTTAAGAACCACAATAGCTTTGATACGCTCTCCTACTTTTTCATCGGTAATTCCTATAACACAGGCATTAATGACCGTGGAATGATCCTGCAATACCGCCTCAATCTCCGAGGCGGATACCCGGTACCCTTTATGCTTGATAATATCTGCAGATCGTTCCATATAAACCAGTTCACCGTCAGGCTTGCAGGAGACATAATCCCCCATTCTGCAATACACTTTGTCATTGACTTTAACGTAAGTTCTCTGGGTTTCTTCGGGTTTGTCATAATACTCTTTTAATGCATAGGGAGAGGTTACAAAAAGTTCCCCGTTTTCTCCGTCTTCAACACATTCCAAGGTGACAGGGTCTACAACGATACATTCCCGGCTTGCCAGAGGATACCCGATGGACCCGGAAGAGGGTTCGCTTCCGCTTTTGCTGTAGGTCACATGGCCCACCTCAGTTGAGCCGTATA
>JAKIUJ010000074.1 GCA_021647625.1 Desulfobacula sp.
GGGCACCTCATCCTTTAATTCCTTTTTGAGAAGAGAAACGCCTTCAAGAAAGCTGTCCATTCGTTTAGTAAACATATCGTTTTGGGCAATACGATCCACATCCTTCATTGAAAAAACACTGGTTTTTTCAATAATAGGAAATACATCCTCGGGATAACTTACCCGGCAATCAAGGGCTTCAGGTATGATACCGCCGATAAGACCCATCCCCAGCATGACCCAGTCAAATTTAAATTCTTCAAGACCTTTCATATGGGCTTTTAGCATTTGTGGGCCTTCAAGAAGGGCATCTCTGAAGGTTGAACCATAATAATTGCAGACCGGTGCTTCATTAAACGGCGCATTGGGCACCTTGTCCACGGGTTTCAAATTAATCGCTGCTTCCATTCTTTCTTTGGCATTCATTTTGGGACAACTCCTTAAATACAAATTATCATTTTATTATTCTATTCATTATCTTGATTGCACTTATACAAGATAACCTGTGTAACAGACTTCTACAGATCCTGTCATGACAGCAAGATTGTTATCCATAAGCTCAATCTCCACAGACCCTGCCGGCATTATTACCCTCATTTTTTTATTTGTGGTCAACCCTCTTCTATGTGCTGCGGCAACTGCGACACAAGCACCAGTGCCACAGGCTGTGGTCATGTTACCGGGGCGTTCCCAGACGGAAAGTTTGAGTGTGCCCAAATTTAATAGCTGGGCAACACCAATATTTGCCTCTTGCGGAAAAAAAGGATGGGTTTGCAATTCTTTCCCATATTTGGATAAATCAATGGCATCCACATTCTCCACAAAAAAAACGGCATGGGGGTTGCCAATATTCATCCCCACAGGGTCTTTTAAGGGGCCTGCTTTTATATTGAGGTGAAGTGTGTCCATGTCGCAGGATAATGGAATCTGGGACCAATCGGTTTTGATTCTTCCCATTTCCACGCTCACCTGTTTTTCTCCGGCAAGGGTGCATTTTAAAACACCCCCAAGGGTTTCAATTTGAATTTGGTTTTTATTGCATTCTTTTAAAAGCAGCCACCCGATACACCTTGTGGCATTACCGCAGGCCTCAACTTCTCGCCCGTCCGGGTTAATAATTCTGACAAAGGCATATGTATTATGGCTCCTGGCCGGTTCAACAACCAATAATTCATCTGCTCCCACACCTTCGTGGCGGTCGCAGATATGAATTATTTCTTCTCTTGAGGGGAGGTAGGGATGTTTCCGGCCATCAACCATAACAAAATCATTGCGCAACCCATGCATTTTTACAAAAGGTCTGCCATGCTGAATAAGGGCGCAACTATCGCTTGAAAACCAGGGAATCTGCATTTAATTTATCTCCGAAAAATCGTATTTAATTTACCTTGTGAAGGTGGCATGCACACATGCGGCCACTACCCGGATCTGCCAGTGGCAGTTCAATTCTTTTCATGCCGAATAAATGCGTTGTACCAATGCTGTTAAGAATAATGATCCCAATTGTCGCTTAATGCGCGATAATTTGATCCAGAAAAAGCTTTGTACGCGGTGATTGTGGATTGTCAAAAAATTCCCCTGGATCATTCTGTTCAATGATCTGCCCCTCGTCCATAAAGACAACACGGTTAGCAACCTCCCGGGCAAACCCCATTTCATGAGTTACGCAAATCATCGTCATACCTGATTCTGCCAGCTCGATCATCACATCAAGCACCTCGGAAATCATTTCAGGGTCCAGGGCTGATGTGGGTTCGTCAAAGAGCATGATCTTGGGTTGCATGGCAAGGCTTCGAGCAATGGCCACCCGCTGTTGCTGTCCCCCGGAAAGCTGTGATGGGTATTTGTTCGCCTGTTCAGGAATCTTTACCCGTTCCAGAAGTTCGATTGCTGTCTCATATGCCTCGCTCCTGGGTATCTTGCGCACCCATACCGGTGCGGCAATGATGTTCTCGATCACGGTCAAATGCGGGAAAAGATTGAACTGTTGAAAAACCATGCCGACATCACGGCGGATAATATCCACATTTTCCATATGGTCATGAAGCTCTATACCGTCAACAAAGATCTCTCCTTTCTGGTGTGCCTCAAGGCGATTGAGGCAACGGATTAAGGTAGATTTGCCCGAACCTGATGGCCCGCAAACCACAATTTTTTCACTCTGAGCCACCTCCAGATTGATATCTTTAAGTACATGCAGAGGGCCATACCACTTGTTAACGTTGATCATCTTTATGATGAGATTATTAGGAGAGTCCTTCGCTGTCAACCCGGCAGAGTCGCGGGTCAATGTGTCGTTTTTCAGGCTATCAATTCGGGAAGTACTTATCTTATTCATTCTTTAGTCTCTTTCACGGTACTGTAATGCTTTTCCAACCGTCTTTGAAAAATTTCCAACACTATGGTAAGAACCCAGTAAACCATTGCAACCGTTATCAGCATCTCCATATGCTGGAATGTTTTCTGGCCCAGGGTTCGGGCCATAAACATAAGCTCCCAGACACCGATGACTGATACGAGCGAACTGTCCTTGAGCATGGAAATGAACATATTGCCCGTCGGAGGAATGATGATAGGTATGGCCTGGGGCAATATGACTCTCCGCATGGTCGGTCCGAAGGTGAAACCCAGTGATCGTGCGGCCTCCCATTGACCTGGCGGAATACTTTCTATGCCTCCGCGGAATACCTCCGTCATGTATGCGCCGTAGTTAAGAGTAAGTGCTAAAATACCGGCAGGTACGGCATCAATCACATAGCCTGTCTGCGGCAGTCCGAGGTAGACGAGAAAAAGCAGCAGCAACAGTGGGAGCGCACGCAGCAAAGAGGTATAAAAATTGGCAATTCCCATGGCAAAACCGTTACCGGAAAGCTTTGCAATCGCACCGATCATCGCGACTATAAAAGCAAAGATGATGGATATCACCGACACATAGATGGTCGTGAAGAGACCTCTGGATATAAGGAACCAAATCTTACTCTGGATGAATTCCAGGCTGAGGTTGAATATATGGAAGCCACCCACAAAACAAATGGCAAGCTCTATCCACACCACAAGGCTCTGTCTCTGTGTCGGCAGAAATCCAATGGCAAAAATATTCAACGTAAGAAAAAATCCGAGCACAAAGGCGACGACAAAACGGCCGTAAAGGCCGCTCGTCGCCGGATCACCGATTACTGGTGCAAGGAATTGGCCAAATATGGAACCGCCAAGATCAAAGACAAAAAAGGTCACAAACCAAACTCCGAAGAAAACACCTATGAACTTCGGCTGGTGAACAAGTTTTTTGTCAATTACCGTATCCTTATACATCTATCCCCCCCAGTATATTTGTCGGTTCATGGCTTTTAATTTGATTCATAGTCAAATTAATTAGTGGTCTTTGTATTGTCGGTCTTGTACCATTTAATGGAGAGTGCCGTCAACGTACCGTCCTCGTGCATCTCTTTGATAATACCCGCTATCATATACTGCAGCTCTTTGTCACCCTTATCGATTGCCACTGAGAGTGGCTCATAGAATGCCGGTGTCCCAATGTTCCGAAGTGGATAGCCGCTTTTAATTGCTGCATTAATGGTTGGAATCGCACTTAACACGGCATCGAGACGTTTTCCATCTCCAATGCGTAAATCATCCAGAGCAGTATTTGAATCTTTGTACGATCTAATCTTCTTGGCTGTCGTTGTTACATCAAATTTAAAGGCCGGCGCGCCTACAGCATCGATGACCAAGTCCTTCTTAAGGTATAATTCATACGTGCTGGCAGCAGTGGTACCGATTCTCTTTCCGTTCAGCTCAGCCTTGTCTTTATATGAAGAGTCCTTGTGGACGGCAAAACCTGCCGGTGTGTAGTAATAGACTGCTGGAAAGGTCAACACTTTGGCTCGCGCTTTGGTGGGTGTCATGGAACCGACTGAAATGTCCCAGCGCCCATACCAGTTACCGGCGGTCATGATATCCCAGGCTGGTGTCACGAATTCAACTTTAACGCCTAGGCGTTTTGCAATCTCTTTGGTAACGTCAATATCAAATCCATCCCACTCATTTTTATCATTCATGAAAGATTGCGGTGCCCAGCTTGCCGATGTGGCGCTCTTTAACAATTTGTTTTTCATCACCCTGTCCAACGCTTCACCTGACCATGCACTACCGGTTCCCAAGGCTAAAATGAGTGCCATTGTTGCAAATTTAATTAATCGTTTCATGATACTTTCTCCTTATTAAATCATACATGAATATTAGTTGCGCCATATACGCCTTGCATATGGACAACTTTTCGTCCAAACACGGGGTTTTAGGTCAGTCACTAAGTAATCACTTGCGTCAAATGGATAGCCCGTATACATATTGAACTTCCCTGTGAAGGATATTTCTATTCCATTTTTCTGGTACTCTTTTTGGATCAATTTCTTAGATACAACCCCTCTTTTTATAAGCTGCAATTAAATATAAAATGTAATTCACTTTGTCAACAGATTTTAAATTATATTCTATACGCAAAAAAAGGAGCCCGAAAAACATAGCATTTGCACATAAATTTTATCGGAAAAACTTTATTTACATAGATGATTTGAGGTTGGGGAGTGTCTGTCTATAATTTGAATGACTCAGATTCAAGTGGAGTATTCCTGCAATCGGTTTGAATAAAGCAGTTTGCGGGACCAGAAAAAACGAACCAATTGCAATGAGAGGATATATTAAATTTTTCTTTTAAAATATGATTTCCTCAACCTCGGCAAGCCTGTCCTTTAAGCCGTCCAATGCGTTTTTATGCGTGTGTGAAATATGAGATTTCAAACCCTGTGCCGCAGCATTGATATTCCCGCTTTTAATCGCTTTTAAAATGGCAGCGTGATCAGATATTGAATTTTCCGAAGGGCGTGAAAAAATAAGTTCTTCACTGAACCGTAAATACAAGAAATCAAATAAATGTTTTAACAATAGTATGGATATCGTCTGATTTGACAGCTCTGCAAGAACCATGTGAAATTGAATGTCTTTCACCAGCATCAGCTTGGCAGATCCTTTTTGGATCGCCTCAAGATACTCATCCATTGCATCATTAATCTTTTTTAAACCCTCTTCATCCAGAGCGGGTATTGCATGTTCAAGCATCATAGGTTCGATGACACTCCTAAGCCTGTACGCTTCATCAAGCTGCTGCGGGGTTACTTTTCCAACAAAGAACCCCCTGTTTTTTTCATGGGTGACAAGCCCCATGAATTCCATATGTTTCAGGGCTTGAACAACTGGAGTCAAGCTCATGCTTAACCCCTCTGCCATTTTTCTGTACGGGATCTTCTGACCGGGTTTGAGGGCATTTGAAAAGATCATTTTTCTAATGTCATTGTATGCGTCCCGTGTGAGGTCTTTTGTTTTATATGTTTTATTTTTCATTTTTTTTGCCAATCTTTATTTTATTTAATTTTTTTGAGTTTGTCTTATAATTCAATATTGGTCTGTATGTTACCCATTCTATTTTAAAATGTCCACTTCAATTGTTTTAATCTGAACCAACAGTACAAAAGTTGTTTACAATTCACATTACAAATTGTATTACTTTTTAAATTACAAATCGCACAACTTTAAAGACTCCATGAATTTTTATTCCTGTGGGTTTTCAATTATTGAGATACAAGAGAGGATATAAAATGTCAGAAAATAAAAACAAAACACTATCAGGTGCACAAATCATTGTAGAAATGCTTATCGCGTATGGGGTTGAAGTTGTCTTTGGCGTTCCCGGAGATACAAGCCTTCCATTATATGATGCTTTTTATCACTCATCTTCAAAAATAAAACATATCCTTGCCAGAGATGAACGTTCCGCAGCCTTTATGGCAGATGCATATTCCCGGCTGACCCATAAGCCTGCTGTCTGTGAATGTCCAAGCGGTGCAGGTGCACTCTATTCCATTCCAGGCATTGCCGAAGCAAATGCGTCATCTATCCCTGTTATACTATTAACATCCGGCGTTGCTCTTGCCGGTGAAAACAAAGGCACTATCACAGAATTGGATCACCATAAATTGTTTGAGCCGGTGACCAAATGGTCCGGTTTCTTAAAATATACACATAAAATTCCCGACACATTGAGAAGAGCCTTTAGAATTGCGACCACAGGCCGCCCGGGAGCTGTCCACCTTTGTTTTCCTGTGGAGGTTATGAATGGCCGGATGAGCACAAAAAAAATGAATATATATGCTGAAAAAGATTGCATGCAATACCCGGCTTACAGGACACGGGGAGATGCAGACAGGATAAAACAACTTGCCAATCATCTTGATGGGGCAAAAAGGCCTGTTATTATAGCCGGTGGCGGGTCCGTCCATTCCCAGGCCGGAGAGCTCATCATTAAGATTGCAGAGTTGATGTCCGTACCTGTTGCAACCACCATCTCAGGCCAGGGCATTATGCCGGATGATCATCCTCTTGCCATCGGAGTGGTGGGTGACAATGGCTTTCACCCCCATGCACACGAAGCGATTGATAACGCGGATACACTGATATATCTTGGGTGTAAAATGGGTTCTGTTTCAACGATAAAGTGGACAAAACCGCCCTCGGATTCCCAGGATTCAAATCAGAAAATTATCCAGGTAGATATTGATCCGGTCATGCTATCCAATAACTACAAAAATGAAATCTGTATTGCCGGCGATGTTTTCCTTGTATTAAAAGATCTCTATCATGAATTACAGAACATGGGCTGTCATTCAGATATCTCTTCCTGGAGCAAACAAATTAACCTGATCCGTAAGACATTTTGGCAGGATTCAGCAGCACAATTACATTCCAATGCCGTTCCCATAAAGCCCCAACGGGTGATCAATGCGGTGAATGAATCTCTTTTAGAACCCTCAATTGTCATCTCGGATGCCGGAACGCCAACGCCCTATATTACCCGTTTTTTACGGTTGAAAGGGAAAGAGTCACGATTTATTATCCCAAGAGCATTTGGCGGGCTTGGCTATGCCATTCCAGCAGTTGTCGGCGCATTTTTAGCCCGACCGGATGCTAAAATTATCGGTATGTTCGGGGATGGTTCTCTTGGCATGTCTGCAGGGGAGCTTGAAACCCTGGTCAGATTAAATGTTCAATCCATATTAATACACTTTAATAACGGAAGTTTTGGCTGGATAAAAGCACTTCAATCAATTCATTCACAAGGACGGTTCATCTCTGTTGATTTCACCCAGAACAACATGGCAAAAGTAGCGACAGCCTTTGGTATGAAGAGCTTTCACGTTCAGACACCGGAACAATTAGACCTGGCTTTTAATGAAGCCATTGGGTATCAAGGCCCTGTTTTTATTGATGTTGTAACTGAGCCGGAGGTTAGCGAACTGCCACCTGTTTATTCCTGGCACCATACAAAGAGAGCTATTGTACGGTAGTACACTCCGGTTTCAGCATTTCTTGCGCCTCGCATATGGGCAATTTTTCGTCCAAACACGGGTTTTCGGTCAGCCATTAATATAGCAAGTCAGCCCAAAGGGATAATCCCTTGTAAACGCAAGCCAATATATCCATTTATGAACTATTGTAGATTAAAAAATTAAAACTACTGCCAGGCTTGCATGCGATTACCCTGAACATTTACTGATCCATGCTTGACTTGGACCTGTTTAGGAGAGATATTGAAAGAGTACGTTTTCAAAAAAAGAAGAACACCCTAATTTTGTAATTGGTATGGAAATTTGGTTTTTCAACTCTAATTTTTCAAAAAGGAAAATGATATGGAATTTGGCGAACTGATAAAAAAAAGAAGATCCTGTAGAGGATTTGATAAAACACCCGTCAGCCAGAAAAATGTGGACGACATTCTTGAGGCAGCCCAATGGGCACCAAGCCCCTTAAACATGCAGCCTTTCCAATTTATAACTATTACAGATACGACAATCAAGGCCCAGATTCAGAAAATCGGTATAGAAGCCAAGCAGACGGTCATCGATAACAACGGTCCTGGCTGGGTCGAAAAATATCCCATGGGATTTGTTGCTGACTCCCCCTTGATTATCGTTGTTGTTTATGACCCGGAAAAAGGGGGATTGGGAAACTATTTCGGCATGCCGCATGGGGCATTGCAGGCAAGCTGTGCCGCTGTTCAAAACATGATGCTCAAGGCAACTGAACTGGGCATGGATTCTTTATGGTTCACTTTTTTTGAACCCGCCGGTTTAAGACCTATTTTGGATATCCCGGATACTTTGGATATCGCCGGCGCCATCCTTGTTGGCAAACCAGCTATGGCAACCAAGAGCCCGGGAAGAAAAACACCCAGAGTGCATAAAGAAAAATTCACACACCAATAATATTTTAATTTTTTTTTGATTTAATTGGCCGACTTTAAGAGGAATGGCTGCCCTGACGCACCCTTACAAAACGGTTATTGTGTGAGTGACAATTGATCGACAATGGCTTGGTTCACTCGTTTTATAAGGTCGTTCTCAACATTTTTACTGTAAATGATGTATCGCTTATTTCCCTGGGGTATATCAGATTTTGATATGGAAATAAATTCATTTGGATCAAGTTTTGCCTGGACAAGCATGGTATCAATTTCCTCAGGTGCCACCAGCATATAGGATGCCCGGTTAAAAACAATAAGTTGTGGCAATACCAGTTGATTGCTCGGGATACCATGAACTTTAGGGGCATAATTGTTTATCCATTCATCCAAAACAGCACCATATGAAAAAGAATCAATCCTGGCTAAAGAAAGGGATCTATCTAAAAAAACATCTTTAATACTTTGATGTTTTACAATTTGCTGCTGATAAGATTTTGTTGTGAGTATTACAAGAGGTTTATTCTGATAGATAGACAGGCTGAATTTGGCAAATTCCTGCCGTTGTTTTGTTTTAAACCATCCAATGGAGCAGATTCTTTTTTGAGAATTTTTTAAATAATGTAAAATTCGCTGGGGTGGCATTTCAGCAAAAACATGCCGGACACCTGCATCCTGAAATACTTTCCGGACAAACTCAACCAGAAAACCTTCAGCATTGCCGTTAACTGTATTGTAATATGGTGGCCGTTTAAAATAAAGTATGGTCAGGGTCTGGGTTTGAGCAAATGCCATGGAGACATGTAGAATAAAAAAAAGAATGATGACAAATCGTTTCATCTTATTTTATAATCCCCGAGAAAATTTGGAATGGCCTGCATTATAACATAAACCATTTAAAAAATAAATTTTCTATTCTGTCTTTGTCTTATTATCACAGGATCAATACATGTAACTAATTCGATTTAATAAATTCAGCAGGTTATGCCTCAAAGGTAAACGCTGCTTAAGACACTTGTTTTTGTTCAAACACTATATAAATAATATTTTTTTAAGAATCAAGAACCCCGTCAAGTTCATGTTTTAATGAACGATTCATTAACCGTTCCACAGTTTCTTTTACGCTTAGACCCTCAAAAAGGACAGCATAGACTTCATTGCAGATAGGCAGGTCAACCCCCAGTTTTTTAGAAAGATTGTATACCGACCGCGTGGTTTTCACCCCTTCGGCCACCATTCTCATTTCAGAAATAATTTCATCAAGCTTTTTACCTTGGCCAATCTGTTTTCCAACCGTATAGTTTCGGCTTAACGCCCCGGTGCAGGTTAGCAGCAAATCGCCAACTCCGGCAAGGCCGGACAATGTCAGAGGATCGGCTCCCATTTTGGTTCCCAGCCGGTTCATTTCGGTCAACCCTCTTGTAATCAGGGCAGCCCGTGGATTTAAACCCATGCCAAGTCCGTCACAGATCCCTGCTGCGATTGCCAATACGTTTTTCATGGCCCCGCCGATCTGGGTGCCGACAGGATCGTCATTAACATAGACCCGGAATGTGGCACAGGAAAATGTTTTTTGAACATATTCAGCCACATCCCGGCTGGTGGAAGCTGCGGCAACGACTGTGGGTACATGGTTTGCCACTTCTTTAGCAAAACTGGGTCCGGAAAGAACACATAAATTCTCATTTGGGATAAAATCGATAATCTCTGCTAAAATCTGGGTCATGGTAAGATGGGTCTTATTTTCAATACCTTTGGATGCCGTAACAATCACAGTATCAGGGCTGATAAATTCTTTCATCCGGCCTGCCATATCCCTCATACAATGGGACGGCACCACAACCAGCACAATGTCTTTGTTCGCAACAGCCTGTTGGATATCATTGGTCGGAACAATATTTTCCGGTAATTTAACACCCGAAAGAAAGATCTTATTTTCATGTTCTTTTTCAATTAGCTCTTTAACTTCAGGTTCAAATACCCATAAATCCAGTTTAAATCCTTTATCTGCAAGCAATTTAGCAAGGGCTGTGCCCCAACTTCCGCCCCCCACAACACCAATGCGTTGTTTTGCTGTATCGAGTGTCCAATTCATCCCTTATTATATCCTTTCATCCCCCCGCAGGAGTCCTGTAGCCCGTTCTACTACCTGTTTGAAATACTATCCATTATGCGTAAACGGCTGTTTATACACCAAATCAACCGCCAGATCAAGCATTGACTGAACCACTGAGTCAAGATCTTGGTCTGTCATTTCAGCATTTGCCTTTTCCCAATTCTTTTTCCATCGCCTAAAAAAACATTTAACTTTTCTTGAGTTTTAAGATAATGGTCTATATCCTTAATCCGGGCAGCTGTGCAATCCAAAAACAAGGCTGACCCTTTCTTTTTACCAAACCGCAACCGCTGGATCAAAATTCTTTTAAGATTTGCCCCTTTAAAAAAAAACAAAAATTGTTTGCCTGTCCGGTCATACGATACCCAGATATCGGAAGAGTCAAGATTGTCATTCATTTTAAGTTTTTTTCTTGAGGTTTTTTTCAACACAGCAACCGGCCTGCATGTTTGTATGGCTCTCATGGTTTTTTGGAGATTAATCTGCCTTAATACACCCTTTTTAGACAACCCGATCTGAAAATCTTTATAGCCTTCGTTAGTATAGGAATAGATTCCTGTGGGATGCATCCCGATCGTTTCGATGAGAACGGCCAACACAATAAGACAAGTGGCAAATGATAGTCGAAGCACCCATTGCTTTGTTTTCTTTTCTTTTTTCATTTATCCTTTTTTTGTACCCTCTTTATACATTTTCCTGGCCTAGGCCAGATGATCTTGTCTTGCGGCCATGCGACGATCCAACGCATCGTCATCTTTTCCATCAAGCCCTCTTACAATAAACTGCATATTTCCCGTTTCTTAATTTTATACATTTATTTAATTATTTGGATAACCATATGGACAGTCCATTTGAATGTCAATTAAAATTCGATTGCTATTTTCCTTCACTTTGCTAAACTTTGTATTTTTACTTTATTGTTCAGGAAATGGAATGTTTAAAAAACTAAAATTTATTATCTATACCAAACCGTTTATTTTCTTTGCATACTACCTGATTCGAATTTACAGTCTTTCTTTCAGACTCAAAGTCACAAATGAAGCCCAATGGCAGACCCGGTTAGCTCAAGGGAAACCAATTTTGCTTTGCACCTGGCATCAACAATTTTTCTCTGCAATCCGACATTTTAAAAAATATACCCACTATCATCCGGGCCTTATGATCAGCCAGAGCAAAGATGGTGATCTAATTTCCGGTGTGGCAAGAAAAAGTGGATGGCACACCCCACGGGGATCATCCTCACGGGGAGGAAAAATGGCAATGGATGCCATGGTCTGCCATCTCAAAGAATTTGGATTCGGTGCTCACATTCTTGATGGACCCACAGGGCCCATCGGCAAGGTAAAGGCCGGCGTTATTAAAATGGCCCATGAAGTGGATGCCTTGATTATACCCTTTCATGTTACAGCTGACCGGGCCTGGTTTTTTAATTCATGGGACCACTTCATGTTGCCTAAACCCTTTTCACGGGTCGTCATTACTTTTGGTCAATGTATCGAAATCAAATCTGATGAAAACCAGGAAACATTTGAACAGCAGCGCAAGCAACTAGAAACCATATTGCTTCCAAAACTTATTTAATTCCCGTTCATTAGGAACGTACATTAAATAACTTACCCATAATTATTGCTTTTTCGCCGTCTTCTGCGTTTCTCGCTGGGCACATTTAGCCATTGTTTTCTACCATGGGCAAAAACACCTCAAAGGCGGTGCCGGGTGTTTTCAAAGTCACAACTTCAACACGTCCCCTGTGGGCTGCAACAATCCGTTTCACATTTGCCAGTCCCAAACCGGTTCCGGTTGTTTTGGTTGTATAAAAGGGTTCAAAAATCTGGGCCGCCAATTGTTTTGAAAGGCCTTTGCCGTCATCTTGAACCCGGATGACAACAAAGCTGCCATCCTCAAGGTCTCTTTTTGTTGTGACAACAATAATCTTTCCGGATTCATCAACCGATTCCAATGCATTTAACAAAAGATTGATCACCAATTGTTCCACCTTGCCTTTATCGGCCATGACCAGGGGTAAATCCTCATCCACCCGGATCTCGCAATGAATGTGCTGCTTTTTAATTTTCACTTCCAACAACTCAACACAACTGAATATGATCTGATTGATATCTGTTTTTGCCGATTGCAGGGCCACGGGCTTGGCAAAGTCCAGCAGTTCTTTTAAAATGCCTTCAAGACGTTGAATCTCCCTTTCGGAAATATCCAGCCGTTTTTTGTCATTGCCCTTAAATGAATTATTTTTCCCTAAAATCTGCAGGTTCATTTTTACTGAAGACAAAGGGTTTCTAATTTCATGGGAAAGAGAGGTCGTGAGTTTACCAATATACGCCATCCGCTCTAATTCACGGCTTTTTTTCTCCATTTGAACCCGCTTGGTAATGTCCCTGACAATACACAAATGGTATTCCTGTCCCTTGAACCAGGAGGGTTTAAAGTTAATCTCCGTTGGCAGGCAGGAACCATCTTTTTTTCGTCTCAGGTATTCAAACGCTTCAGGCTCTGCACCATTAATCACTGTACGGGTGATATTGGCTTTATTCTCATCCGCAACAAATTCCAAAAAAGATTTTTGCAATATTTCTCCGGGCTCCACATCATGCATCTTACAAAAGGCAGGATTGACAAATGCAATGTTTTCTTTGTGCAATGCCAGATATCCATCGCTGATTTCTTCAACCAGGCTCCTGTACTGCTGCTCGGAATCCTTAAGTTCTGCCGTTCGCTTAGCCACATCCTTTTCCAGGCGTTTGGCATACTCTTTAAGATAGGTTTCATGCATGGTTTGAAAATGATTTGAAAACCTGTGAATGGTATAAGCAAGCCCTTTATTAATCGCTTCAATATTTTCGCAAAGCAGATCCGGGGGGGATTCTTTTATTAATAGAGGAATAACAATCTGACGGAACAGCTCAAATGCTTTTTGGACATCTGCCAATGGGAAGCCGGCATCCAGTCGGATCTGGGTAATTTCATTAATAAAAACATTGATAGGGGCGTAATCATCTTTGGCAAGCGCAAGACTAAAGGCATCACATGCCTTGCCGGTTGTTGCCCTCAATTCTTTTTGCGATCGTTTTGCGTAGTGATCGGACACCTCTTTTTGCAACCGCTTTTGCCATTCATCAATAATCAGATCCCGGTGCTGTGCCAAAAATTTTTCCCAGTGAAACATAAAACACCCTTGTAATTCAAATTTAAACCCGGATAGTTCGTCTTTTACGGGTCAGGAATTTAAAAAGAACACAAACCTTGATAGCAATTGAAAATAAATTCGTCAATCCATCTGGTCCGGCGCTATTTGATATGCATTCTTAAGGATACCCACCATCCACAGGTGCCAACTATAAGGATACATTTTAGCAGGCATAGGGGGAATGATTTGCTTAATGGCAGGAACCAATATTTTTGCTCCGCTTATAAAATTTGTTCACAGCGAAACTATCAGCCCATACAGGCAAAGGGCTTCGCGATACATTAAAAAACAAAAACCTTCATCCTCTTTTACCATGTCCTCTTCTCATCATTCCATAAAAAAAGATTCCCCCAGAACTTTGGGAGAATCCGGTTGACAAAGGAACACTAACCCTTGACGAAATCGGAAATATCAGCACTGTAATTCAGGCCAAATTATTAAAATTCTTACAGGACAAGGAAGTCAAACCGGTCGGCAGCAGTGCTTTAAAAACGGCAGATGTAAGAATCATTGCCTTAACCAATCAAAATCTGGAACAAAAAATATGCGATGGCAGTTTTAGAGAGGATTTATATTACCGCCTTAATGTTTTATCGGTTAAAGTACCTCCATTGAGAAAGCGTAAAGAGGATATCCCGGTGCTTGTGAGAGAATTTATTATTCAAAGTTGTAAAGAATTAAATATTGATTTAGTGAACATTGATCCGGCGGCACGGGGCTATCTGTCAAGGCTGAAATGGCCGGAAAATGTAAGGGAATTATTAAATTATATAAGGCGGCTGGCTGTTTTCTCAAATGGGAAAAAGATAGATCTTTCCCTTATTAAACTCATCGAAGGAGAAAATGATACAAGCTTTGCCTCGCACAAGCCTGATCATACCAGCTACAAAGATGCAAAAAGAGAAGTATTGGACAATTTTTCCAAGGACTATCTCGACAACATTTTCAAAACAACCCATGGTAATATTTCCGAAACATCGAGAATAAGCGGTCTTGAACGGGCATCTATCCAGAAAATCATAAAGCGCCTTGATATTGATATTGCGGCATACCGTAAATAAAAATACCGAATTCTCTATCTTTATTTGAAAAGAGTAATAAAAAAGTGTAGAATTTGCAGTAATAAATTTTCCCAGTCAATATTGATACTCTTTTAAAACGGATATTTTGCTGTAATTGGAATTTGCGATGATTAAGATTTTCTTCAGGCATAAACGTATGCTTAGTTTGTTGGTAAGATTTTCCCTTGCCATTTTTTTCTTTTCCCAAATGGTTTCGTTAAGTTTTTCAGCACAACAGCAAACCAGTTTACAAACCGTCACGATTTCGGCCATTGTAAATGAACAAACCCACGCCATTGCAAAGCAGGTATTAAAAAAAGCGTATAAAAAAATAGGTTATGATGCAGGTTTCAATGATCTGCCGGGCAAACGCGCTTTGGAATGGGCAAATAAAGGCCTTACAGATGGAGATGTTGCGCGGATTAAAGGGACTCAAAAAAAATTTAGCAACCTGGTACGTGTCAAAATTCCGGTGATCCATTTTAAAGGGGTGGTCTTCTCCAAAACAATCGACAAACCGATAAAAGAGTGGAAAGACCTGAATGGACTCAGAATAGGTGTTGTCAGGGGCATTCGGTATTCAACCCTCGGCACCAAAGGCATGAACCCTTTTTTTGCCAATGACATGACACACCTGTTTTCCATTCTGGACAAAGACCGGATAGAAGTTGCCGTAGCTGTCCTTGACGCAGGAAAAATCGAGATTGAACATCATTTTAAAAACAGCGGTATTCATGTAATAGGAAATCCTCTTTTTTCTGCTCCATTATATCATTTTATTAATATAAAAAATAAAAGCCTTTTAAAAAAACTGGAAAAGATCCTCACTCAAATGACCGCATCCGGCGAAATCGTCCGGATACAAAGACAGGCACTTGAAAAATTAATGAACAATTGACCGCATTCAAAAAAATGAAAAAAAACTCTAAAAGAAAATATTTTAAATCCCTTGGCAAAGAAAGTATAGGCAGACGACTTGTCGTTGCCATAATCATTTTCAGCTCCTTTATCACTCTTTTAACAACGGCCTATCAGCTCTATTTTGACTATAAAAATAATATCAAAATGATTAATGAAAATTTCTTATTGATCGAAAACAGCTATCTTGAAAGCCTGTCAACAAGTGTTTGGATGTATGATGGCAGACAGATAGCTACGCAATTAGACGGACTGCTCAAACTTCCGGATATAGAGCATTTAAAAATCAAGGCCGGGGAAGGCAGTGTTTGGACTTCCGGGACAAAAATATCTATGCATACAATCATCAGAGTACTGCCGGTTACGTTCCTGTACATGGGCCAAACGCATAAAATCGGCACCCTGGAAATCACCGCCGGCCTTGATAATATCTACGATCGTTTAATAGGAAGGGCGATCTCAATATTAAGTATTAATGCCATTCTTGTTTTTTGCGTGGCAGGTTTTATTTTATTTATCTTTCATATTTTTGTGACACGTCACCTGATGGAACTGGCTGAACATGTCAAAAATATAAATTTAAAGCGCCTTCCGGATGAAATAAAATTAAAAAGGAAAACAAGAAAAAACAGCCCGGATGAAATTGATCAGGTCGTCCTTGCACTCAACCAAACACAAGGCAAGCTTTTTGAATTCTACGAAGCACTGGTCAACAGTGAGGATGAGTTGTCCCGGATCTTTACAATGTCCATGGACATGATTTGCATTTCAGATCTAAACACCTTGACATTTATCAAAGTTAACCCTGCATTCACAAAAACGCTCGGGTTTTCAAATAAGGAACTCACCTCCCAATCCTTTTTACAATTTATACATCCTCAAGATAGAGATAAAACCCTGCGAATTTTTAAAGACCAGCTTAAAACAGGGAATAATGTCGTTAATTTTGAAAACCGATATATCTGCAAGGACGGCACTTCACGATGGCTTAGGTGGGCCTCGAATCCAATACCGGAAAAAGGAGTGACATATGCCGTAGGACATGACATCACAGATATAAAGGATTTTATAGGAGAGCTTGAAGAGACACATTCAAGATTTCTAACGGTATTGGATGCCATTGATGCTCATATTTATGTGGCAGACATGGATACCTATCAAATTTTATTCATGAACACCAAGATGAAAAAGGATTTCAATAAAGATATGACCGGCCAGGTCTGCTGGGCTGAATTCTGTGGTAAGACGGCACCATGCGACCATTGCACAAACGATAAGCTGACCGACACCAACGGAGAACCAACAGGTGTTTGTGTCTGGCAGGGAAAAAATCCAATAACGGGCAAATGGTATATAAATTACGACAGGGCAATTCAATGGATTGATGGAAAAACTGTACGCCTGCAGATAGCAATGGACATAACCCACCAAAAAGTAATGGAAGAAAAACTGCGGCAGTCCCATAAAATGGAAGCTGTAGGCACACTTGCCGGCGGCATTGCCCATGATTTCAACAATATTCTCGGCATCGTACTGGGAAATACTGAATTAGCCCTGGATGATATCCCTGACTCGAACCCTGCCCGATCGAACTTGAACGAAATAAAAATTGCCTGCCTGAGAGCGAGAGATGTTGTAAGACAATTATTAAGTTTCAGCAGAGAATCCGAATTGCAGAGAATATCTTTAGATGTGGTACCTGTACTTGTTGAATCCATAAGGTTATTGCGGGCATCAATACCGACCTCCATTCAAATTCGATCACATATCAACGATAATATAGGGCTGATAAAAGCGGACCCAACCCAAATCCAGCAGGTGATAATTAACTTGTGCACCAACGCTGCCCACGCCATGGATGATATGGGGGGTCTGCTGGACGTTTTTCTAAGCCAGGTCCAAATTAAAGAAAATAATACAGATATTAATCTTGGGATAATTCCAGGCCCCTATTTGCAACTAAGGGTCCAGGACACCGGAAAAGGGATTGATTCAGACATATTAGATAAAATTTTTGATCCCTATTTTACAACCAAGGATGTTGGAAAAGGGTCGGGAATGGGCCTGTCTATTGTACATGGTATTATAAAAAACCATGACGGGTTCATCTCAATTGACACCTTGTATAAAAAAGGGGCTGCTATTAATGTATTGTTACCTGTCTGCACTGAAAGAAAAAATAATAATTATGGGTAAGTTATTTAATGTACGGCCCTAACCCTCATCCAGGATTTTCCGAATTGAATGCAACATCTCTTTGGCCTCTAATGGCTTTTGAAAATACTTTTTAATACCCAGTTTCAATGCCTTTTCCTTCGACATTTTATTGCTGTATCCCGTACAAAGTACAATCGGTATATTATCCCGAATCGATAACACTTTTTTGGCAAAGTCATCACCGGTCATATTTGGCATGGTCATGTCTGTAATAATCAAATCAAATCCAAATTTATTTTGTTCAAACGCCTTAAATGCATTTTTTACATCCAAAAAAGCTTTCACCTTATACCCGTAATCCGCTATTAATTCCGATGAAGATGACAAAACACTTTCTTCATCATCAACAATCATGATGGTTTCTGTTCCACCTTTAATTGATTCTTGCGTTTCATTTAAAAAATCAGGGCCTGATTCATCGACAAATACAGGAAGATAAACCGTAAACGAGGAACCTTTGCCGGGTTTACTTGCAACTTTGATATAACCATTGTGCTCTTCAATTATTCCAAGGACAACGGCTAACCCTAAACCGGTTCCCTCACTCATTTTTTTGGTGGTAAAATAGGGTTCAAAAATTTTACTTAATACTTCAGGCTTCATCCCGACTCCGGTGTCACTTATCTCCAGTTTCAAATATGACCCCGGTTTTATATTTGATCTGGAAATCATATTGCGTTTTTTAATTTCAACCTGGGCCAGGGTGATCGAAAGCTGACCACCTGTTTCTTTCATTGCATGATAGGCATTTGTACATAGATTCATAATAATTTGATATATTAAAAGTAGTATAATACTGTATTGTTCGCATCCATATTTTCTAAGTAAAGAAATTCACATATTTTGACGTCAAATTTGTATTCAAAAAATAGTTCTAGTCTATTACTTTATTAAATTGGATGAAAAAATAAAATCTAAGTATTATTTTTGTACTATCAAAAGGTATAGTTTTATTTTGTTGAAATTTCTTTTGATATTGTTATGAACAGTGATGTGATGTCTTTTTCAATTTCTGAATTTTTTTCGCCATTCATAACATTCACAATTACAGAAGTAGAATTGTGAGGCAACCCATATTTGTTCATTATATTTTGATTGTTTAAATGTTCCAAAACAACTCTTGAATAATGATTGCCAAGCACCTTTTTAATCTTGTTTTTTTGTGATTTCGTAATCATAGTAAAACACTATTTTATTATCATTAA
>JAKIUJ010000303.1 GCA_021647625.1 Desulfobacula sp.
ATGTCGTCATCATGAAGGCGAGTATGGAAATTTCGGTTGTGCCTGAATTGTTCGCAAATGTTCCCATATCTGAATTTAAGTTTGAAGATATCCTGGCAACACTGGGTGATACTGTTATCTATGAATATAGACTGGAACGAAATTTTATCATGGCGGATGATAAAGAAGAGGTTTTAAGTTCTCTTGTGGATAATTTTTTGGAGAATACAGGGAAATATGTGGCAAAACCAACATTTGCCCCCAAGCTTGTCTTGAAAGAATATAAAGATCGGCTATAATAGAGGGAATATGGCAAAACAATTTCGCATCATATTTATTTTAGCTTTTGTGTTTCTATCACCCGGCAGTTCCGGTGCGGATATTTTTATGTATATAGACAGCCAGGGCATTGTCCATTTCACCAATGTCCCGACATCTTCGGACTATAAGCTGTATATAAAGGAAAAACCCAAGAAGCTGAGGCGTGAAATCAGCAATCGATCATTTGATGATATCATTAAAAAAGCCCAGCAAAAATATGGTGTGGATTTTTCTCTTATTAAGGCTGTTATAAATGTCGAATCAGGCTTCAACCCGAATGCAGTGTCTAAAAAGGGAGCCAAAGGTTTGATGCAGATCATGCCGTTTAATTTTAAATCCCTTGCTGTAAACAATCCTTTTGATCCCTCCCAGAACATTATGGGGGGGACATTGTATTTGAACCGGTTGTTTAAACGATATGAAAACAAACTGCCCCTGGTCCTTGCTGCTTATAATGCAGGACCAGGGGCTGTGGATAAATACAACAGGATCCCGCCATTTCAAGAGACCCGTAAATATGTCAGAAAAGTGATGAAGACTTACAGTCAATACAAAAAATCTTAATAATTTTTGCTGTATTAATAAAAACAGCCAATTGCCTAAAGCGTTTTAATAAAGTCTAATAGCTTGTCTCTTAGATCTGGCCGTTCAAGGGCAAAGGCAAGATTTGCCATCTGGAATCCGGCCTTGTCTCCGCAGTCAAATCGAGTACCGTGAAATTTATAGCCGTAAATGGGTTGTTCTTTTAAAAGTGACTTCATGGCGTCGGTCAGCTGGATTTCACCGCCGGCCCCTTTTTGCTTCCGGCCAAGGTAGTCGAAGATTTTAGGGGTTAGAATATATCGGCCGATTATAGCTAAATTTGAGGGTGCTTCGGATGGATCAGGTTTTTCAATCATATCGTCAATGCGAACGATATCTTCTTCAACATCCTGTGCATTAATAATACCATATTTGTCCGTCTGTTCTTTGTCGACTTCCATGACCGCTACCATGGAGGCTCTCATCCGGTCAAATTTTTTCACCATTTCAGACAGCACCGGTTTGTCTGTTTTGATAAGGTCATCCGCCAAAAGGACGGCAAAGGGTTCATCGCCGACAATATCTCTTGCACACCATATGGCATGCCCAAGTCCCAGTGGTTCGTTTTGTCGGGTATAAATGATGGTTCCGGTTCTTGGGACAAGTTCCTGGATCTGTTTTAAAAGGTCATTTTTACCTTTTGCCTTAAGGGTTCGTTCGATTTCAAAGGATCGGTCAAAATGATCTTCCAGGGCTTTTTTCCCACGACCCGTTACAAAAATAATTTGTTCGATACCGGCTTCAAACGCCTCTTCAACAGCGTATTGGATCAGTGGTTTGTCAACAACGGGGAGCATCTCCTTTGCCATGGCTTTTGTGGCAGGGATGAATCTTGTGCCAAGACCTGCAACTGGAAAAACAGCTTTTTTGATTTTCATGGTAACTCCTTTTGAAAATTAAATCGTCTTTTATTTTTGCAATGATTTTAAAATATATCGTCTTTTTTATGTTGAAATGCTTGATATGTCAATTGATTTTGTGTGCTTTAGCACAATTGTATCGGCATGGAGCGTTTACCCTGGGTTATGCTTGTAATCGTTTGACATTATTGAATTTTCTGTGTATAGTTTACCCTTTGAAAGGCTTTGATAACGAAAAATAAGGAAAGCAATAAATGACCGATATAGAGAGTAAAACATCTGGAATACCGCCGGAACAACTTGGCTTGAATAGTAAGTTTAAGTTTAACTGCCACAAAGGTGTGAAATGTTTCACTAAGTGTTGCCGGGGGATAGATATAATGTTGACCCCGTATGATATCTTAACCATGCGTAAAAAATTAGACTTGACTTCAGAGGAGTTTTTAGCCGTTTTTACCGATCCTCAGATATTGGAGAAAGCTGAACTTCCCATTGTCACGCTTAAACTTTTGGATGATGAAAGAAAATCCTGCCCCTTTGTGGAAGATAAAGATGGGTGTGCCATTTATGAAGATCGGCCAACCACATGCAGATATTATCCGTTAGGTGTCGGTTCATTGAGTTATTCCGGAGAAAAGGGTGAAAAAGATGAATTTTTTTTTACGGTTAAAGAAGACCATTGCTTAGGATTTGAAGAAGATAAAGTCTGGGCAATTTCCGAATGGAGAGAAGACCAGGGAGTGGATTTGCGGGATAAAGTCAATGACGGATGGATGGAGCTGATTGTTCGTAAAAAATCCTTGCCCCCCAGCATGAAGTTGACTGAACAGAGTAAAAAAATGTTTTTTATGGTCTGTTATAATATAGACAAATTTAAAGCATTCGTATTTAAAAGTTCATTTCTTGACAAATATGATATCCCACAAGTTACAGTTAAGGCAATCAAAGAAGATGATATTAAGCTGTTAGAGTTCGGGTTCGAATGGCTTAACGCTACTTTTTATAGTACAGGACAAGAGACGTTTAAAGTAAAAGAAAAAAAATAAAATGTTAAGCCTCTATTAAAATAAAATGGATGTGATTATTATTGCTGTTCCTGTTGACAAAACAAAGAATGTAGTACTTGAAGTATTGAATAATATTTCGGAAGACACCTTAGTTTTTGATGTTGGATCAACCAAAGAAAATGTATGTAATGCAATTACAAATCATCCTAAAAGAAAAAATTTTTCATGCGCTTTATAATGCTGATGCTTTTATAACAGTCTCCAAGAGTAATGCTGAATTACTAAAAAAAGCAGGATATACTGGCGAAATAATAATAATCCCAAATGGATATGATCCTGAGATTTTCAAACCTAGAACTAAAAAAATCGTGAGGCGGGAACTAAAATTACCACTTGATAAAAAAAAAAT
>JAKIUJ010000304.1 GCA_021647625.1 Desulfobacula sp.
CCCCCCAAATTAAGCCAAGCATCATCAAAATGAGGCTCAACGATTGCTAGTTTCTTCATATCGACGTATTAAAAAAAAGCAGATAAAACAATAGAGCGAGAGCTTATAAAAACAATAAAAAAAATTTATAAGAAAAAAGAACTTTTATAAAGTAGCCAAAGCCTCCACAGAAAGCCCTCATGAAACTGTTGAAAATGTAATTTTCCCTGTTGTCGGTAAAGAGATCTTCAACCAAATAATTTCTGAGTATGAGGGGCAAGACCTTTCTTATGAAAATAACCAGGCTAAAGAACAAAAAACAAATATACCAGATCATACAGGAGAATGTTAAAACCGATTCTTGAAACGCTGGCCTTACGTACCTCTAACCCTGTGTATGCCCCAATATTAGATGGGCTTATTACCATTCAAAAATATCTCGACAAAAAATACTCGTACTATCCTGATACAGAAAAAATTCCATTAGAGCTACTTAAAAATACATCTGAAGAGTTGTGGGCTGATAAAAAAAATGGAACAATACGTATCGTCAAACACTACTTTGAGCTATGCGTATTGCAAAAGTTAGAGAAGGCCCCAGGAGAAGCATTTTGAAATCAGAGAAAGTTTAGAAAAGATCATTCCTGCATGCCCCCTGGTTACGGGTATCATGTCAATTTTGGCGATATCAAAATTAAAAGGAAAGTCTCTCCTGAAGGTAAGGCAAAGATCAGAAGAGGTAGAATGATCAAAAGGGTTCAGAAAAAAGACCCGCTTTTTGCTTCACAGATCATTGATAAAGAATTAAAGCGAGGATACTTCGACCCGCACCAAATAGCGCTTGATGATGCAGAAAAAGAACTGCTATTTGATAAATATTTTAAAGAAATGGGCAGAACTTTTATTGAAAAATCAGTTTGCTTTAGTGGCGAACAAGGTTAAAAAATAAATGATAGCAAATTCGTGTCCGGATTTTGTTCCCGGGATTGCAAAATGATAGCATTTTCCAATCGCCAGTCGCATTCCGGACAGAACGAATGCTATCAAAATTGAAAAGGAAAAATCATGGGCTTTACTGTAAGAAATAAAGATACTATAAATCAATGCGAAAATTTAACAAAAAAGTTGACAAAAACATAGGGAAACTTCCGGCCTCTGTAAAAAAAACCTTGTTCCTTCTTATGAGAGAAATTGAAGAAGATGGGCCGGTTCGTGGCAATTGGGCAAATTTTAGCAAACTGAAAAAAGATAGATTCCACTGCCATCTCAAAAAAGGCCACCCAACCTATGTTGCTGTTTGGGAAATCTACAATAAAAAATACATTTGGTGGAGGTGACCTATGTTGGAACACACGAAAAAGCCCCATACTAAAGTGACTCTTCACTTTGAGGGTCCAAAAGAAAAACAAAAAGCCGCGATAAGTGCATTAGCGGCCTTGGGATTTCGTGCTGCTGTAGAAAATTCTGTTCCCTGGCGAGAACATTTTCAAGAATTTGCTGAGAATGTAGCCGGTACTAGTTTAGCCGGTGCAAGACACAAAGAAGGATTGACTCAAGTTCAATTGTCAAACTTGACTGGTACCCCTCAAAGACACATCTCTGAAATGGAAAACGGGAAACGCCCTATTGGTAAAAAAAATGCTAAAATGTTTGCCAAGGTTTTGAATACAAATTATAGACTTTTTTTGTAATTCTTTCCGAATGTCACTGCTGATTTAAAATGAAGAACCATAAAAACCGGGCTTAAAATAAGGCTCACTTATTGTTTGATTTCAACAACAAGTGAGCAACAAAGCTGATTCGTTAGAATCATATGAAATTTAAACTATCTTTCTAATTAGTGTTTGAACGAAAACCCACCCATCTGCTTCGTTGCTGCAAAATCCTGAAATCCTCATGTACAGTAGCACACTCCGGTTTCAGTATTTCTTGCGCCTTGCATATGGGCAACTTTTCGCCCAAACACGGGTTTTCGGTCAGGCACTACTTAACAGTGATGTGTTTTTTGACCACCAGTGGTTTGATACAAAAACAATTATTTCAGGATCACCGGATAAAAAGCTTTGCAGGACCGGCCAGGTTAGATATGCTTCGTAGCATATTAACGCCGTGGCGTTATGACCGGAAATTTCAAATAATGGATTACCAAACCAATTATTTTTAACATCGTCTATCGCCCATGGCCGCCACATCGCCAAAGGCACAGACTGACGAGCCTTATATAAAATGCTATAGCCTTCCTTTTTCATTTCAACTAGGGCATTGTATGTTTTTATGCTTCTTTTATTTTCAGGCAGCAATGTTGATAGAATAATGTTCTGATCTTTTTTAAGACCACGTTGCCATTTTGACCATAAATGTTTTGTGGTATCAAACCAGATCCCGGCTGTTGATTCCGGTAGCACTAAAGTTTTAAAGTCAGGTCCGCAATATTGATTATAGGTCTTGATAAATTTTTGATAATCCCTTTTAAATTTATCATTCAGATTGGCAGGGTTACCGGTAAAATGGGTTGTTGATCCTTTTATCTGTATATTGGCCGTTGCCTTTGGACCTGCGGCCATTGGAAGCAAAATTATAAGCACGGCCAAAATAAACACAAAAGCTTTGCTTTTTTCATACTGCCGGACCATTAACCAGATTAAGCTGAGTGTTAAAAAAAGACCCGCAAAACCGGTAGCAGGAAAAACCACACCGACTGCGGTCAATGGGTTTGCCCAGCCGACAATACCCACCGGAGACAAGGCCAGGGCAATCAATAATAAAACGATTGCAATATATGGGTTGCGCACATAAGAACATAAAAAATAAGGCAAGGGCTGTATTAATCCCGCTATTAGCCATAGGGCGATACCATAGGACACCGTTGAATCAAAAAACACCGGAACACCCAAAACCAATCCCCTGAATGCCGCCAGGTGATAACCAAGACCGACCGGCTTTTTGGGCCCTCGTTTATGTTTTCGATATGCTGACAGTCTAACAAGTTTTGCGAGATCTTGGATGAAATTCAAATATTCTTCAACCGAAAGCGACCGAAAATGCTGCCATTCATCTTCGGGCAAAGCAATCATCATGCCTCTGTATGTCGCTGAAATTTCATCTGCAATATAGTACCCGGAGACCTCGTTTTCTATTTTATCAGCACCATGCACGCTGGCGAGAGC
>JAKIUJ010000305.1 GCA_021647625.1 Desulfobacula sp.
TTAAAATTTCATAATTGCCTGAATATGGAGAAGCTTCTAAAATAATAGGATATCTTTGAACACCTTTGGTTATTGCAACCGGCTTCTCGGGCGGAGTTTCATTTGCTTTATCTCTAATAAAGGTATCGAATACCTTGTTGCCCATATCAATTTCGCCATGCCCCAAAGAATAAGAATTTGCTTCATATTTTTTGTTTTCAACATCAATATCTACAATAGTATAGCACCAGTAGTCGTGCGTTCTTTGAATCTCAGGATAATCGGTTTGATTATCATATTCTCGCCATCTATCTATTTCGGCACCACCGCCACCATTTTCTAAAAGTCGTAAGTTTCCGTTTGTCACTTGTCCACGTTCGTATGCATGTGAGTGTCCGTAAGTTAAAATATCCGCTTTTTTATATTTACTTAATAAAGGATAAAAATCTGTTTGAGTTGCAGGGAAATATTCTTCAGAATGAATTTTCCAACCGCTCTCTAAAAGGGCTTTTTTATAGGAACTGCCTGCACTTCTTCCCCAGTCGGTATCTTCACCATAGATGGCAGCCAGTTTCTTTTTGGGTTTGAATGTTCCGTCTTCAATGGCTTTATTGAGTGCTACAATATAATTTTTCTCAAGTTTTGCAGGCACAGGCCAGCCTTTACCGCCCCAATAGCTGTATTTTTCAGGATTTGCCCGCCATTTTTTATTCACCACTTCGCTGGCACCAAAACCAAACATGTGCGGCACCTTGTACTGTGCTGCAACATCCATCACCGCAATGGCCACAGAAGAGTGCCAGTTCAGTACGCCCGCCTGAATACCTTTGCCCTCTACAGCTTCTGCATATGCACCGGATGCTTTTGCAGGATCGGATTGGGAATCCACCCAGACCACTTCGATTTTGTAATCACCAACTGTGGAATCAATTGTCTCCAGCGCCATTTCAACAGATGCTTTAAACTCCTTACCCGTCTGGGCAGAAGGTCCGGTAAAAGGCCCCAATACACCCACTTTCAAAGTTTTGCTTGCCGCAAACCCTAATCCTGAAAACAGGCCTGAAAAAATAAAAAGAAATGCTGCTAAAAACACGATAATAAATTGAACTTTTCTTGTACCCATTGTACCCATTGTACCCATGAATCTTCCCTCCAAAATTAATGTAAATAATAGATGAAGCCACACAAACAATTATTTGGAGTATCTGCACGTTGTATACCATCGGATATATCAACTTTTGACAGGAATGAAATACTTAAGATATTAAACAGGTCGAAACCGCATTGTAACAGGGTATTTTTGAGATTTAATAAAATATAATTTAGTAAACTTCAATTATAAACTTAAACAAAGACCAGGGAAAAACTGTCTAATTTGAATTTTTTACTGTAAAATTTTTTTACACTTTTTTTTACATCTAATTGATTTGACCTAAATAATTCTTCCGGCTCAACCCGTGTTTTTTGAGCTTATAGTGGAAGGACTGGGGAGAAATCCCTAAGCTTCGAGCGGCTTTTGCAGCATTTCCACCCGCAGATCTTAATGCGTTAGAAATGATCTGTTTTTCGTTTTCAGCCTGGGTTCTGAATAGATTTGATGATGAAATATTTTTGGTTTCAAATGTTTTCTGCAATTGTTTTTTTGCAAAGGAAAAAATATGGGGAGGAAGGTGGACAAGCCTTATGGTGTGGCTCTTGGCAACCATGTTCATTGCGGCCTCAATCACATGTTTGAGTTCCCGAACATTCCCGGGCCAATCATAGTGTTTAAACAAGTCGGTTACATTTTGGGAAAGACCCGACACCTGTACATTTAATACAGGGTTATATTCTGCAATAAAATACCGGATCAATTCCTCTATTTCATCTTTCCTTTCCTTTAAGGGCGGAAGCTTAATGAAGACCACACCCATCCGGTAAAAAAGATCCATTCTCAATGTCCCATCCTGAATAATTTCCAATGGCGGGTGCCCCACTGAGCTGATTATTTTTATATCCAGATCATTTTCTTTCAAAGACCCTAACTTTCTGACCTTCCTCTCCTGAATAACCCGCAGAAGTTTGGCCTGAAGCGTCATTGGCATTGAATCGAGTTCATCTAAAAAAATGGTCCCTCCATTAGCCTGCTCAAAAAGACCGCTTTTATTAATAGCGCCTGTAAACGCCCCCTTTGAAGTCCCGAATAAGATTCCTTCCAATAAGGTTTCCGGAATGGCCGCACAATTTATCGGTATAAATTGTTTCTTTTTTCTTAAACTATGATTATGAATCGACTGGGCAAACAATTCTTTTCCGGTTCCGGTCTCACCGCAAATCATGATCGGGGATGGCGAGTTTGATGACATCATGGCAATCCGGACTGCATTGCGCATGTCTTGATTTGAACCAATAATGTCGGAAAAACGAAACCGGGCATTGCTTTTGGTTTTCTTTTTTTGAGGAAGCGCCTTATTCCGGACCATTGTCTTTTCTAAAAGCTGGTAGTCTTTTGAAAAATTAATGGCTCCGATTAATTCTCCTGATTTATACAATGGATAGACATTGTTGATAATATTGGCCACTTTGCCCAATTGTGACTGGTACATCAAGGTTTCATTTATGATTGACCGGCCGCTTTTCAGGCAACGCATGGTGGGACTGGTATTATCGGTCAGCTTATAAATATCTGTTATTTTCTTCCCGATGGCATCTTGTGGATCAATGTCATCTATTTTTGCCTGGGTTTCATTAAAGAATCTGACAATACCTTTTGCATCTGCAATCATAACGCCTTCGTGCATGGATGATAACACCCTGTAAATATCAATATCCTCGAAATTTAATTTTTCCATGGTATGATCCACTCTCAAAATCAAAAAATTTTTATCTCTTTTACATAGCTTTGATACTTGTTTTTTATTGAATGTCCCTTTTTTAAAGGAAAGGCAAGAAAAATCAAAAAAATTTTATCTTTTTTCAGTTAATCAAATTATTTCTTTGGTTAAAAAACGATGTAAAAATGCCATCAACAATATGAAATAAAAGAGAATGCTATCCATTCGCAGTTTATTAAAAAGCATATGGCATAGAACATGCAATTTTCTTAACCCAACACAATGACAATCAGGAACCACAGGAGACTATAGTGAACTATTTTGAATATTTTTCAACCAA
>JAKIUJ010000075.1 GCA_021647625.1 Desulfobacula sp.
CTCAACCACTTCAACGTATTGGTCTGCCGATGGGAGCCTGTACTTTCCAGGACTCATGAATGGGTGTCCAAAAATAAGATTTGAAGATTTAATATTACCGACTTCAAAATTGAGAACCGTATCTCCCAATAATCCTACCAGGCAGATAATGGGACGCGCAAAACTGATGGACAGATCCCCCCAACGCATCCGCTTTGGAAACGGAATCGCCAGGATCTGACTTTCAAGCATTGATTCAAGAATTAAAATACTTGTTTCGCATTTTTCTTGAATGGTTGCTGTCAGATACCTGCCCTTGGGCATATCTGCAACCTCGATGTCCTCCAGGCTGATCCCTGCTTTTGCTGCAAATTTTTCTGCAGGAATTTTGGGATTGCCCTCTGCGTCAAAAGCAATTTTTTCAGGCGGCCCTGTAATGGTAGACGACTGGGCCTTTTGCATATCGCCCACGCTCTTTACAAAGAGAACAAGCCTTCTTGGGGTGCCCATGATACGGGCAGGTCCATGATCAATTCGTGATTTATCCAGGGCCGCAAGAATATTTTTCTTAAACGCATTCAATGCCGGGATAATATAACCCGCCGGGATTTCTTCCACCCCGATTTCAATTAAAAGTGATTTCATGATTATTTTCCCCCTCCCCTGTTTAAGAGTGTATTGCACAGTGGGTGGCCCATCTCTTTTCTTTGCAAAAGATAATTTTTCGAGCAAACCCTGGCAATATCCCGGATGCGTTTGATATATCCTGTCCGCTCGGTTACGCTGATCGCACCCCTGGCATCCAGAAGATTAAATGTATGTGAACATTTCAAGCCATATTCATATGCCGGAATAACAAGACCTTTTTCCATAATACGATGGGCTTCGGTTTCATACTTTTTAAACAGATCAAACAACAGGTCCACATCTGCGATCTCAAAATTATAGGTGGATTGCTCAACCTCCTGGCTATGGTATACATCACGGTATGTAATCTGATCATTCCATTTTAAGTCAAATACATTGTCCACACCCTGAAGATACATGCAGATCCGCTCCAATCCATATGTTAATTCGACAGGGATCGGATTTAGTTCAACACTGCCTGTCATCTGGAAATATGTAAACTGCGTAACCTCCATCCCATCAAGCCAGACCTCCCAGCCAAGGCCTGAGGCACCCAGGGTCGGGGATTCCCAATCATCTTCTACAAACCTGATGTCATGTTCAAGCGGGTCAACGCCCAGGGTTTTTATGGAATCAAGATAAAGCTGCTGAACATTTGCCGGAGACGGTTTTAATATAACCTGATATTGATAATAATGCTGGAGTCTGTTCGGGTTTTCACCATATCGACCATCGGTTGGCCGTCTCGATGGTTGAACATAGGCAACTTTCCAGGGTTCCGGGCCAAGCGCTTTTAAAAGGGTTGTGGGATGAAAGGTTCCGGCTCCCACTTCCATGTCATAGGATTGTATGAGCACACAGCCTTTTTCCGCCCAGAAATTGTTTAAATTTAGAATAACATCTTGAAAATTCATTTTGCTCCACTTCTTTTATTTTTTATGGTTTAACCAAAAAGTATACCTTTATTTTCAACTCTTGTATCAAGAATTTTTCCATGTGCAACAGGTGCCAGAATATCCTGCCAATACGGCTTTAAATTTTTAATATCCCCTCGCTCACCAATGGCCCACAAACATCCGCCCCCCCCGGCCCCGGTAAACCTTGCCCCGCAATTGCTTTGTACAGCCTTTTCAAACAACTTTTTACCGGTATTGTCAAGCACATCCGGTGTCATTGCAAGCCGGAGCCTTGTCTCTTTATTCATAAGATCAGCTGCCAGACTGAAATTTCCTGATTGTACAGCCTTTGAAAATTTCTTTGTTAAAATTGCAATTGTTTTAAAATCCTGTCGCGTTTCCCCGGCAATAAACGAGTTAACCCACTGTTTATTTATATCTTTTGAAACATGGGGAATACCACAATAGGCAATTAGAATATTAAAATTAAATGCAGTTTCATCCCGACAATTATCAAACACATCTTTTTTTTCAAATTCAGGAGAGGTGTCTCCCATTTTCCATATCCATTGATGGACGCCACCAAAGGCTGCGGCCAGCTGATCCTGTAATCCACAGGGAACGCCTGCAACACCGGCTTCAATATAATGCGCCAGCCAGGCAATATTTTTCGGGATGATATCTTTATCAATGGCATAAAAAATTGCAGAAACAATGGCGACGGCTGCGCAGGAAGACCCACCTAAAGCACTTCTCGGAGGGGAAGTTGATTCAATATGGATGTGAACACCATGGGCACCAAAATAATGTGCAACGGCAAACATTAACCCCATGGGATGATCAAACGGGGCCTCATCTTTTTTAAAAACCGCCGTTTCAAATCCCTTTGAAGACACCTTTACTTCGCCCTTTTGCCAGGGAGCAAGGGTGACATATGTTCTTAAATCCAATGCAATATTAAAACTTGATGGCTCTATATTATTTAAAGGTAGATTGAAGGTTGAAATATCCAATGTTCCGCCCAAATCCACCCGACAGGGAACCGATGTCTGAATCTTTCCCTGTTCGAGTCTTGGTTTTAAATTCATAACTGCCTTCTCAACTGGTTAAGAAATTGTAAACTTTTAAAATTCCTGCCAACGTGAAACGGAATAAACGACTCTAAAAGCCGTTCACCTTCACGGATGGCAATATTTGAAAACCTTATCCGATCCGAACGCTCCATGGGCGTATTATTAATCCAGTAAAGCTGTTTTAAGGTGCCCTTTGAAACCATCATGCCGTGTTTTGTTTTGTTTTGGATACAGTTTTGGCACAACATTCTGCCATCTTGGAAATCAAACCATATCTTTTTCTGGTTTATCTGATCCAGTGAAGTGCAACATACCGCACAGGTTTCAATTTGTGGAGAAAATCCTGAAATATGCATAAAACGAATCTGGAACAACAGGCTTAGTACTGCTTTGTCTATTGCACCATCCGAAAGCATTTTTAAAGAGAACAGCAAAAGATCATACAACAAAGACTGTTTTTTATCTTCTTCAACCCAAAAATAAATGAGTTCAACCCAGAAGCTGGCATAGGCCGTTTTAAATACATCATACCGTATATTGGCATACCCGTTTTCAAGATCGGCCCGGGATAAAATAATCAATGCATCTTTTTTCTTTTTTGGCAGGGTGCACTGTATATGATTAACGCTGAATAGATCCAGAGCACCGGAAAATCTTTTTATACTCTTTTTGGCATTTATTGCAATTGTTGAAATTTTACCCTTTGATTGGGTAAGAAAGCTGATAATAAAGTCATGATCCCCATATTCAATTTTTCTTAACAGGATGGCATCTGTACTAAAATCCGGCATGGGAATCGGCTTATAAATGCAACAATCGGGTTGCGATGGAAAAGTAACAATAGACACTGACGATATCAATGGATGTTGTTACAAAGGGCCCTGTTGCAACTGCGGGATCAATATTCAGCCGTTCAAAAATCAGAGGAACCATGGAACCGACAAGCGCTGCAACCGTCATAGAAGTAAGGATTGCCAACCCAACAGCAAAAGCCAGTGGAACGGAAAAAGGTTCAGACATGAACTTCAACCTTGCGATAACCCCAATAAAAAGACCGTATATAACACCCAGGATAAGCCCTACAGCAAGTTCTTTTAAAACAACATTCCTAAAATCCTGTAAATTAATCCTGCCGGTGGCGATTCCCCGGACAACAATCGTAGAACTTTGTGTACCGATATTACCGCCCATGCCCATGATGACGGGAATAAATGCAGCAAGGCTTGTGATCTTGGCAAGGTCCTTCTCAAATCCACCGATGATAAAAAAAGCAGCGACCCCTCCTAAAAAACTTGCGAACAACCAGGGAAGCCGTATCCGTGTACCCCTGAGAACAGTCTGGGTTTCGATATACTCTTCGCCCACCCCGGCCATTTTCAGCATATCCTCAGTGGCAGCTTCGTGAAGGATATCAATGACGTCATCAACAGTAACAATACCCACAATACGATTGTCATCATCCACAACGGGAATCGCAAGATAATCGTACCGTGATACCAGGCGCGCCACCTCTTCTCTATCCGTATACGGTCTTACCGTAACAAGATCTTTTGCCATGAAATCTTTAAGCGGTTTTTCAGGATGTACCACCACTAACTGCCTCAATGAACTTACCCCGACAAGTTTACCATAGGAATCAACCACATAGATATAAAACGGCATTTCTACATCTAGATATTTATTTTGCAGTGTTTCAATAGCCTGCTTTGCCCCAACCTCTTCTTCCAGAGCAATAAAATCGGTTACCATCAGACTGCCGGCAGTATCTTCCCCATAGCTCATCAACTGCTCGACATTGTCGGATTCTTCCTTCTGCATCTTGGCCAGGATCTGATCAGACAACTCTTCATCTAATAATGTCAAAAGAGCAGCAGCATCATCAGAGGGCATATGATCGAATATCTCGACCAGCTTTTCAAAACTTACATTTTTAACAAACTCAAGAAAAAGGGCTTCGTCCAAAAGAGAGAATAAAAGACCTATCTGTTCAGGATCTTCAATAAGGTTAAATAATTTTTCTTGATTCCCCGGTGACAACTCACTAAAGGCAAGGGAAAGTTCCGCCATATGAGTTTTATTGATAATATTGATTAACTGCTTGGTCGCTCCTCGGCGCAGCAGCCTTTTCAGGCTGGCAGTCAATATTTTTATCTGTTCATTGTGCATTCTCTTTACCCAAAAAAGGTGTTAATACTGCTAAAATTTAAGTTCAATATTCGCTTGTTTTTTCAACGATTCAAGCCAGGTTTTAAACTTTTTTTCAACTTGCTGCCGATACAATAGTTCATAAATCTCATCATTGGCCTGTTCAAGTGTCTTATTTCCATCCAATACAATATCTTCAACATAAAAAATCTGGTATCCCTGGGTTGTTTTCATCACTGTTGTAAACTCACCCTTTTTCAAGGTCCCGATACGCTGTTTTATTGACGCAGAAAAATTATTGATATCAAATATTCCTAAATTGCCACCATCTGTGGCGTTTGGTGCTTTGGAATATTTTTTTGCAAGAGTGGTAAATCTTTTTTTATGAGTTAATTTTTTATATACAGCCCGGGCCTTTTCTTCATCGCTCAACAGGATATTTTTTAAGTGATATTTCTTTATCCCTGCATATTTTTTAGTATTGGCATCATAGTATGCTTTTATTTCAACCTCGGTTATAACAACTTTTGATTTCACTGAATGATTGATTAATTTTGTTTGAAGCATTTGTTTTTTAGAATTTTCGCGAAACTTTTCAAGGGTCATCCCGTCCTTGATGAGTGCCATTTCAAATTCTTCCTGGGTCAAGGATTTCATTTTTTTAAGAGTTTCAAGAGAATTATCGACTTCAGCATCAGACACTATGATATTGTATTTTTTGGCTTCCTGCTGCGTTAAAGAACGATCAATCAATAGACTAAGGATTTTATCCTGAATCTGTTTTTTCATCTGTTTCTTTTTTTCGTCAGGATATCCAGCCGCCTCAAGCTTCTGCAAATAAGGGGCGGATTCCTTGTTCAATTCAACAAGCGTTATAATATCACTATCCACAATGGCTACAATTTTATCAATGACGTGAGCTGATAATGGCATGCACAGTGACAAAGTGATACTGATGATCCAGAAAATAACACCCAACCGAATCTTATTTTTCATTCATTGCTTCCTTGTCTATTTCGATGTTTATTAAAAATGTTTTCAATTCTTCCTTATTGATTTCAACAGGATAATCCTGACCCAGTTTTTGTATCCAATGTGCATATTGCGCTTGAGTTTTGTGCCTTCTCAATCGGGAAACCAGTTCTTTTTCATTATCTATTTCATTTAAAACAGAGTCACTGTCTTTGGAGCTTAGCACATTGCTTTGTTGAAATTGGTTATAAAACTCAACAATATCCCTGGAGGTAATTTCAATTTTTTTACGCAACTCACGGCTAATCAATTTATCCATTATCATGTTCTTTTTGAATCGAGTTAACCATAATGGATAGGATATGGCATTTTTTAACAGGATCTGTTCGAAACTATCCTCCGGATAATCTTTTTTAAAATCATCCAGAGCAGCATTAAATTCTGCGTCCGTTATAGTAATCCCGAAATCCTCGGCCGCACTGAGCAAAATAATTTCTTCGGTGAGCATTGTTACTAAATGGATAACCATCTTATTATACTCTGTAGAATTATCTTTAATATTATACGGGTATGCCACTCTTTTTAAGTCCAACTCTTCGGAAAAATCGGTTCCTGTTATGCTTATAAACGATGTTTTGATAATAAAATCATTCTGGACTTCCGGTTGCTGTTCACTACAGGCAAAAAAAGCAAAGATGGAAAACAGAGTAATATAAAAAATAAAATTTCCTTTTATAAACGCCATTATTTAAAGTATTCCTAAGTAACTTTTCATACACATGTCATCATTGCCAACAAAATTAGTATGTTTAGCATTACAGCTATTTTTGTGCAAGAAAATTCAGGGCAACGCATCCAGGTTCGGCATGAATTTCAATCCTTATAATGTACAAAAATATGCATGGATGGGTGAGTTTTCGGTCAAACTCTAATTATAAAAGTGACAGGCTGTCACATGGGATGGGTTCTTTTTATTTTTAATAAGCCCGGGTTCTTTTTGTCTGCATATCTCTTTCACATATTCACACCGGGTATTAAACCGACAGCCATCAGGGGGATGCTCCACAGACGGCACCTCGCCTTTTAGCACAATTTTAGTCTGTTTAGATTCCGGATCGGGTATTGGAACAGATGACAATAGTGCACGGGTATAGGGATGATACGCTTTTGTATAAATCTGTTCTGCGTCAGCCATTTCTACTATTTTACCAAGATACATCACCGCTATCCGATCGGAAATATGCCTGACAACGGAAAGGTCATGGGAAATAAAAACATAGCTCAATTCAAGCTTTTCCTGTAATTCAAGTAACAGGTTTAATATTTTTGACTGTACCGAGACATCCAGAGCCGAAACAGGTTCATCACAGATAACAATCTGTGGTTCCATACTGATGGCACGGGCAATACCGATGCGTTGACGCTGACCGCCGGAAAACTCATGGGGAAATTTTGAAAGAACATCCGGCCGCAAACCCGTTCTCCGGATCAATCGTTCAATCTCACCATCCATATTCTCATGTACCCTGCCATGGATGATATATTTTTCTTCAAGGATCTGACGAATTGTCTGGCGAGGATCTAAAGAATCAAATGGATCTTGAAAAATCATCTGTAAATTTAAGGCCAGCTTTTTTTTCCGGTTTGCGCTAAGATTTGAAACCTGCTGTCCATTAATAATAACCTGCCCTGCTGTCGGTTGATATAGTCCCATTATACATCGCCCAAGGGTGGTTTTTCCACAACCGCTTTCACCAACAACTCCTAAAGTTTCTCCCTTGTTTAATTCAAAAGACACATCGTCCAATGCATATACTTTTCCAATCTGGCGCAGGAAAACACCACCTGTCACCGGAAAATGTTTTTTTAGATGTTTTACTTTTAAAATGATCATATAAGTCTTTGTCTTAATTTTTCATTTTTGATCATTGGTCTATACCATGAAAGCCCGGCTAAAATAAATCATCAATTTTAATCGCTGAAATACAAAAGTTCAAATTGATAAAACACAAAAGAAGGTTTATTGTACCAACTGCATTTTTTTATATGATAAAAGGACACACATTATGAAGTCTAATCAAGATATCATTATTGTTGGTGGTGGCATTATCGGCCTTGCCTGTGCACATTACCTGCTTAAACAAAACAAAAGTGTAAGAATCATTGAACAGGATAAAATAGGATCAGGCGCTTCCCACGGAAACTGTGGATTATTGCATTTTTCCGGTATTATTCCGCTTTGCGCCCCGGGTGTTGTATCCCATGAATTTTTTCGTGTTATCCGTGGCACCTCCCCACTATATATCAAACCCCAATTTGATATAAAATTATTTCACTGGCTGTACAAATTTGCAGGGTATTGTAATGCAAAGCATATGAATGCAGCCGCAAAAGCAAAAAACCAAATTTTAAGCTATTCGTTAGAATTATTTGAAACGCTGTTTTCGAGCATTGATTTGAATTGTGATTTTGAAAAAAAAGGCCTTTTAACGCTGTTCAAAAACCAATCCTATTTTGACAAATATGCCAAAACCAATGCCTTTTTAGAAAAATTCAACATGGGAGGCCGCCCGTTAACGCCATCTCAAATACAAGACATTGAGCCTGCAATAAAAGATGATATTGCAGGGGCCTGGCTTAACCCTCACGATTGGCACCTTCGACCCGAAAAATTGATAGAGGCCTGGAAAAAAAAATTGATTCAAAAAGGCCTGATCATTGAAGAAAAAACCAAATTGATCGACTTTAACATTCAAAAGAAAAAAATCGCGGGAGTCAACACTATCAAAGGCCGATTTAAAGCGGATGCATATATTATTGCCAGTGGTGCATGGGCTGCAAAAATCAAGGAACAGCTCAACTTAAAGTGCCCGGTTCAACCGGGCAAAGGGTATAGTATTACAATGGAACAACCCGATATTGCACCTACAATTCCCTGTCTTTTATATGAACGTAACATGGTGGCAACACCCTGGACATCCGGTTTCCGCCTGGGCGGAACAATGGAATTTTCCGGATATAACGATACTTTAAATAAAAAAAGACTGGCAAAGCTGATCTTTGGCGCAAAGGAATACTTAAACACCACAATGGATCAGCCGATTGTTGAAGAATGGACCGGGCTTCGTCCCATGACCTTTGATGATTTGCCAATCATAGGACCTGTTTCACATATGGATAATCTTATTCTTGCCACAGGCCATGGCATGTTAGGTATTACCATGGCAACCGGAACAGGCAAAGCTGTCTGCGATTTACTCACAAATGGCAAACCATCCATTGACTTGACAGCTTTTTCTCCTGATCGATTTTAATGACGGATTAAATTTTTTTTATAAAAAAATACGTTAAAAATCAATCCGGGGCGATTGCAAAATGGCAGGCGGCTGTGTGTGATGGCCCCATCTCACGCTCCTGGGGGATCTTTTTTACACAAATATCTTGCGTTTTAGTACAACGGCCTGCAAACCTGCATCCTGTGGGCATATTCAAAAGAGAAGGTACATTGCCTTTTATGGTCGGCAGCATTGTTTTTGAAGTTTTTGAAAGAGATGGAATAGATTGAAGCAGCCCTTGAGTATACGGATGCTTTGGATGTTTAAACAGTCTTTTAACATCCGCTTTTTCGACAATTCTTCCGGCATACATAACAACCACATCATCGCAGGTTTGTGCGATCACGCCCAGATCATGGGTGATCAGGATAACAGACATATTCAGTTTTTCCTGAAGATCCTGGATCAATGATAAAATCTGGGCTTGAACAGTCACATCTAAAGCCGTTGTCGGTTCATCTGCTATCAGTATATCAGGTTCGCATGCAAGAGCCATTGCGATCATCACCCGTTGGCGCATGCCACCGGACAATTGATGGGGATAATATTTGATTACCCTTTCAGTATCGGGTATACCGACTTTTTCAAGCATTTTAACCGAGGCCTGCACCATTTGACGGCTGGACATGTCCTGAAAATGAAGTTTATAAACCTCTGCAAGCTGTTTCCCAATACTGTGTACCGGATTAAGGGCTGTCATTGGTTCCTGAAAAATCATGGAAATTTTTCTTCCCCGAATATGGTGAAGATCGGAGACGGGAAGACTAAAGATATCCTGATCATCAAATATAGCCGTTCCCTTGACAATTTTAGATACAGGCTTTGGTAAAAGTCGAATAATACTCAAAGCCGTGACACTTTTCCCGCAACCCGATTCACCGGCAATGCCCAGCACTTTACCTTTTTTGAGATCAAAGCTGACCTGATCAACCGCCCTGACTTGTCCTTGTTCAGTATCAAATTCAACCGCCAGGTCATTTAGTTTAAGAATAACTTGATTGTCCACTTTTTTTTACTCCACTTTGAATTGCTCATCCAAAATAACGACTGGGTCAAATGATTTTCCGTCTTTTTTTGCTTTTAGTGTTTCTATTTTCTTATCGGTATCTATCCAGAACAGCCCTCCTGTTGTACTGGAAAATGGGTCAAAGAGACTGTCTGATCTTTTTGTTCCGTTGAATTCGGGCAATGCCATCCAGCGCCAATACCCCAGCCGAACATAGGGAACCATAAAGGTGGGTACAAAGGCACCGGTTTCATGAATCAAGAGTTGAATCTGCCTGGATAATTCTATTCGCTCTTCGGCATCAAGACTTGCCCGGTATTTATCGATCAGCTTATCTAACTTTGGATCATCCGTATTAGTGATATTGTTTGTCTGGGTTTTATGGGCATTGTCCGAATGCCATCCCTGCCAGTAAGAAGGCCTGATACTGGTACTCCACCCCATCCAGGCGACATCATGCTTTTTCTCCAAAATTTTTTTAAATGTCGCGGTTGCATCAAGACGCTCCAAAATCAATTCAACACCGGCTTTTTGAGCCTCTTGTTTGAGTACAACCAATCGTGGGGTATGCTCTTCATGACTATAGGTTACCTTAACCGAAAATCGTTTTTGATCCTTTTTCCAAATACCGTCTGCACCTCGTATCCAACCTGCGTCCATCATCAATTGAGTCACTTTAGCAATATCATAAAGCCTTGGTTTAATGTCTTTATTGGTGTATGATCCATACCCTGAAAATGCCTGGGGCAACCTGAAATAATCATTTCGCAACACCTGGGTGATTACCTTTTCTATGTTCATGGCATGGGCAAAAGCATAGCAAAGCCGTCTGCCCTTAAATATATCCTTATCCTGATTCAGCCACATCCCCTGGGCGGATTGTTCCTGATCATTGAAAAACCAGATTTTTTCAGCATAGCCTTTTTCAAAAATTTTGATTTTTGATTTTTCATGCCAGTATTTGGGAAGTGTCAGGCCAAAGACGTCCAGTTTTCCTTTTTTAAAATATTCCCATTGTAAATTAAAATCCCGGATCACATCAAAAATGACCGTATCAACATTGAACCTGTTTTTCATATATTTTTTATCTTTTGCCCACCAGTCCTTTTTCCTTTTAAATTTAACATGTTTTCCTTTTTTGAAATCACTGAGCTGATAGGCCCCGGTATTTGGAACAATTGCCCAGTTGTATTTTTGTACAAATGTTTCATCCAATTTGTTAAAATAATGTCTCGGAATTGGACCGATACCAAGCTTCATGTGCAAATCCGGTACTGCCTTGGTACTTTTCACACCAATGGTATAATCATCATATACGATCACTTTTTCAATCTCTTTGGTATAATAATCGTTATACCAGGGCGCTATAATTTGTTCTGAACGCATAAATTCAAGTGTAAAAACATAATCCCAGGCTGTTACAGGTTTACCATCCGACCATTTGGCATCTTTATCCAACTTAAAATACATTGTCTTTTTATCTTTACCAAACGCCCAGTGGGTGGCAAGCTCAGGAAGAATATTATCCGTATTGGGATGAATATTAATCAAGGATAATTGATTGTTTGTAAACGCAGATCGAAACGACCCGTTTGAATCCGGCCCCACCACTCGAAATGTCATGGGAAAACTCATGATGGCAGAGTGAAGAATCCCTCCTTTTTTTGCTTTTTCAGATGCAAAAACAGGATCGGTATCATTGGTTAACCACTGGATATTATCCGGTAAAACAGCAAACTCTTTTTTCTCCTCAACAACAGGACCCGGCAATGCTTCCTGGTTCTTTTGGCTCTTTTGCTCCGTATTGGTTTGTGAATCATTATTCTGGCAGCTCGTCAGCATGAAACAAGTTAATAAAAGGACTCCGGATACCATCTTTTTAAGGTTCATTGTAGCTCCTGAATATTGAATTGATACATCTATTTGTCAGCAGGTTAAACACGATTTGGAATCATATCAAATTATGGCATTTTTTAGCAACTTATCTTTTTGCTTCTCCTTGACTAAATAGTGCCTGACCGAAAACCCGTGTCTGGGCGGCTCGTAGAGGAGCATAGCTCACAAAGCTGCCCATATGCAAGGCGCAAGAAATCCTGAAACCGGAGTGTACTATAGTACATGAGGCCACTCTTATAATTTGGCAGGATTTTGCAGCAATAAAGCAGATGGGCGCTGCCGACGGGTGGGTTTTCGTTCAAACACTAAATATCAAAAGAAAATCATTACCCTAAAGTATAGAAGCTCACACAGTCCGGAAGCCAATCCAGGGCTAACGCATGTAACTTTTCCATATTAATGATTTCAGGTAGTTACGGTTTGAAGGTAAACGCAAATGAAAATCTCGTTTTGCGTAAGTACCTGTAAAACAAAGAATTAAAAGTCATGCCAAGTTTAAATGCGTTTACCCTGAGCCAAGCAACTTAATCTTGACCATAAAAAATTTATCATATAGCATGTGAACGAATCTTCATTAGATTCATCTTAAAAAAAATTGTGTTTTACTTTTTTATACAGGATGGTTTAGGGTTTTATGGACATTGCATCGTTTATCGGTATAATTTCTGGCCTTTCGTTAATTATCAGCGCCATTTATCTGGGTGGTGATCTTCACAACTTTGTTAATATCCAGGGATTGATGATTGTATTTGGCGGTACAATCGCAACAACGTTGATTACCTTCCAGTTCAGAGATGTACTTGCCGCATTTAAAGCTGCTTATTTTGTTTTTTCAAAAGATAAAGACGACCCCAATGATGCTGTGGCGACCATGATAAAGCTTTCCCATATCAGTCGAAGACAGGGGCTTTTGGAACTAAGCAAAATAAAAACAGATTCTCTTTTTCTAAAAAAAGCCTGCGGTCTTTTGTCCGACGGATCATCTGAAGAAGTCATCCGTGCGGCACTGACCACAGAGATTCAATCTCTTCAGATGCGCCACTTTATTGTTCAGGATGTATTCAGAAAAATGGGTCTTTATGCCCCGGCTTTTGGCATGCTGGGTACACTTATCGGTCTTGTCCAGATGCTCAGCCGCCTTCAAGACCCAGCGAGTATTGGCCCGTCAATGGCAGTCGCACTTTTAACCACCTTTTATGGATCGCTTTTGTCTACCTTGTTTTTTCTACCCATTGCCGGCAAACTTCGATCCCGTACAATAATTGAAATTATCAATCTTGAAATCACACGGGAAGGCGCTATATCCATTATCAACAATAATAATCCGGTTATAATCTATGAAAAGCTTTCCAGTTTTATCTCGTCACGCCTGCGCAAACCTTTTAAAAAGATGAAGTCTTAAAACGCTTTTAGTTATGAGAGATAATACCTACAATAATACATTTATCACCTATGATGATGACGTTACATGGCTTGTCACCTATGCAGATCTGATGACGATTCTCCTTGTATTTTTTATTTTATTGTTTGCCATGGTCTCTTTTGAGACTGAAAAATATAAACATGCCGTTGAAACCATAAAAGTGCAGGTAAAGGACTCTGACGCGCTTATCGGGTTAATGGAACTTATGGAAGTGTCTAAAACCGCTGACAACCAGATCACTATTGAAGATATAACCGGCCTGCATTCAAGAGAAACATCTTTATTTGAAAACATCACTAAATTTGCAGAGGAAAGTGATCAAAAAGAAAATATTTCCACCCGGATACTGGATGGGAAAATCATCGTCAGTATCCAGGGAAAAGCACTGTTTCCATCCGGATCGGCCTCGCTGAACACAACTGCTGTTTATATATTTGATGAAATCATTCAAATTCTTGATGATTACCCGGAATATAACATTAACATAAAAGGACATACGGATGACATTCCCATATCCACAAACATTTTTCCTTCTAACTGGGAACTTTCAGCAGTCAGGGCAACCACTGTTTTAAAATATCTCATATCAAAAAAAGTCTCCCCCAAACGATTAACAGCAACTGGGTATGGAGAAGTATTGCCGCTGGTGCCAAACACATCCGATGAAAACAGAGCACAAAACAGGAGGGTCGAGTTTGTTTTGGAAAAAAAAGATAGCAGTAAATGAAACTATAAATCATCCCTCCGAAGACAAAAGAGAGTCTTATCGATACCAATTTGCAGAAGGACAGGGGTTTTCTATTTATTTTAAAGAAAAAAAAATCAAGGTTCTCAATATCAGTGCCGGCGGTATAGCGTTTGAAAACAAGGGTTTTTTACAATTTGATTTTGACTTTATCAAATTCAAATTGAATATCCCCAACTTTAGCGGAGATTCAACTTTCTTTGCCGGATTACGAATTCTGAAAATTGACAAATCACAGATCTGTCATTGCATTCTTGAACAATGTCCCCTGGAACAGCACGAATTGATACATAAATTTGTTCTTGAGAAACAAAAAAATGATCTTGCACATTGACATGGACGCTTTTTTTGCAGCGATTGAACAGCGGGATAACCCATCCTTAAAAGGCAAACCTGTCATTGTTGCGGGAAAATCAAAAAGAAGTGTTGTATCCACGGCCAGTTATGAAGCAAGAAAATTTGGTATCCATTCAGCCATGCCGGTGTTTCAAGCCAGAGAAAAATGCAAACACCTGATCATTGTTCCCGGGCATATGTCAAAATATCAAGACAATTCCAAAAGAATCATGGATATTTTTTCAACATTTTCACCTGTTGTAGAACAGGTTTCAATTGATGAAGCGTATATTGACAGCAAAGGGTGTGAACGGCTTTTCGGTACACCGCAAAAAATGGCGGAACAGATTAAAAAAAAAATATTGGGCTCTCTGTCTTTAACCTGTTCTATTGGCATTGCACCGTTGAAGTTTTTAGCAAAAATTGCTTCCGATATGCAAAAACCTGATGGGCTGACCATAATAGAAAGATCTAAAATTGACACCTTTATCTGCCAATTGCCCATTGGTAAGGTTCCAGGCGTCGGCAAGCAGGCCATGCAGCAAATGACCCTTCTTAAGGTCAGCACCCTTGGTGATATTAAAAAGTACCCCTCTTGGATTTTAAACAAAAAATTCGGAAAAATGGGCCCCCGTTTACTGCAACTGGCAAATGGGATTGATAATTCTTCGATTCAAACTCATTCTAAAAAAAAATCTATTTCGAGTGAAACCACCTTATCCAAGGATATCTCGGATTTCGAAACCGTGAACAGGATACTTCTTGACCGATCCCAAAACGTTGGACGGCAACTTAGGAAAAAAAATCTTGTCTGCCGGACCGTTTCCATCAAACTCAAATTCTCGGATTTTTCACAGATCACCCGCAGTCATACACTAAATGCCGGTATATGTGCTTCAACTGCTATATTTAATGCGGCTGTTAAGCTCTATAAAAAAATCAAACTAAAAAAAAAAATCAGACTATTAGGAATAGGGGTTAGCAGCTTAAAGGACAAAGACGCTCCCTTCCAGATGCAATTGATGCAGACAGATCAAAAAAAACAAAAACAATGGGAGTCTGTTGATAGTGCCATTGATTCCATTGACGAAAAATATGGGACCCATTCTGTGAGCAAAGCATCTTTAACCAAAGAAAAATTGTGATCATGCAAAATAATTTAACAATAAAAGCAATTATCAGCGGTCGTGTTCAGGGTGTTTTTTACAGGGTTGAAACAAAAAAAGCAGCAGACCTTTTTAATGTCAAAGGATATGTAAGAAACCTTCCCGACGGTTGTGTTGAAGCTGTTTTTCAGGCAGATAAGGAAACTTTGGAAAAAATGGCCCAGTGGTGTTACCAAGGTTCACCCGGTTCTGCTGTAAACGATGTTGACATCCAAACCGATTTAGTATCTCAAGCCTTTATCTCTTTTGATATTCGTTATTAAATAATGACTTGAACGCGGCTATGTACGAATGGGTCGGCCTGGCCGCATATTATATCACCGGAGAAACAATTTCATTTTTGCCCGTCAGGGGATGACCCTTATATGCACACGCTATTTCTTTTTTTTCAATGCAGCCTTTAACACTGCAGAATGAATATCCGCTGCAACATGTACCGGACTTTTCCCCCATATCGGGTCCCAGTTGGAGGGATCTGCTGTACAAAAGAACTGGACCTCAAGGCCGAATCGGGTTAATGCCTGTTCAATCTTCATATTTTTAATTTTTGCTGCAGCATTCCAGGTCGCACCGCAGGGCGCACCCTTTTTAACTTTAATTTCTCTAATGACATCTTTATCAGTGATGACTTCGATTTGCGGAGCACCAAAATTTTCGCCGTAGTCCCCAAGGCAGCCCTGCCTTGAAAGTGTGCATCATGTTGGCGGACAGATTGCCTCGCCTGTAATAATTTTTTTACCTGAAGCTATGACCGGAATATTTAATTTTTCACACAATACGCTCAAATCATCAGAAAGGTCCCGATGCTTCAAAAAGTCCAAGACAATGTCGGCATCAATTGTCTCGGGTAAATACGGAGATGTATCATCTATCAACGCAGGTAAAGGTTCATCAATATCATAGGTTTTTATAATAAATTTTTTTTCTCCAAATAAGTTGATTCCCTCTACCTTGCTTTTCCCTGATCCATTTTGCTGGAATATCAAAATTTTCTGCATTTATTAAAACCCTAAATCTTCATTAACAAGAATGATCTTGATTCTGTTTTTTTGAAAACACTTTTCAGTAATTGTCCAATAGTTACAGATCCTGTCAGGACTGCTGCAGTCTTGGCAAACACCCGTTTTTCTACATGGTGTTTTTTTTTCAAGCCGCATCGTATTCACAGGCGCTGCATAGCTTTTAATCCTGAACATGGCATCCTCTAAATCGCCACAAATCTTATTTCTGCCAATGATCAGCAAAACATTCTTAGGACCCCACATAATAGCTGCGACCCTGTTTCCAACCATATCCAGATTAACAAGATGGCCCGCTTCGGTAATCGCATTGGTGCCTGTAATAAACAGATCCACCAATAATGACTGGCGCCTGCGTTCCATCATCTGATCCGTGGTAAGCCCTTTATCAAATGTATTAAGAACTTCCAATTGAGGATTCTCGTTTAATTCATGAAACAGGCCGGTTTCGATAAAGGATATTGACCCTCCCCAGGAAACAGATTTTATTTCAAGTTTGGGAATTATATCGTTCAGTGCCAGCTCTTTTGCTTCTTTGGAATTTTGGGCGATAAATACTTCAAAATTATTATTTTCAAGATTTTCTTTTACAGACGCCAGTTTAATTTTCCAATAATTATCAATTGGATTTTTCATTTCACATCCTCATTATTATATGAAAGAACTATGCAAACATATTCGCTTCTTTCATGCTTTGTTGTGGGCAGGCCCTATTTGAAAGACCAAGGCTGCGAATTGCCGTTATTATCTATTTTTCAATAAATTTTCATTGACACTATACCCGTAAATGGATTGCTCATGCAATCTTAATCTTAAGTTCACAAGCAAAATTAAAAATGTCTTTTTCTTTTAAAAAAGTTTTTTTCATTGACTTAACCTTAAGTTCTTAATACTGCATAATTAAGCTGTGAATTGAGTTCAGTAAATGACTGCTTTTTTTCCAACAGGGGTATCATGGCTCTGGCAATCTTTGAAGTTGTTGAAGAGATTAGAATCATGGTCCAGGATGAACACTTAGGACTATTTAATGTACGTTCCTTAGTGCCTGACCGAAAACTAATTTATCCACCGAAATTTCAGGAGGTATTTGTATGTCCAATTTGTATGCTGAAGCTTTTAATCAATCCATAAATAATCCCGAAACATTCTGGGGATCAATTGCCAAGGACTGTCACTGGTATAAAAAATGGGACAAAGTTCTTGATGATTCAAACAAACCTTTCTATCGATGGTTTACAGGTGGTGAAATGAATACCTGTTACAATGCTGTTGATTTCCATGTGGATAATGGCCTTGGAGATCAAAATGCTATTATCTATGACAGTCCTGTGACAAATACGATTAAAAAATATACATATTCCGAACTGCAGACCCTGGTTGCAAAATTTGCCGGCGTTTTAGATTCAAAAGGTGTTGTCAAAGGAGACAGGGTTATCATCTACATGCCAATGATACCGGAGGCTGCCATTGCAATGCTTGCATGTGCCAGGATTGGTGCGGTCCATTCAGTTGTTTTCGGTGGATTTGCTGCCAATGAACTGGCGACCCGAATCAATGATGCAAAGCCAAAAGCGATTGTATCTGCTTCCTGCGGTATTGAAGTCGCCAAGATCATTAAATACAAGCCACTATTGGATCAAGCCATTGATTTATCTGAAAACAAACCTGAAACCTGTATCATATTCCAGCGCCCCCAGGCAACCGCCGGCATGGTGGACCAGCGTGATTACGACTGGGCTGATGAAATGTCCAGAGCCACGCCCAAAGATTGTGTTCCGGTCAGCGCAACCGATCCGCTTTATATCCTATACACATCCGGTACCACAGGACAACCTAAAGGGGTTGTAAGGGATAACGGCGGACATATGGTGGCATTAAAATATACCATGGGCGCCATATACGGTGTGGATAAAGGTGATGTATACTGGGCAGCCTCGGATATAGGATGGGTTGTCGGCCATTCATACATTGTCTACGGCCCGCTTTTAAAAGGATGCACCACTGTTATTTTTGAAGGAAAACCCGTTGGAACACCCGACGCATCTGTATTCTGGCGTATAATTTGTGAGCATAAGGTCAACACTTTGTTTACCGCACCAACTGCCT
>JAKIUJ010000306.1 GCA_021647625.1 Desulfobacula sp.
AAATCTGGGTTGTCGCAATATCGGAGTGTCCGAGCATCGTTTGCACAGATCGCAAATCAGCCCCCCCTTCCAACAGATGTGTGGCAAAAGAATGCCTGAGCGTATGGGGTGTTATATTTTTTGATATATTTGCAAGGAGTGAATATTTTTTAATAATTTTCCAAAACGATTGGCGGGTCATAGGCCTTCCGGCCCGCGCCACAAAAAGATATGGGGATGAACTCATTTTCAATAAACCGGGCCTGCCTTCATTAAGCCATTTCAGCACCATTTTTCGAGCCTGCGTACCAATGGGAATAATCCGCTCTTTGGATCCCTTACCCAACACCCTTACAAAATTCACATCAAGGTTGATATCCTGCAGGCGTATCTGTATAAGTTCGGAAACCCTTAGACCTGCCCCATACATAATCTCCATCATTGCCGCATTCCTCATCTCCCTGGGGTGACGGGTATCCGGTGCTTCCAAAAGAGCAGTTACTTCCTGTATCGTCATAAATTTTGGAAGCGAAAGCCCGATCTTGGGAATATCGACATCTTTAACCGGATTTTTTGTTAACGTCTTTTCAGCTATTAAAAATTTAAAAAGACCACGGACACTGATCAAATGCCTGGCTCTTGATTTTGCTGTCAACCCCTTTTTCGAAAGATCAATCAACCAGCCAAAAATCACCGTTGTATCGATCTGATCTAATTTTTCGATACCATTTTTTTCAAGAAACGAGACAAACCCCACAAGATCGGTTGTATAGGATTCAATACTATTTTGCGACAATCCCTTTTCAATAATCAAAAAATCAATATATTGTTGTATTAAATCGTCCATTAATTTAGAAAAGAATCTCCGAAATACATCGAAAACCAACTATATTCGATGTAAATCCAGATTTAAACAATGCTCTTGAGCTGATGGTCACATCGTCTTTTGCATTCCAGGCAGCACCTTTTGCAATACAAAGCTTAGCTTTTTGACTGGTTTTAATTGATGGATACTCCATATTGGATGTCCACTCCAGAACATTTCCAAGCATATCAGCTATTTTAAATTCATTTGAAAATGGATCATATTCATCTACAGAACTGGTATCACATATGCCGCTTTTTTCAATATTCAATGCATCTTGATTAAATTCATTCCCCCATGGGTATTTATAGCCTAAATCAGTTCTTGCAGCAGACTCCCATTCCGCTTCGGTCGGAATGCGCCGGCCAATCCAGGATGCAAATGCCATTGCATCATCAACGCTGACCTGGACCACTGGATGATTTCGTTTGCCATGAAGAGTGGATCCTGGACCTTTCGGCTGAAACCAGTTAGCACCTTCAATATCCCGGGAACCGGCATTTTTTGACCATGCCGCCTCTTTCCCATTTTTTCTGAACCTCGATGTATATACACGTCCAACCCCTGATTTTTCAGCAGTAGTGGTAAACCCTGTCTCTTCAATGAATATTTCGAAGAAAGCATTGGTTACAGGATACACACCAATATAGACTTTCGGCATCTCGAACTGTTGCAATTCAAGACTTGCCTTAATTCCTTTCCTTGTACCGATGGTATACATCCCGTGCGGTACAGTCACATATTGATTGAATTTTTTTTCTCTTTCTCCCAGGGTGTTATCAAAATGTTCTGCCAACAGTCTTTTTTCTCTGAACTCCTCTAAGGCTTTGAGTTCTTCTTCATCAAGTTCATCAATCTCTTCTACATCTTCATCCTCATCCAGTTCCATCTCGTCTACATCATCATCCAGCAGATCTTCTTCTACCTCTTCAAGCTCCTCAAGCGCTTCATCCTCATCAAGCTCTATCTCTTCTATATCTTCATCTTCATCCAGGTCAATTTCTTCTATATCCTCGTCGATCAGGCCATCATCCTCTACCTCTTCAAGGTCTTGGTCTTCATCTATTTCTATATCTTCGACACCATCGTCCTCTTCAAATGATTCATCATTGAGATCCTCGATCTCTTCTAATTCCTGGTCTTCGTCAAGCTCTATTTCCTCAACATCATCATCCAGAAGCTCATCTTCCTCTATTTCTTCAAGTTCTTCATCTTCGTCCAGCTCAATCTCTTCTATATCTTCATTTTGATCAAACCCGTCCTCCTGGTCATAATCCTCGATCTCTTCTAATTCCTGGTCTTCGTCAAGCTCTATTTCCTCAACATCATCATCCAGAAGCTCATCTTCCTCTATTTCTTCAAGTTCCTCAAACTCTTCATCCTTATCAAATTCGATTTCTTCAATCTCGTCATCATCTTCAAAGAAATCTTCATCCTCAAAAGGGATATCTCCCTGTTTAAGTTTTCGTAATCCTTGTGTGCCTTCAAGTTCTTCTTCAGAAAGCACATCTTCAGTAATTTTATTTAAAATTTTTTTTATCTGATTAATAATATCGCTGTTATCAGTTTGCGTATCATCCAACTTAATATTTTCAAGAAAATCGGTAACCGTCTTCAAAAGAACCGTTGCCTGATCAAGGTCAATATCACCGGTTTTCACAGCATCCGTAAAAGAATTTAAAAGGTTGTTTTTTGCCTCTTCAGACATATCAAACAAATTCGAATCGGAAATAATGATATTTTCAGCATTCATTCCTTTTTTAGATAATTTTTCCAAATCAACATTGATGGAAGATTTTACACTTGAAAAATTCCTTCTTCTGGATTTTATTTTTGGAAGATTATCACCAACATCCCAAATTGACTGGATAAGATCGTCTGTGTTTATACTATCAAGTTCTTTTACTGATTCATCTGTTTCATAAAATGACCTGATTGCTGAAATGGCACGCTGTTTAACTGATCCGGGCCGATATTTTAAATTTACAATTGCCTGATCAATGCCCTCTAAAGAAATGGAAATATTTGCCACAGGCTGTATTCTCCTGTTTTAAGTTTGGTATGGTCTCACATTATGATATATTAATACTAATTTCAACGTACCTGGTTGTTTTTCAGCATTTTTTAACCTTTAGGCTTTAGAACCTTACATTTCGCACTATGAAATGACATTTATCCCTATTTTATTTGCCTAAAATTTTTAATCAGGCAGGTCCAAATTGCCACCAGTTGTCCTTTAAATTGCTATAGACTTTCTCAGGTACCCTCAA
>JAKIUJ010000076.1 GCA_021647625.1 Desulfobacula sp.
CCGGTCAGAAGCGTCCCAATATTCTTGAAGGGTTTACTGAAAAAATAAAAACCGGAATGGGCTATCTTTATGTAACAGTGTCCGAATATAACAACAGGCCCTTTGAGCTTTTTGCAACCATCGGGAAATCGGGTAAATCCACCACGGCCAAAACAGAAGCAATAGGAAGGCTTATCTCTCTTGCGTTAAGATCCGGGGTTGAGGTGGATGAGATTATCGATCAAATTAAGGGTATCCGGGGCGAGCATGCTGTTTTCCAGGAGGGCGGGCTTGTATATTCGATTCCCGATGCTATTTCCAAGGTGCTTGAAAAGCGATACATGACAAATGACAACGGAAATATCGGAAAACATTCTACAAATAAACTTAAATCAGATTTGTGCCCGGAGTGCGGTTCGACAATTGCCTTTGAAGAGGGGTGTATGAAGTGTTATGGGTGCGGATATACAAAATGCAGTTAGTATATATGGGAAAACATGCACTCGAAAAATGATTTCATAAAAGAAAACCATGTTCTGGCTGCCTTTATTTCAAAATTGCCCGAAGCCATTCTTATTTGTGATTCTGACGGGTCCATTCTTTTACATGACAGCCAGTCTGAAACATATCTTTTAAAAAATATTAATCCTCCTGCAATAGGTGTTTCCATGACAGGGAAACCCATTACCGCCTTTATTGAAAAAAATTTACTTGAGCATTCTCTGGATGAAATCAACGAGCAATTAAAGAATCATGTCACTAATCTGGTTTCAATTTTTATTTTGAAAAAGCACAGCCTGATCCTGAAGGCCCAGGTTGTTCCTGTTTTAAGCCACACCGGTCAATTTACAGGATTTGTTGTCATTCTTGATGATATTACACAGCAAAATGAAGCCGAAATGAGGATTGATGCTCTATTAAAGACATTATCAAAAAATGCCAGGTCCCCAATGGCCAGTATCAGAGCGGCGATCGAAGCAATGAAAACATTTCCCCAAATGGCTGATGATCGACAACGCCAGTTCACAGAGATTATCTACAATGAATCTATTGTCCTAAGTGAATTGCTCAACAGCGTATCTGATGACTATACAAGCCTTATAAATGTTAACGAAACTTTGAAACAGATCCTTATAGCAGATTTATTACAAACTGTATCTCGAAGATCACAGGACAGATTGGATATCGTTTGTCATGTGACAACGCAATCCAAGACAGAACAGATATCAATTATGGCAGATCCATATACGATGATCAGCATGTTCTTTTTCCTGCTGGAACGCCTTAAAATCGAGACCCATCAAAAAGAATTTTATTTAATGTTTCATAAAAAAAACAAAGTTGCCCATGTCGATATCTGCTGGAAAGCCGGACCAATAAGCCCGAAAATGCTCAAAGATTGGGAGACCAAAAAAATTGAATCCCGGGAATCCGATTCAAATGCAGGGTTAAAAGATATCCTGCGACAGCACCAGAGTGTGATCTGGACATATTCAAACCATGATGTTTTACAAGAAATGTCTTATTTGAGATTTTTTATTCCCATTGACAAGCGTCCTGTTTTATCACCACTTGAGCCGATTTCAGTTTCACCCGAAAGCCGGATACAGATCGGGGATATAGAATTATTTGATCATTCCGATCAAATCCGGGAGCTTGATAACCCATTGGATAACCGTTTAATAACAGAACTTTCCTACACTTGTCTTATCCGGGAAATAAACCAGTCTTCAACTATTGAAGAAATAATAGGAAAACACAGCCAGTTACCAAGGTTGATCCACAGCATGCTTACCAGCGGCACAAAAATCAGAACCGTAACATGGTTGGTAACCGCTTTTTCAGATGCTATTTTACATAAACTTTTAGCCCTTGCTATTTTGGAGATTGGTCCGCCACCCGTGCCGTTTGCCTTTGTTACACTCGGCAGTGAAGGCAGAAAAGAACAGACCTTGAAAACCGATCAGGACAATGCCATTATTTTTCAGGACCCGCAGGACCCGGAAGATGGGCAGACGATTGAAGATCTTCAGGTTTATTTTTTAGAGTTGGGAGAAAAAGTCTGCACCTGGCTTGATATGTCAGGATTTGATTTTTGCCGGGGCGGCATCATGGCAAAAAATCCAAAATGGTGTCAGCCGCTTTCTATATGGAAGAAATGTTTTTCGTCCTGGATTCATGTCGGAACGCCGGAGAATCTTCTTCACACAACCATATTTTTTGATTTCAGGTTTGCTTATGGAGACAGTCAAATTACCGATGAGCTTACAGCTCATTTATTAAAAAACGTATCTGATTGGGATGGTTTTTTTAGAAATATAGCTAAAAATGCAATTAATTTGAGACCCCCCATTGGCCTGTTCAACAGGTTTTTGTTAAAATCAAAAGGGCCGCATAAAAATTGCCTGGATATTAAAATGGCCAACACGCCCATTGTTGACTTTGCAAGAATGTATGCCCTAAAACATGGGATCAAAGAGACTGCGACCCAGGACAGATTATATCAACTTTATATAAAAAGAGTGTTGTCACGCGAAGATTATAATGAATTAAACCAGGCCTATAGTTTTAATATGCAGATACGATTTATGGGGCAGATAAATGCGATATTGGGCCAAAATATGAAACCGGATAATTATGTTAATCCCAAAAAACTTTCATCCATTGAAAAAAGAATGCTTAAAGAAGTATTGAAAAAAATAAAGTCCATGCAGGCAAGAATGAAAATTGACTTTATTGGTATGACAGACCAATAGTTTTCGTTCGAATCTAAGGAACGTACATTAAATAACTTACCCATAATTATTGCTTTTTTCGCCGTCTTCTGCGTTTCTCGTTGGGCACATAGCTAATTTAGCTTCCTCCTCGCGCCTTGAATACGACAAAAACTTCTGCTAATTATGGGCACTTAATTTAATTTCCGTTCCTAATTGGAATCAAGCAATTTTTTAACTTTGCCTACCACAAAGTCCGTGGCAAAGGGTTTGGTTATATAATCGTCCGCAGCAAGTCCCATACCTTTTGCAATATCAATGGAACGGGCCATGGCAGATAAAAAAACAATTTTGATGCTGTTGAGTTCTTTTTCCTGCCGGATTTTCTGGCAGACCTCGTATCCATCCATTCCCGGCAGCATAATATCGAGTAAAATCAGATCCGGCTTCCATTCGGATATCAACTCCAGAGCTTTTTCTCCGGTTCCTGCGGTGGCAACATCGTAATCGTTTTGCTGCATTAAAAACTCCAAAGGCACAACAATATTGGGTTCGTCATCCACGATCAATATCTTTTTTTTCATTTTGCCTCCTGTGTTTTTCCTATTCTACCAAAGGCAGCGTAAAAAAGAAAGTTGCCCCTTTGTCGATATCACTATCCACCCATATCCTGCCGTTGTGGGCATCAAGTATATGCTTGGTAATGGTCAAGCCAATGCCAGTTCCTGCGGGTCTTCCTTCTGCATCAGAAGCGACCTGGCGAAATTCCTGAAAAATAATTTTTTGATCCTTTTTGCATATCCCTACACCATTGTCCCGGATAAATAATTTTAACTGATATTTTTTATCATTTTTAACAGCCATGGCTTCTTTTTGCACACCGATTTTGATTTTACCCTTATCCGGATCGCAGAATTTGACCGCATTGGAAATTAGATTCACCATTACCTGCATCAGGCGGTCTTTATCGCCTGATACGAAAGTCTCTTGATCTATAATATCAAGGGCCAGTTCGATATTTTTTTCTTTCATCAACTGGCCGGTTGAAACAATAGAATCCTCAATGACCTCTTTAAAATCAAGTCGGATCATCTGCCATTCAACACGACCGGATTCGATTTTTTGAAAATCAAGGACATCATTGATTAACCGTGACAATCGCTCGCTCTCTTTAATGATGATGCCCATAAACTGATCATGTTTTTCAGGATCAAGATCAGGTGTTTTATGGACAATTTCAGCCAGCGCCCGGACCGAAGTTAAGGGGGTTCGAAGCTCATGCGTGACAGTGGAGATAAATTCATTTTTTAATCGGTCAAGTTCTTTTAATCTCTCATTGGCGGCTTCTAACTCCCGGGTTGCTTTTTCAAGTTCGCGACTGTGAGAAATAATCTGTTGTGTGCCGTCCAGGATATCCATGATCTCATCCATGCCCAGCGGTTCTTCCTCAACAATTGATCGAACCATGATCAGGGCGGACGATGATCCAATGGCACCTGCCAGCAGTTTTTCAGCATAGCTGACCAGATCTGTATTGGCGATCAGTTCTCGTTCCCAGTTGATATTATGTCTTCTTGCATAGAGTTCAAGGGCATCATGTGTCCGGGCCTTACCTAAAAATCTTTCCAAAAGCATTCGCAAATCCACGACTGATGCGGTTGCCCGCCAGAAAGACGGTTTTTGTGTGTCCTCGGAATATTTGAATACATCAACAAAAAGGACGGCCTGTTTGCGCTCCCTGTTGTTTTGTTTTGTGAGAAGAGACCCGCCCATAAAAAGGGCGATATTAACGAACATACTCCAGAACATAGCATGGGTGTATTGGTCAAATCCGAGTTGCTGGACATCCAGGCCGAACAGCCGGCTGGGATTTATAAGGTTTATACCAAAGGGTCCGTCGACTAATAAATTATTGGAAACAAAACCTGCCTGGGCAAGGGAGGGAAGCACCAACGTATAAAACCAGATTGAAAATCCTGCCAGCAATCCTGATAAGGCGCCACGGCGGGTCGCACCTTTCCAGAAGATACCACCGATGACAGCGGGGCAGAATTGTGCCACTGCGGCAAAAGAGATCTTTCCAATGGAAATAAGGGAATAATATTCAACCACGTAGTGAAAATACAGATACCCCAGGAGAACGATCAATAGAATGCTGATTCTGCGAATGAGCAGCAAAAGACGGCTTAAATCAGTTTTCTCTTCGAGTTTTAAAAAAGAAAGTCGCAGCAGCACCGGCATTACCAGGTTATTACAGACCATGGTGGACAATGCAATGGTCTCAACAATAACCATTCCGGTTGCAGCGCTCATTCCTCCGATAAAGGCAAACAATGCGAGTCCCTGCTGTTTTTGAGCCATTAAAAGCGTTAAAGAAAAATAGTCCGCATCCACCTGCCCAAAAGAAAAGTTAAATATTCCTCCAAATGTACGGGGCAATGTTTGACTACACACAGTATCCAAATCGCATTGCTCTAAAAAATACAACATGCCGCCAAAGGCGATGGGGATAACAAAGATATTTATGGCTAAGAGATACAAGGGAAAGAGCCAGACTGCTTTTTTTAAATGGTTTTCATCCACATTCTCAACCACAATGACCTGGAATTGCCGGGGGAGTAAAAAAATTGCCATCATTGCAAGGAACAGGGCATTATACCACCCGGTAAATGAAGCGGCGTTTATGTCCATCACAAAAAGCCTGCTGATCTGGGGAACACGACTTGCCTGCTGGAACAGGTCCCCGAATCCTGAGTAAAGTTTATATGTAATAAACAACCCCACCGATATTATGGCAAGTAATTTGACAATGGATTCAAAGGCAATGGCAGCCACAAGTCCTTCATGACGCTCTGTGGCATCCAGATGGCGGGTTCCGAAAATAACGGCAAATATGGTCAGCAGGATAGCAACAAAAAAGGCCGTATCTTTGACGGCCGGTAGATTAGTTGCGCTTTTGAGCATGTAAACATCCGGATATTGACTGATAAGCTGAAAAGAAGTGGATATGGCTTTAATCTGGACAGACATGTAGGGTATGATGCCCAGGACTGCAATGATGGTGACAGCACCACCAAGGGCCGCGCTTTTACCATATCTTGAAGCAATGAAATCTGCGATGGAGGTAATTCTGTTGATCTTGCTGATACAGATAATCTTTCTTAAAACCGGCCATCCCATAATCATCATGAGTGTGGGGCCAAGATAGATGCCTAAAAAACCTATTGCACCGGATGTGCTGGCTGCACCAACGCTGCCGTAATATGTCCAGGCGGTGCAGTAAACCGCCAGAGACAGTGCATAGATATAAGGGTTGCTGATAATGCTTTTGCCTTTTTCCGCCTGTTTGTCACCCCAAAAGGCAATGGCAAACAAGAGTCCCATATATCCGAAGGAAACAAAAAATATAAATTTTTGTTCTAGCATATTTGTCCTGTTTGGATTGGGTCAGTCATTCCTGAACTCAATGGGATTTTTTTGCATTATTATCGCCGGTTTGTTCATGTTCGGTTGCATTTGAAATTTTACCACAAATGATAATGAAAATAATCAACGCCAACCAGGCAGTAAAAAAATAGAAAAAAAACAAGGGTATTCCAAACACACAGCCCGGTAAATTGAATATCGTTAGAACAGGATAGGAAAACAAAAAACAGCCCAAAAAGAAAAGCCCGAGGTATCGTCCTGTAATTGATTTGTTGTCTGACATCACATCATCCTTTAAGCGTAAAAAAACTTTGTCTTGATCTTGAGCAATGACGAAAAATGCGTGCCTATCTATTGAATATATTAAAAAAAGAAAATAAATCAAGGCTTTGTTTAAATGAGATAGCCTTTTTTAAGAGAATATAATTTGCTAAACAGTGTTTATTGTTTGAACCGTCTTTTTTTTTGCTTGACAATAGATACGTTAAAAAAATAAGTAGGAATAAAGGTCGTTTCTTCAGCCATTGAACATAAAAGGATTGTTTTATATGGATATGAAAAGGGATTATTATGAGGATGTACAGCTTATGTCCTCGCCCGTTGTTATATTTTGGTTTACAGCCTTGATTGGAGTTCTCTATTTTTTTCCTTTATTTGTAGGCAGTTATTATGTTTATGTGGCCAATTACATAGCCATTAATATCATTGTGGTAACCGGCCTGAACCTTCTGGTTGGATATACCGGGCAGATTTCCCTGGGTCATGCCGGCTTTTTTGCTATCGGTGCCTATGGTACTGTCATTCTCATGGCAAAAGCAGGCTTTCCTTTTCTTCTTGCTCTCCCATGCGCAGCCATGGTTGCCGCAGGCTTTGGATTCTTGCTCGGCCTGCCTGCACTTCGCCTTGAAGGGCCCTATCTTGCCATAGCCACACTGGGATTCGGATTGACCATTACCCAGATTATCGGACGGATTGAACTTTTTGGCGGCAGAGATGGTCTCCACGCACCGGATATCACAATTGGTTCCTGGGTTCTGGATACGGATAAAGAGTTTTATTACTTATTGATCACCCTGACTATTCTTTTGCTGTTTTTTATGCGAAACCTGATTAAAACAAAGGTAGGCAGGGCATTCATTGCCATCAGGGATGCGGATATTGCAGCCCAGACCATGGGGGTAAATATTCTTTATTACAAAACTCTGGCATTTGCGGTAAGTGCATTTTATGCAGGTATTGCCGGTGGTTTGTATGCTTTTGTTTTAAAATTTATTGAGCCTGAAATCTTTACTCTGCTGATGTCCATCATGTTTCTGGCCATGGTAGTGGTTGGAGGACTGGGGTCCATGCTGGGCTCAATTGCCGGGGCCACACTTCTTTGCTGGCTGGATCTCAAATTAAGAAATATTTTAGATATTCCCTATATCGGGGATTGGCTGGAAAATCTTTCCAAACACTGGTTTTCCATCACCGGGGTTTCCAATATTCAATATATTGTGTTTGGTTCCATCATGGTAGCCATTGTATTGTTCGAGCCCCTTGGGCTCTATGGCATATGGATTCGCACAAAAAAATACTGGCGAACCTGGCCGTTTTAAAGGGAAGGCAAAAATGATTGATTTAATTCAGATGATTGTCAACGGCATTGCAGTGGGAAGTTCCTATGCATTGATGGGACTTGCCATGGTTATTATCTATAAAACTTCCGAAGTCCCGAATTTTGCCCAGGGTGAAATGGCCTTGATTTCATCTTTTTTTGCTATGATGCTCCTAACTTCTTTTAATATGTCTGTATACCCGGCTTTCGTTTTGACATTCGTGTTTGCGGTTATTTTGGGCTGCTTTTTAGAATTTGCCATTCTTCGCCGGGCAAAGGAGCCTAATGTTCTAGGGATGATTGTTATCACCATTGGCATCGAGATGATTCTTTTGGGGTTTGTGTCATGGAAATTTGGTGCAGAGCAAAAAACCATGCCTTTTCCAATAGGGCCTTATGATAGCTTTATTATAGGGGATATCTTTATAAGCAAGCTTGAAGTTCTGACATTGGTGGCAGCACTGTTGTTAATGAGCGTGCTCTATCTGTTTTTTAAATATTCAAAATTAGGACTTGCCATGAAAGCCACCCAGCAAAACAGTGTGGCCGCTCAGATTGTCGGAATCAGAACCAACCGGATTTTAATGATGACCTGGGGAATATCTTCGCTTGTGGGAGCTGTGGCAGGCTTGCTGATTTCTCCCACGATCATGCATCCATTTATGATGTGGGATCCCATGCTCAAGGGCTTTGCTGCGGCCGTCATGGGGGGGATGACCTCTTTGCCGGGAGTTGTGATTGCAGCGTATATGCTTGGTATTATCGAAAATCTATTTGGCGGATATATTTCAATTGAGTTTAAAACCGTGGTTGCTTTTGTCATCATTGTATTTGTGTTATGTGTCCGGCCAAGTGGTCTTTTTGCCCGGCATTATGTGAAAAAAGTTTAGTAGCGGGTTTGCATGCTATAATTTTTTATATGAAAGAACTATGCAAACCCTTTAGTTTCTTTCATGCTTTGTTGTGGGCAGTTCCCTGGTCGAAAGGCCAAGTCTGCGCATGGCTGTTAATGAAGGCAATATTTAACCAAGGATTGTTTCATAAGGAGGACATGATGAAAAAAGGATTAATGCTTGTTTTATTAGTTTTTTTGACTTTTTTGTTGAGCTTTGCCCCAAATCTTTTTGCCGAGGAAGGTGTGACCGATACACAAATCCATCTTGGGCAGTGGGGACCCCAGACAGGTCCTGCGGCGGCCTGGGGGAATGTTGCCAGGGGCACGGGAGATTATTTTAAATGGATCAATGACAATGGCGGCATAAACGGCAGAAAAATTGTTTATCACATGTTTGACGACGGGTATAATCCGGCTAAAACAAAGGCGGGGGTCAAAGAACTCCAGGAAGGTACTGGAATGTTTGCCTGGGCCTGTGGTGTCGGGACATCTCCAGGGCTGGCTGTTCGGGATTATCTGGCCGAAAGAAATATTCCATGGGTAGGGCCTGCTGCAGGTTCCATGCATTGGGTAAATCCTCCTCAAAAGAATTTGTTTGCCGTATATCCGCTTTATATGGGCGAAGCAAAGGCACTTGTAAAGTACGCCATTGAAAAAATGGGTAAAAAACGAATCGCCATTGCATATTTAAATGATGAATATGGTAAAAATGGACTTCGTGGTGCTCTTGCCGAACTTAAGGCGCATGGTATGGAAGCGGTTGAACAGGTTTCCATGGAAGCCAAAGATTCCGATCTTAAACCCCATGTGATGAAGTTAAGAAAATCCAAAGCGGATATGGTATTAATGTGGACAACTGTGGGCCATTCCGCAAGGATTGTTGGTATATCCAAAGCCATGCAGTTTGCTCCGCAATTCATGAGCACCAGCACCACCTCTGATTTCCCTTTGATGATGAATATCACCAAAGGCCTTTGGGAAGGTGTGATCACCGCAACTCTTGGAGAACTCCCTGGTTCAGGTTATCCTTTACTTGATAAATATAAAAAAGAAGTATTTGACAAATATGCAGCCAAAGAAGAGAGATGGGGCGTTTTTTATTATGCGGGTATCATTTTTACAGAACCCATGATCGAAGGATTGAAAAGAGCGGGACGTAATCTGACAAGGGAAAGCTTTATTGCTGCCATGGAAAGCATAAAAGGATTTAAAGGGATCGGTCCGGAAGTTAATTTCAAGCCCTATGACAAAAATGACATGTATTCACGTCAAGGGGCATCCCAGACCTTTTTGGTTCAGTGTCTTGCCAATGGCAGGGCAAAACAGCTTACCGAATGGATGGATATTAAGTAAAAATGGGATCCTCTTTTTTCAGGGCTGACCACCTGGCTATTGCTTTTGGAGGGATAAAAGCCCTGCAGGATATTAGTTTTACCATGAACAAGGGTGAGATCTTTTCTGTGATCGGTCCTAATGGTGCGGGAAAGACCACCCTTTTCAATTGTATATCAGGGCTTTATAAGCCGGATCAGGGAAATATCCGGTTTAAAGGCAGGAATATTGAAAATAAAACCCCCGATACCATTGCCAAACTTGGTATTGCCAGAACCTTTCAGAATATCGAACTCTTTTCCCATATGAACACCATGGAAAATATCATGCTGGGTCGTCATATTCACATGAAAACCGGACTTTTTAAAGGGATGTTCATGTGGGGGAAAGCTTCCTTTGCCGCCCAGGAAGAGATTCAACACAGAGAAAAGGTGGAAAAAATAATTGATTTTCTGGAACTTCAAAATATTCGGGATAAGTTTGTGGGCGCACTTCCCTATGGGACGCAAAAATTGATTGAACTCGGAAGAGCTCTCGCCCTGGAACCGTCTTTGCTCCTGCTGGATGAACCCTGTGCGGGTATGAATTCAGAAGAAAAACAGGATATGATCTTCTGGATTAAGGATCTTCAGGATGAATTGGGAATTTCAATACTTCTTATTGAACATGATATGAAAATGGTGATGGATATCTCCGACAGGGTTTTGGCCATTAATTTTGGAAAGCAGGTGACCCTTGGTACTCCTGAACAGGTCCAAGAGAATAAAGACGTCCTCAAAGCATATATCGGGGAGGAAAATTAAATATGACGAACCTGCTTGAAGTCAAGAATATTGAGACCTATTATGATCTGGTCTATGCCCTTAGAGGAGTGTCTTTCTCTGTGAAAACGGGCAGTATTACAGCTATTTTGGGAAATAATGGTGCAGGTAAATCAACCATTTTAAAAACCATTATGGGATTGATAGAAGATCAACCGGATAAGGGCTCCATCGAATTTGAAGATGCCCCCATACAACATTGGGATACCGATAAAATTGTCAGAAAAGGGATTGCCTATGTGCCGGAAGGCCGGGAAGTCTTTGAAGAACTAACAGTACACGAACACCTGATAATGGGGGCATATATCCGGGAAGATCCGTCTGGTGTAAAAAAGGATATTGAACAGGTTTATCGCTATTTTCCCGTTTTAAAACAGAGGACCAACCAGTGGGCAGGGACACTTTCAGGAGGGGAACAGCAGATGCTCGCCATAGGAAGAGCCTTGATGCTTAGTCCCAGGCTCTTGATCCTTGATGAACCGTCTTTAGGGCTTTCTCCGATCCTGGTAAAAGAAATTTTTTCCATTATCAAGGAGATAAATTTAAAAGGCACAACCATTCTTCTGGTAGAGCAGAATGCGAATATGGCGCTTTCCATATCTTCCACAGGGCTGATCCTTGAAAATGGTCGGTTTGTAATGAAAGGTGAATCAAAAGATCTATTAGAAGACAAGGATGTTAAAGAGTTTTATCTTGGCATAAAATCCGAAACATCAGCCAAAGGCTACCAACGATGGAAAAGAAAAAAAGCATGGCGGTAACAATGACAGAACCTATATTGGAAACGATTCCTGAAGTTTTTAACCGGACGGTTGCTCAGAACGGTTCAAAGGTTGCAATGCGCACAAAGAAATTGGGTCTCTGGCAAGACATCACCTGGCAGCAATACCATGACAAAGCCAAAAAAATCGGCTGCGCGCTGGTATCCATGGGGCTTGAAAAAGGTCAATCCGTTTGTATCATCGGAGATAACGCAGTTGAGTGGGTGATGGCCGATCTGGGAATCCAATGTGTCGGTGGTGTATCTGTAGGGGTCTACGCCACCAATGCCTGGCAGCAGGTGGAGTATGTGGTAAATCATTGTGATGCTAAATTTTTATTTGTGGAAAATGAAGAGCAGCTGGATAAGTGGCTGATGTTCAGAAAAAATACCCCGTTGCTCAAAAAGGTCATTGTCTGGGATACCAAAGGGCTTTTGACATTCACAGACCCCATGGTCATGACCTTTGATCAACTGGTTGAAAAAGGAGATCAAAAAGATAAAGAGCACCCAGGGCTTTTTCATGACCGGCAGGCTATAGTTAACCCCGGCGACCTTGCCGTGATTATATATACATCAGGTACCACAGGCCCTCCTAAAGGGGCCATGCTCACCCATGAAAATGTGACGTGGATGGCCTGCGCCGTTGATGGAACCATTTCAATATCAGGAAAGGATAATGTCCTGTCCTTTCTGCCGCTGTGCCATGTTTTTGAGCGGCTTTTTACCGTCTTTATCCATATAAGATTTGCCTATACAGTCAATTTTGTTGAAAAGCCGGATACGGTGATGCAGAACATGATGGAAGTATCCCCGACCATTGGATATGCTGTTCCACGGATATGGGAAAAATATTATTCCAATATCATGATAAAAATGGCGGATGCAACCTGGTTCAAGCGGATTGCTTTTAATACAGCCTTGAAAATAGGAAAAAAACGGGCCGATCTTGTAATGAATTTCAAGTCTCCTGGATTTATTCAAAAGGGACTGTTCTTTATTGCATGGTTTACAGTCTTTCGAAAGCTTAAAGAGCGGCTCGGTTTTGAAAACATACGGGTTGCTATTTCAGGGGCTGCCCCTATCTCAAAAGATGTGCTGCGGTTCTTCCAGGCCATTGGAATGAATTTGATTGAGGGCTATGGACAAACTGAAGGTACAGGCGTTACCACACTTTCGCCGGAGGACAAAACTAAATTTGGGAGTGTGGGCAAGGCACTGAACGGAATTAAAATAAAAATCGCTGAAGATGGCGAAATCCTTGTCAGATCCAAGGGTGTCTTTAAAGGATATTATAAGAGTAAAGAATCCACGGCTGAAACAATTATTGGTGGCTGGCTGTATACAGGCGATGTGGGTAAGATTGATGAGGACGGATTTTTAAAGATTACAGACCGCAAAAAAGATATTATCGTTACGGCAGGGGGTAAAAATATTACGCCCCAGTATATAGAAAATAAACTCAAGGCAAGTATTTATATCAATGATGCCGTTGTCATCGGTGACAGACGAAAGTTTTTATCCTGCCTGGTCATGATTGACGAAGATAATGTGGTGAAGTTTGCACAGGACAACAAGGTTCAGTTTTCAACCTATAAAGATTTAACAGGCGATGAACAGGTAAGAGCGCTTATTGACCTGGAAGTCGGAAAGGTTAATAAAACTCTCGCAAGGGTAGAAAACATCAGAAAATTTACCCTTCTTCCCAAGCGGCTTTATGAAGAAGATGGTGAAGTTACACCGACCATGAAAATCAAACGCAAATTCGTCAACGAGGCATTCAAAGATTTGATCGAAGCCATGTATGAATAAAATAATTATGCGCAGGGTAAACGCATGTAACTTTGGCATGATTTTTAATTCTTTGTTTTACAGTGACTTACATAAACAGACGTCTTAAGCAGCGTTTGCCTTTAAGATACAACCTGCTGAATTTATTCGATCGAAATAATTACATGCGTTGACTCTGATTTCTGACCTTGCCTTAAAATTGATTTTATAACGATTTATTACTGTTTTTTCCTTCTATTTACCCCTGTAAGGCCTAAAAGTCCAAGACCAAAGAGAAGCATTGTGGCCGGCTCAGGCACAGCAGGAAAATCGTCATCACCACCATCAGTTCCTCCATCTTCATAGCCTTTTGTTACAATAGTTACGGCCAGCAAGGCATCTAACCCGGAATCATTAATTGATGTGTAGCCAGGTGTCGTCTTTGAAAAACCGGCATGCGATGAAGTGCCCCAGTTTGATAGGAGCGCTGTGGTCAATCCTTCATTGACAGGAAATGTTTCCATTCCTGATGGGATAATAACATTTTCATCTTGGAAATATGAAACATAGCCATCAAGCTCGTTTTTCAGGAATGAGTTTGCATTTAACCACCATTCACTGCCTGAACCAGAATATCCATCTGCCATTGATACAATACCAAGCCCTGTACCGCTGGCCGCCCAGTTAACCGCGTTTATGATAAACCCACGAGCTCCTGTTTCGCCATGAAGATTATGATAGTCTGCGTCCTGACCACTGAGAAAAGTACGTGAACCGCGTTCCGCTTCAATCGCAACTTTGCTTGATAGCAGTCGACTAGGATCCATACCAGAACCAAAAATTCCGGAACTTCCGACCACCAAAACGTCATAATTGGCGAAATCAATAGTATCTCCTACCCCCCATATGGTCATATTCCAATCTAAACTTCCATCTCCCAATGGGTCATAAGATCCTGCTCCGCTTGCCAATGAAATGGCACCAGTATCGTAAGCTGAATTAGCACCATACCATAGCACATCAATGCTGGCTGCATAACTTGCCCCAACCAGAACAAGCATCATAGCCCCAATCATCAGTCCAAAAACAAAATTTTTCATTTTTTTACTCCTGTCATATTGTTGTTAATATTTAAATACCACCATGAGATTAATGCAAAGTTTGTACCATATGCATAGTGAGTGATAGAACGCTTTATTATCAGTATTTAGCTGCAATTTAAAAGATTTATTTCCTATGAAACATAAGTTGAAATGTGAAAAAAATTACATAAAATCATATAAAAAATTACATAAAAACTCAATTACATGAGAGGCGATCGAACAAATAAAGCATTCGTTCCAACTTTTTATGTATTAAAATTGAATTGACGAGATTAAACTTTATCTGGACAACTGCATTCATCTCAATCCGTCAGGACAATTGTATTACGATGCTGATAATTAAATAGTGCCTGACCGAAAACCCGTGTTTGGGCGAAAAGTTGCCCATATGCAAGGCGCAAGAAATCCTGAAACCGGAGTGTACTATAGTATATGAGGATTTCAGGATTTTGCAGCAACGAAGCAGATGGGCGCTGCCGACGGGTGGGTTTTCGTTCAAACACTAAATAGGTTTCAGTTAGTCCAATTCCGGGGTGGTATAGCCGGACAAATCATTATTTATCATCGATATGAATGGTACTTTCCCATTTTCAGATTGACTAAAAAGGTTTTTTCATCTTGAATCAAAACAAAAAAAAGGGTTAATATGCACCCAAATAAAAATCAGTTTAAGAATCCTGAATAACTTTTTGTAAGTTTTTTATACTCATTGCGACTGACCTGTTAAAGCAACATTCAATTGTCTTTTATTATTGTGCATGAAACCAGCAGTATTTTTAACTATTTCATTTTAAAGGAGTTATTATGACAAAAAAAATCACCGGGTTTATTATTCTTTTTCTGGCAGTTTTCATTGGAACATCGGCAATGGCACAAATGCCGGATGCCGATCCCAAAGAGCTTTGGAACCACATAACAAAAATATCTCCCTATACCCAATGGAAATTTTGGGATGATCACCCGGGTATGGTTAAAGGAAGAGAGCCCCATGGATCTTTCCATAAAGTTTATGTCAATGATCAGGCATATGGATCACATTCCGCCCCTCTTAAATACGGCGCGATCCAGGTAAAAGAAAATTACAATAAGAATAAAAAATTGATGGCCCTTACCGTCATGTATAAAGTAAAGGGCTATAATCCGGATGACGGGGATTGGTTCTGGGTAAAATATTCGCTTTCAGGAAAGGCAAAACCATATGGGAAACCTGCCGGATGCATTGGCTGTCATGGAGGCCGGGCAAGCAATGACTTTGTCCTTGTCCATGAGTTTGAATAGCTTATTTTTTAACTTTCAGCTGGCTCGGTTAACCATTTTGATGCATTATGCCGGGCCACCTTTTTCAATATTTTTTGTTTGCGACGACATCAACAATTATGCTTTTTTTCTTGAATGTAAAAAAGATAAATCAAAGCGATGAAAGCGGCTGTCATATAAACTTTTGATAGCCATTGAACCACATCCCCCGACCTTAACAATAAAAAGCCGGACAGAGCTGAAACAGCCAGAAAAAATTGAGAAAAATAACTTTTTATATAGATATATTCATGGGCTGTTGCAGATTTTGCCATATCAAAAAATCTTTTATTAAAGCTAAGTCTGAATATCGAAGTGCAAAAGGTGATGGCAAAAAGCAATAGCAATATAGAAATTGTGCTCAATCGATCTGACAACACCCCCCTTAAAATCCATGAGAGACTATAAAGACAGACAGCTATTGCATACATTTTATCAGCGGGCAACCGGTCGATACTATTTTTTATAATGACGAAAATGGCTCCAAACAGCACCATAAGGAACATAACCAGCAAGCCGAGTTTCCAATAACTTTGCCGGACTACAAGAAAAAGTGAAATCATCCAGAAATAGCTTTCAAGATAAAGAAAAATACCATCCACGGCAAAGACAACTCTTGAATTAAATCGATCTTTGTATCCTGTCACAAATTTCAAACTCAGCGGGCTTGCCGATACAACGCCTGCATCAAGTTCAATTCCCCTCTGCAAAAAAAAGAACACGGCTGGTGTTACGATAAAAACGCAAAGTATATAGACAGACAGATAGCCTGAATTTTCAAGCATCACACCACCGATAAATATCCCTGCCTTTAGAAGCAAAAGGACAAAAATCTGAAAGTTCCCGAATTTTTTTCCGGAATTTTGCGGCGTGACAGTATCAACAAAGAGAAGTCTTTGAATCATCCAGAAGCTGCAATTGAACACCCCATTAAAAATTCCTGATATCAAAATAAAATTCATATTTTTTTCCATAAAAAACAGGCTGAAAAGCACAAGTTCACTTAATAAAGAAAAAACCATCAGATAGCGCAGAGGGACACGCTTGGAAATCCGGTCCCACAGATACAGGCTGATACAAAATCCAAGTCCTGTGACGGCAACGAAAAAACAGATCTGCCCAAGAGAAAAGCCGGTTTTATAAAGATATACCGGAATGTAAAAAGGAAGCAGTCCGATAAGGAAAGAATGCACACCAAGAAAAGAATATAAACTGCGCGTCGTCAATGCCATTTTACGCGACGGCAAATCCATTTTAAAAAATACCTTTCTGATGTATTTCAAGCGAGTTTAAGACATCATAAAACTTACCAAGGTCCTGTTTTTCTCCATAACGGGGATAATCATGCATTTTCAAATACGGCCTTGAATTTACTTCCAGAAATATCACATCCTGATGGTTATAGGGTATGTCTATCCCTTTCTCAAAAATGGCATCAATTCCAAGAATATTGGCATCAAAAAAAGGAAGGATTTTTAAGAAAAGTTCCTTGTTTAACGCATGGATGCTTTCTTTATCAAGTGTCTCAATTATGCCGCCCGGAGCCAGCGAGATCCGGTTATAAAGGGGTATCATTTGTCCTTTTAAAGGAATGGACAAAAAGGACAGCTTCTTTTTTTTGAGAAACCGGGCAATCCCAAAGCTCTTTTGAATGGGGTGGATGACAGGGTCAAGCTTCATCCTGCGACGTATTTTATTTTCTTTGTCTATCAGCTCACCGATGGTTGATCGGGCATCTCCAATGACAAATGGCTGATACCTTCTTATGACCGACATTATTTTCCCCTTGACCACGACTACGCGATAGTTTTTACCTTCCAGATACTGCTCTATAACAGAGCTTGGCCACCAGATTTTCACAAGCAAAATCGCTTTTATCAAGTCAGTGTAAGAATTAATAGGAAAATGGCTGCCCCGGGAAAAACCGCTGACGTTTGGTTTGATAACCACCGGGAACCCATATTGTTTGACAAACAAAAAGGGTTTAACAGGACCATAGAAAATTTCACCTTCTGCATGGGGTATGTTATTTTTTGCAAACATTTGCCTGGCCTGTTCTTTGGAACGACAACTTTTTATTGTGGATAAAGAGTTAAAGTTAATGAACCCGCCAAGAAATTTTTGTTCAACCCAGGAATAGATAATTTTTTTCAATGATTTCATTGTATCACCTCCCGGTTGGATATAATTGGGTTGGATATGATTGGATGCGCTATTATTTTTTTAAAAAAGATCTGTTTTCCGGATTCTTTTTTGGGAATCGTTTTTGCCAGCCTGGCTGCAAGCGACATGGTCTGTTTCATGATCCTGTTTTTCTCACCCAACCCTACATTTTCAGCTAACAGAACAAGGGGCATGGGAAGAAAGAGATTGATTTCCACAATATGAAATTTTTTCTTAAGTATCCCCGACCGATCATCGGCCTTCAACCCGACCCGGGCCATACGGAACCTGCCGATCTTTCGCATGGAAAACCAGATCGTCTGCAATTGTT
>JAKIUJ010000307.1 GCA_021647625.1 Desulfobacula sp.
AATCATTCAACATGATTGGATCTTCTTTGCATCCATTGGGATGAAGCAAATAGCCCAGGCTTGAGGTTTCAACGGACTTAAATCCCCCCCAAACGATTTTACACAAGGCAGATGCCCGGGTCATGGCCACATACAATAAGCGCCGTTGCTCGGCTAAGTCTTCTTTTTCAAAACAGTTCCCGGCTTTTTCAAGCTGACTGGATCCAAGATCAAGGGTCAGGCAATCCGACTTGTCCGGATCATGAAACAAAATATCAGTTTTGGGTAAGGATCGACTGCCTTCCCACAGGTATGGCAGGTAGACGACCGGGTATTCCATCCCTTTGCTTTTATGGATCGTCACGATGGCAATAGCTTTTTTATCACTCTCAAGCCTGAGTTCATCCGAAGATTCATCCCGGAGTTGTGGAATCAATTGTTTGACAACCCACTTGATCAAAAAATGGGCAGACATCTGGTGCTTCAAACAAGCCTGGGAGATCAATTCCACCAAATGATAAAAATTGGTCAATCCCCTTTCATCCAGGACTGAATTGCCTTTTAAAAAGGCCTGATCAGAATGAAGCAAAGACATGATCATTGACACAAAACCTCTGGTTTCCCATTCTTTTTTACTATTACTAAAAAAAGTGTGCCACAGGTCATAAATTATTTCATCCGTATCCAGCTCTTTAATTTTTTTTGCGGTAAAATTAAAGACGGATGTACACAAGGCCGCTCGAATTAAGGCTGTATTATCCGGTTCATAAACCGCACAAAGGATATCATTGAGTTCAATAGCCTGGGCAGAGTCAAACACAGAACCTGTTTTTGACAAAAAGGATGGGATATGAAAATGGATCAATGCTTTTTGTATGTCAGTGGCCTGGCTGTTGGTCCGAACCAGAACAGCTATATCTTCCGGGTTTACCCGTTTGGATCGGGAATCTGGTGCATCTAACAACTCTTTGTTTGACTGCAGCAGGGCCAGGATATCTCTGGCAACAACCTGTGGGATGAATTGTTTTGCAGTCTCTTTTGATATATAACCCTGACGATCCACACTCAAACCCTTATCATCCCGTTTTAAAAAACAAAATTGCAAGGGTTGAACAGCGCTTTTGTTTTCCGTGAACCGGTCACGGGCCGTGGGTGGTGTTGACACCTGGGTAAATTCAATATCTTTGTAGGAAAACGGATTTTTTTGATTTAAAAAAATCTGATTTACGCCTTTGACTAATAAGGGTGCCGACCTGTAGTTTTTTTCCAGTGTAAATCGTTGATCGCATTGCCTGGATGCCTTTAGATAGGCAAAAATATCGCCTCCCCTGAATGCGTAAATTGCCTGTTTCGGATCGCCTATCATGAAAAAAGCTGTGCCCTTTTGTGCAAACAGTGTTGAAAAGATATCATATTGCCTGGGATCTGTATCCTGGAATTCATCTATCAAGCAGGCCTTGTATGTCTTTCTGACAGCCACTTTAAGATCATGCTCAGCACGGTTTTCCTGACCGGGCTGCTCCTTTGGTGCATCTTTCCCTTTTGCAATCTTCTTATTTTCAAGGTCCAGAGCCCAAGCAAGATCATTGACCAGGTCATCAAAAAAGCAGATACCCTGGGTTGTTTTCATCTTTTCCAGCTCCTGCTTGAAAAATTGTATAAATTTTAATTTTAATGATATCAAATTTGTTAAAAACTGATCAAAAAACCCAAGCAGTTGTTCACAGCAATCAAAAAAAGGATGGGAAAGTGGCGCACCGGACTTTATTTTTGTATCCAGGCGAGTTTGCGTGAACTTATATATCGCATCCCCTTTTTCTTCCATTTTAAAAAGTGTATTTACCCCGGTCCGGAAAATCTTATCCTGTGTCACTTTGAGCCACCTGGGAACATTCTTTTTTGTATAGCTTCTTTTATCAAGCCCTTTGTGATGCGCAATCAGCTGGATAATTTCATCGCTTTTCTGGTCAAGCAATGTTTGAATTTTTTCTACTATCTGTCGGTAATCATCAAAAAAATCGATGAATTGGGAGTGACGGGGTAGACAGACAAGATCCGGCCGGGACAGGGCTTTGCTAAATGTAGCAATTATATTCTCAGGTGTCACTTGCTGCTGATTCAGATAAGACAAAAACAAAGTATCCAGATTATTGACATGGCCCATAAAAAAATCATAGCTCACCTGCTTTAAAAACAAGGATCGATCAGGAACAAGTTCAATATCAAAAAAGGAACAACTCTCAAATGCGTGTTATTTTAACAACTGATAACAAAAAGAATGGATGGTCATTACAGCGGCCTGATCAAAACAGTTCAAAGCAAAGGCAAAGCGTTTGTAAATCAGACGATCATCATTTTGTTCGTTATCATCTTGAGTCCTAAGAAACCTTACAAGATCATCATCGTCATCTGACTCCGTTCCTTCAAGACGCTTTAAGGTTTCTAACAATCGTGTTCTGATCCTCAGCTTCAACTCAGCTGCTGCAGCCTCGGTAAATGTCACGACAAGGATGGATTCCAGAAGATAGCCCTTGGCAATGAGTCTTAAAACCAAAGTGGCAATGGTATAGGTTTTACCGGTACCGGCACTGGCTTCAATCAGTGTGGTCTTTTCAAGGTCAATACGTAGAGGGTCAAGTGATTTCATAATATGGCCTTCATGATACCACCCCCATGTGATCCAGCATTGGGCTGAATACGGCCAAGGCATGATTTATAAAACCGGATGATTTAAATGCCTCCAGGCTTTCAAAGGGATCATTTTTTGAAAAACATAAATTTGATTTTACACAGTATCATAATTGTCAGTCAATTATAGAAACTGAATATCTAATTTTTTTTCAATTAAATTTTAAGAAAATAATATTTTTTTAACCTTATTTTATTAGTAACCAAAATTTCATCTTCATCGACTGACAATTTCATCTTCATCGACTTGCAAGTCGATGAAGATGCATTTTAGGGTTTGTTTTGATAGCCCCGTTAGCCCTTATTTTATAAGGGTTTACAAAACACCTATTATTTTATTCAAAAACAACCGTTTTTCCTTGATTAATTTATCTTTTTTACGCTTAAAAAAATT
>JAKIUJ010000308.1 GCA_021647625.1 Desulfobacula sp.
TACTTTTTTACAAGTGTTTTGCAAATATCATCTGTCCGTGTGCATTGCCAGACAATCGCATTGTGATAGGGTTTTCCGGTTTTGGCATTCCACACTACCGCTGTTTCACGTTGGTTGGTGATCCCAATGGAATCAATCTGCTCTGTCTTAATTCCAGACATGATCATGACTTCCTGGATAACCAAGCAGGTGTTTTTCCAGATTTCCATAGGGTCGTGTTCTACCCATCCGGGTTTTGGGAAAATCTGTTCATGTTCCTTCTGGGCAGAAGCGAAAATATTTCCGTATTTGTCAAAAAGGATGAACCTGTTGCTGGTCGTTCCCAGGTCAATGGCTCCAACATACTTGTTCATGGTATACCCCAATTCATTATTATTTGGATACCTAAAATATTGTAAATAGATTTTACCATAACAGGTAAATGTTAGTTTTTAAACACAAAATTTTGAATTTTTCTTCGTTTTCTTCGTTTTGTGTGACTTGTCAGGAGAGGGGGGCATGAATTTTAATCTTTCATATCTCGTTTGCAATTTTCTTCTATCTGTCCCGTTTCGCCTGTTGGATGCTGATGACAGATTCACGATCACACCGTCCCTTACGCTGCTTCTCCGATCTCTTTGGCGCTTTCTTTTATCGTATTTTGTTTTTCTGCTAACAAGGGATTTTTTAACAGAACTGGTTGTTTTATTTTGTACCGGCAATATTTTTGGATTGAATAACATGATTTCCTCCGGATTCCATTATAGTTAAACCGGAAAATATATTGTTAACAAAGGCTCTTGCAGATAAAATATATTATGGCTTGACCCACCATATATTGTCTTGTGACAATCACAACGTACAGCATCTAGCAAGAGCCAATCATTGGTATTTCTCAAAGAGGCTCAACATGGATATAATTTCCACCTTATCCATTTAAACCTATGATTTGCAATACTTATACCAAAAAGAAGACAATGTAATATTTACTGCCCGAGCGAAAATCGCAAATTCCCCCGATTACTGCGTTGTCTGGAGATTAAAATTTTTAAAATACTCTATGTATTCTTTCTGTTAGAATTGCTGCCCGCCTTGTAGTCGGAAAAATTTTCAAGTTTTCGGTCAGGCATTATTTAATTTCAATCTTAAATCGGGATGGCTGTAAAATGATCACAATTTAGCGATTAATAATTGCAAAAATAGTACTGGCGTTATAAGTTAGGTCTTAAAGAAAAATTGATAATGAAATTTGCTGTGATAAATTCAATGCCGCAGGAGAAAAATATGCCCTTATCCTTTCATTCAAAAAATCATGGGAACATTGCTTTTGGTTTTTTTAATATTGAATCGGATATGCTGTTGCTAGAAAATCATTTTTTCTTTGCCAGTGATTTTTGCAGTTGGCTCATTGAGATGTCACAAGGAAAAAACAATTCCGGGTACTTTAAGTTTCCTGTCTACAAAATCAAAAATTCCAATGATATTGGCGATCTGATGGGGGCCATTCATGGGGTTTGTTTTACGGGCTTTATCGGGGAAACGTATAAAATGTTCCCATTCCCAAGTGATCAAAAACTGTTTAAGCAGAATCCAAAGGGATTTGAAACCCGAAAGGCTATTGAATCCCTTATTCATGGCGTGGCAGAGAAAACCAAGTTGATTTTTGATTTTACAAAACTCGGGCAGGTTAATATTGGTCCCTATGTTTTTGATCATAATGTCTTTTGGGAGATGATTCAGTATGTCTGGGAGGGCGGGTATCCCCGATGGAAAGACCAGACCCGGCCTGCGTATGTTTTAAAGATGAAAACAATGCTTGAGAAATCGAAACAAGTGTCATTTGACGGGGTATTTTCAACGAGTTAGATTATTTTAATTATAAGTTTGAGAGGAAAAATTACATGCCTATTGCTGATAAAATGGTGAAGATGGTTGAATCTGCATCCATGATACGTAAAATGTTTGAAGAAGGAATCAGGATGAGGGAAAAGTTTGGTGCTGATAATGTATTTGACTTTTCATTAGGGAATCCGGATATTCCGCCGCCACCGGATGTTAAAGACAAATTAATCGAATTGATCAATGACCCCATGGTGTCACATGGATATATGCCCAATTCCGGATATCCCCAGGTGCGTCAGGCTGTGGCAGCTTATCTGAACAAAGAATATAATGTGGGGTTGACCGCTGATTTAATTGTTATGACGGTCGGGGCTGCCGGTGCCTTGAATGATATTTTAAGGGCACTTGTGAATCCGGGTGAAGAAATTATAACACCTGCGCCTTATTTTGTCGGTTATAATCAATATGCCTATGTTGCCGGCGCAAAATTAACCACGATAAAGTCACATGACGATTTTCATCTTGATCTTGATGCGATAGAAGCGGCCATCAGTGCAAATACACGGGTGCTTTTAATCAATTCCCCGAACAATCCAACCGGTGTGATTTATAATAAAGAGGAATTGGAAAAATTAGGGAAGATTTTAGATGCAGCAAGTGTGAAATACGCTAAGCGTATCTACATGATTTCCGATGAACCCTATCGAAAGATTGTATATGGCGTGGACGTGCCATGTATGTTTGATGTTTATGCGCATACCATTGTATTGACCTCATATTCAAAAGAGTTGTCATTGGCAGGAGAGCGAATCGGGTATCTTGCCATCCATCCAAAGGCTGAGGACGCACAGATCATTGCTGGTGCCGCCGGCGTCACCAACACCATGATGTATGTCAATGCACCGGCCCTGTTCCAGCAGGTCGTGGGAAAATTGCAGGGCGTGACCGTGGATATTGATATTTATAAAAAACGACGGGATATTTTTAGTGAAGGACTAAAGGCTGCCGGATATGAATTTGATGTGCCCGAGGGTGCTTTTTATCTATTCCCGAAAAGCCCGATTTCGGATGATATTAAATTTGTGAGTATCTTAAAAGAAAATAATATCCTGGCTGTTCCCGGAACAGCTTTTGGTGGTCCGGGTCATTTTAGATTGTCATATGCGGTTCCGGATAAAACCATTGCCGGTTCAATTGAAGGGT
>JAKIUJ010000309.1 GCA_021647625.1 Desulfobacula sp.
CCTTCAGGGCCCGTGCCAATTCCCTCGGTTCGGCAATGGTCACCCAGGGCTGATCTGCAACACACCTGGCTCCCTGCCCCTCAATGACATATTTGTTCCAGTATTTTTCAATTCTATTTACAGCATGATCGCAAGTTAATGCACCACTGAGTATGGGATAAAACCAATACATCGAAAACCGGGATTTACTGACATTATAGTGATGAATATTTTCCCGGATTGATCTACCCAGCATTTCAAAGGACCGTTCCCATTCCGGTTTTTGTTTGCCCAGTACCCGGGATATGGCAATGGCACACTTTAAACTCATAAAGATTGAACTGGAGCCTGTCAGAAGTGACATGGGATCAATCTCGCCTTCAGGACTTTTTGCCCAGTAGATCTCCCCGCTTTTTATCTGAAGACTTGTGGCATATTCAATGGCCCTTTCCATGGCGGGCCACATGTAATTAAGCAATTGTATATCTTTATTTATAAGCCAGGCATGGAAGAGTCCAACAGCAAAATAGGCCGCCATATGCGTTTCGCAGGTTTTGTCTTCGGGTTCACTGTCAATATAGGATGAATACCATGACCCGTCATCATTCTGCATCTTTTTCAACCATTCAAATGCACGACAGGATGCAGCAAACTGCCCGCCGATATTCAAGCCCATAATGGTTTCCACAAGGTCCCATGGATCTGTTTTACCATCTGTGTGCCAGGGAATATCCCCTGATTTTCTTTGGAGCGACAAAATCAACTCGATAACTGAGTCCATGTTCATAACATCAGATGATTTAACTTCGAACCCTTTCAGTGCCATTAATACTCTCCGATTGCAAAATATCCATAAAATAACCGCTTTACAATATCAGACCAGAACCTATATTACAAGAAATGCCTGCCCGACAATTCATGAATGACAATTCATAAACTCTTTTTTTAAGGACACGCCGGTGTTTTCAAACTATTTGGACGCTATCAATAAATATAACCCACTGATTTCGAATATCATTTTTAATTCATCTCCGATCTTTCATTTCAAATGTTTTTCCTTGACAACCCCGGATGTTTTCTGTAGACCATTAATGAATGCTCATTCATAAAAATTGTTTACAACCCTTGAATTAGGAGGAACCCATGATAAGAAAAATTAGACAAGCGGCCGTTATCGGGTCCGGAATTATGGGCGGTGGTATTGCAGCCCTTCTTGCCGGCGCCGGTGTTAAAGTACTGCTGCTGGATATTGTCCCCTTTGACCTTTCAGACGAAGAAAAAAAAGACCCGATCGCCCGCAACCGGATGGTCAAGGCCGGGCTCGATGCGGCGCTGATGTCCAACCCGTCACTATTTTTTAATAAAAAGGATGCCTCTTTAATTTCAATTGGCAACCTTGATGATGATATTGAAAAATTAGCTGACTGCGACTGGATCGTTGAAGTGGTTGTTGAAAACCTCAATATCAAAAGAGAATTGTTCAAAAAAATTGAAAAGATCAAAAAACCGGGCGCAATTGTTAGTTCCAACACATCCGGTATTCCCTTAAAAGATATCAGCGAAGGGTTTTCAAAAGAATTTAAAGAACACTTCATGGGAACGCATTTTTTCAACCCTGTCCGCTATATGCACCTGCTTGAACTGATTCCCGGAGCTGAAACACTTCCTGAAATCCTTAAATTCATCGCAGCATTTGGCGAAAAGAATCTGGGTAAAGGTATTGTCTGGGCAAAAGACACTCCCAACTTTGTTGGAAATCGAATCGGAATCCAGGGCATTGGTGCCATTATGAAAGCCATGGTTGAAGAAGGCCTTACCTTTCCCGAAGTGGATGCTATTTTCGGTCCTGCATTGGGTAGACCCAAAACCGCCATCTTTAAAACCGTTGACCTGGTTGGCCTGGATACGGTCATTCATGTCTGCAAAAATTCCTATGACCTATGCCCGGATGATGAACAGCGTGATGCTTTGATTCTGCCGGACTATGTTGAAAAAATGGCAGAGAAAAATCTGTTCGGCAACAAGACCCAGGCCGGATTCTATAAAACAGAGCTCACACCGGAATGGAAAAAACTTAGAAAAGTTCTCAATCCAGCGACCATGGAGTATGAGGATCTTGTCAGGCCCAGCTTTCCCTGCATTGATGAAGCAAAGAAAAAAGATACTTTAAAAGAAAAAATTGACTGTGTATTAAATGGAGATGACAAAGGTGGAAAATTTGCCTGGAAAATGGCCGCCAACAGTTTCCAATATGCTGCCAACCGGGTGCCTGAAATTGCCGATACCATTATCGAAATCGACAACTCCATGAAATGGGGATACAATTTTGAAATGGGTCCTTTTGAACTATGGGATGCATATGGTGTTCAGGCTGCTGCGGATCGGATGGAAAAAGAGGGAATTGATGTTCCGATCAACGTGAAAGCCATGTTGGAAAGCGGTGTAAGCTCATTTTACAAACTGGAAAAAGGCGTAAATTATTATTTTGATTTTCCAAGTGCTGAGTATAAAGCAATTTTGGTCAGCAAAAATATGGTTTCCATTGCTGCGGCAAAAGGCAACAATAAAACCGTCATTGAGAACAAGTCCGCCAGCCTTGTGGATATTGGCGATGATGTCTTCTGTTTTGAATTCCACACAAAAATGAATGCCCTGAATGCACAAATTATAGATACAATGGGTGAAGCTTTAGAATATGTCGATAAAAATGGTGCCGGTCTTGTCATTGGAAATGAAGCCGGCGGGATGCCGGGTGCATTTTCTGCCGGAGCGGATCTCGCCTTTGTATCCAAGCTCTGCCACGATAAAAAATATGCTGAAATCGAAACATTTCTAGAAAAAGGCCATAAAGGCCTGCAGGCTGCAAAATATGCCCCGTTCCCCGTTGTTGCGGCACCCTACGGCATGGTTTTGGGCGGCGGATGTGAAGTCTGTCTTGCCGCAGATAAAATGGTGGCCCATTCAGAGCTTTACATGGGACTTGTTGAAATCGGCGTGGGTCTTTTACCCGCCGGCGGTGGCACCATGAACCTGTGGAAAAAATA
>JAKIUJ010000077.1 GCA_021647625.1 Desulfobacula sp.
TGCCTTAAAAGTGTAATTATGTCAAAGATCAGTACAAATAAACAGGATTGGGGCTCTTATCGATCAAAAAGTTTGCCCCATGCTGCAAAAGTTCTTGTTTACTGCAATTTTTAAAATGGTTTGTCGGGTTTTTATTTTAATAGAAGTTCTAACTCCGACAGACTCCTAGCTTGTAAGATTGTTTTTTTGTCCGACCTCTGCGTTATTCTCAACAAATAATGTTCGTAATATCATCCGTATGCTAGATATTGTTGTCTTCATTCCTTGATTTTGAACAAAGTTTTAATTTTTCATGATACCCTGCAGTTTCCCTGATTAATATGCCATGTGGCCCAGAGATTTCATAATTAAGGCCAGTCCCATGGCAAACATCCCGGTAAGTCCCATGCCGCATGAAAATCCGGCCAAAAGAACCGGGGCGTACTGCCGCCATTGTTTCCCATATCGTTTTAAAAAAAAGTATCGGCCCAAAAGAGCACCTATCACCTCAAGAATAAGTCCGTGGGGCGCACTTTGACCTAACCCCCTTACAATACCGTAAATCAGAAGAATCGGCAGTCCGAAAATACTTAAAGTAGCATACGTTACCAATCCAAAGCCTATGCCCGATGCAACGGTGGTTCCATTAAGGGCCTGGTAGAATAATGAATTGCCTTCCAGGGTGGAAGACTGCATGAGGAGTGTGTTTAGCGCCTGCAAATGCCATAACTCCTGGGCATATGGATAACTGGCCGAAGGGATCGGAGCCAGGCGCCAGATGAATTGTGAAAATAGCAGGCTTGCGACCATCACCACCGGAAATACAATAAATTCAGCCTTGATAATACCTCTCAGGCTGGTACCGGTCAGTTCAATCTGCCTGAAATTTACTGTGGCTTCACCGTAATTATGGATCGGGATGGGTGCATACCATATTTCAATTCCCTGGTAGCCGAAGTATTTTGCCCCGGCAATAAAGCTTGCCTCTCTTACCAGTGGAAGGCTTACGAATTGACCGGCAATCCCTTCCATTCTTGCCGAAATATATGAGATTACAGGGGTATAGACAAAACCGTAAAGTAAAAAGAAAATCCATGGGAAGGTTGGTACAAGAATGATACACAAAATAACATAGGAAATTGTGGAAAATAAATATATGGCAATTGCTATCTTAAAATCAAAATCGCCCCTGCCCTTCGGCGGGTGGAGCAGATCTTTTAAGCTGCCTCGATTTTTTTGAGCAGGTCCAAAAAACGATTTAGCGACCTGCCAGAGGCCTATAATTCCAATGGAAACTCCCAGGCCGATACCAAAACTCATATAAAAATCAAAATTATTGGCAAAAATAGTTTCAACCGTCCCCATGCCCTGGTGCCAACTTGTTAAAATCCCATTGTTATATAATATCGGGTTGGCCACCATCGTTATCACAAGCCCCACAAGTCCGCCAATGACGGCCCAAAAGGGAAGAACCATTCCGAGAAAAACGATACCCAAATCAAGCTGAATTCCTGTAGCAACAGCCGGGAGCACACCTTCTGTATGCCGGGTCAGTTCAACCCAGGGGATGGGAATCAACCTGATAGGTTCGGTAAAAATAAGGCCTGATACAGCAGGCAATAAAATGTAAATACTGCCGAATGCAAGCCCGATAACACCTCCAATAGAGAAAATTCTCCACTTCCAGGACTTTGTTTTTTCCTCTCTGGATTCAGCCAGAGCGATCGTACCCAGAGCCCCGACCGGTGCCATGGGAAACGGCAGTTTTTCAACATCGGATGTGATGCGGTATAAAGCATAACCCAGTCCAAACTGATCAATTCTCTGAATAATCTGTGATCCAACCAGTAAAAGAATTGGAATCATCCAGTCCGGATGTAAAAAGGTTCTTTCAAGAAGGGCGGCTGATTCCGGTTGTGGAGCAATCCATGAAGGGATAAATTCAGTAAGACCCAGCATTCTTGCTGCATCCGATTGTACCAGGTACTGATTCCATAAAAGCCCCTGAAAAGTTGACGCCATGGCCGCTCCTGCCATGTAATACAGCAAGAAGATTTCCTGCTGCTTTAAATCGGAATATGCACGTTTAGCAATTTCGGCAAAAAGAATAATCGTGACCCATCTGGCAGCAGGACCGATTCCCGTACCAATGACCAATTGAAGATACATGCTTCCAGGCATCATTAGAAATCCGATGAAAATGGCCCCCACAACGGTTTTCCAGTTAAATCCTTCTTCAAAATGATCCGGTACTTTTAGAAGATCACGGTATTCTTTAAGTTCTTTATCATCATACATATTATATAATTCCGCTTATCCTTTAATTTAAGTGGGAAGAACCTGGTAACCATAATCAGTAAATAAACCGATAATGGCCCATGTGCCTCCCATCAGGAAATCTCCCATGATCAACCCCACAAAAAAATACCGCATTTTTCTAAATAAGGTAATGCCGCCATATCTCATACAAAGTGCGTTAAACACCCAACCTATGAAGAAACTCACCCACAAAATTTTCATGGCGGAACTGTATACCATCAGATATCCTATTGGGTGGAGGGGCCACCAGTAAAAACGATGGTAACAGGTGACAAGAATTCCCATTACAACGGCACCAATGATGGCAAACATTCTGATGGAGTCTCCTTGCTCAATATGATTTTGAACTAAAGGAAAGATATTATTATACACCGATACCGTGGTCCGGGTTGCCCAGTCGAGCTGAAGTTCTCTTATTCCGAATTTATAGCATAAAAGGATCATCGCAATGGCCGATACAAAAAGACAGGTTACCATAGCCAAAAGTATGGTAATCGCGATTGCTTTTTGTCCCTTGAACCGGTTGGTAATTCTAAGGACGTGGAGAATAGATGGTGCAATGGATTCCCTTAAATCCACAAATAAAATTTTCTGGCTGATACTGCCTATAATCAAGGCCATGTTGGAGAAAATTTTAAGCCCGAAAATTGTATTGATGGCATCGAGGGGGGCAACGGTTAATGTAAAGTAAGTGATCCCTCCCTGGCAAACCACCCGAACGGTAACCATGGTAAATAAAATAAAAAAAACAATGAGCAGCATGCTTTGAAATAGAGACACACCATGAAACATGAACCAGATGGTTAGTGTTATAAATCCGATGCCGGTTCCCCAAAAAGCAATCTTATCTCCAATGAGGTTGGGATCGGTGCCATTATTTTTAAAATCAAAAGCATGCAGAGTCATCTCTTTGAAATGGAACCTTGCAAGCCAGACAAGAAATATGGCAAAAATAATAAAGGCACCGATCATTTGGGTTTCTTCCGGGCTTGACAAAGTGGGGCCAAAAGTAGTGCCAAGTTCTGATACCGGAAAACTGAAGCCTGCAACAGAGAGTATCCCTGTTAAAAAAGCACCCGATATGAAAAAAAACCAGAATGAGAATGATACCTGTTTGGATGCCAGAAAGGCAAATCCGATAAACGCCGGGTAAAAATACAATTTCAGTTTTATAAATCCGGTGAGTATTCCCTGTTTGGGGAAATACGGTCCGGCAAGTACCAGGGTGTTAAGGTGGGGAAAGGCAGGATAATAAAAATTTAACCCGTTTAATAAATGCAGGCAAACCGGAATGCCGATACCAATCAATAAAAAATTATTACCAAAAAAAGAAGACAGCTTTTTCTCATCAAGCGCCTTTTGCATCATTTTAGGAACAATCAGCAGCGGAAAATTCATCCGTTCATTTTCCATGGCCTGTCTGGAAATCATGTGCACCAGGCACAAAATCAGAAAGTAGCAGATGATCATAAACAGCCCCCAGGAAAAAAATGGGAGTACCCAGGCTGACCATGGAATTTGTGAGGCAAGTTCTATCCACCCCATGTCCTGACCCCCTTCAATCCCATTGTAGAGCATTTCAATAGCCGCACTGTCCTGGGGAAACAGGTTCTTGGGTAAAAGAGGCTGAATTACTTGCTGCCATCGGTTTTCAACGCTTGAAAAATAAAAAGGGGCAGTAAGGTTGATAAAAAATGTTCTGGCGAAACCAGTGTAGGCAATACCTGAAACAAGAAGCATGAGCCCCCAGGTAAAAATAAGTTCAGCACCTGTGAGCAGGGTTTCAATCTTGAAAAATTTTCTGGATAATGCCGTGATAACGGTCAACCAGAATAAAAGATAAAAAGGGGCAAGCGGGAAATATCCACCGCCCAGGGGCGTTGCGTTTCGGTACACATTGTTGAAAGGTGTTACAGCACAGATAGCAACTGCAAGTATAAATCCAAGGATAAATGCCCTGGGGCGTATCTGTGTCCCTCTTTTTCTTTTTTCAATCAATTGACAGTCCCTTTGTTTTAATAAGAGATTTCATCATCGCTGCATGGGTCTCTTTTTCGAGGTCATCCATAGATCTCCAGATTAAAAGCTGTTTTCTAATCAGATTGGCAAATCTTTTATTGACCCGCCACCAGGTGTTGTTTTCGCCGGACTGCCTGAAAATTTTCATATCGATTTCCATGTAATCTTTAAACCGGGATGAATATTTAACATTGAAGCTGACATCCTGCATTACTCCAAGATCAAAAGGGGCAAGCCATGCTGTAAAGGTGATTTTAAAATCCGAACCATTTCTTAATTTATTGTTTTTCGGATAGACTGCACTATGTTTTTGTGCCGTTTTTATCTGGAGTCTTCCCACGGAAAATATACCGTGTGATACTGCTCTGTGGGTATCAAACAAGTCATAGAGATATCCACATATGCTAAGTTCCTCTTTTGTTTTGATTAAAAAGGGTAATTCAATATTCAGTGTATCGCCATCGGGTTTTGCAAGCTCCCATGATTTTTCAACGTCGGGTATGGCAATGGATGCAGCTACTTTGGATGGGTAAATGGAGGACAAAAGAACCACCAGCATGACCATTACCATGGCAAAGACACCGCCTAGAGAAGAATAGTTGACGGTAAGGCCGGATAAAAGAGCGGTGCCTGCAAACACTTTAACAACGACCTGGGCAAGAATGTATCCTAACACAACACTCAATACTGCGTAGGATAGCGCTTCGGCAATAAAAATAATAGATACATGGGAGGGAGCCATACCTATGGATGTATAGATTCCAATTTCCTTTTTCCGCTCTTGAACACTGCCGATCATGGTATTTAATACAATGAAAATAGAAATTAAAATCGGGATTAGCACATTGGGCAGGCCGCTGTAATTGAGATTGTCACTTGCACTGTATAAAAACACGCCTTTTTTTTCTCCGGAAAAAAGCCATAAGCCAAATCGATCCACCATCTGAAAAGTGGATGTGTTGTCCTGCGGCGGTTCCTTATACTTTAATGCCACGCTTTTAAGATTTCCGCCCAGAGAGAGCAGCGTTTTGTAAGGAATGATAACGGTTTGATCAAAGGGGATATGCTTATAACGGCTTTGGAATGCCTTGACATCATCTCCGGATTCCATGGCATCCATTTCAGCTTCCGTGGTTTGCTGAAAGATTTCATCCGGGAAAATAGCAGGACTTATGGGTTCGCCATCCAGGTCTTTGAACAGATCTAATCTTTTTCCGTAAAATGTCCCAATCACTTTAAAGGGTATAGACCAGAGTTTTATGTATGATTGTTTAATACTCAGATCCGGAAGATCGAGCAACTTTGCCATTCTTTCCGAAATTATAATGGAATATCGATCCTTTTGTGTAAACCATCGCCCCTTGGTGAGAAGGTTGGAAAATCCGCTGATTTCGGTTTCATTCGGGGACAATCCAATCATACCTTTTGCCTCAAACCCGGACTTATCATAAACAACCGGAATTTTTGTCGATTGAGTTCGGTCCCGGGTTTCGAGCCAGGCCCTGGGAGCCGCAATCATATTTGAAGCCATTGTATTTTCAATAATTTTATAGGCTCTTGCAGGAAGGCTTTTCCAGTTGATCTGTTTCACTAAAAGTCCCTGATAGGGTGTTTTCTCACTATACAAAAGCTTGGAATGTTGACGGATACTTTTTACCGATGTGAAACTCATGATGGTAAAGGTAAGGATAATCAGGGTTGTGCAGGTCAAAATTGTTCTGGCCCTTCGACGGCGGAGGTTATTTATGCCCATAAAAAAAGAGGCTGAAAAGGCTTTCAGCAGGCTGATTTCACCCTCATTGCCTCTTTTCCCCTGCAATTGAAACCGTTTCATTTCATTTTCAAAATTATGGAAGATAATCCAGGTGACGATGGCAGACAGTCCAATGATAAAAAATGCAAGAATAATGACAATGGGGCTGTAAGCTAAATCAAAGGCAGGATGAACATTGTATATGATGACAATCAGTGAGATTAAAATGCAAATAAATCCGACAATCCTTTTGTAAATATTAATAAAGGCGAAAGCCAGCCGTTCCAGACAAAAGGCAAAGGGTGCAAATAAGACAATATAAAACAAGACACCGTACAAAACATCCTTTTGTATATTTTCTACATGGTCGTAGACTCTTCCTGCAAGCGCCAGTGCATTGCCGGATGACTTGAAGAATTTATCATAGATCATGTTTTTTTTCTGGCGTTCCGCCTCTTTTAGCGCCTGATTTCCCTGAAATTGAAGTGCTCTTATCTTTTTATTGTTGATTCCTTTTTCTTCCAGGGTATCTATCCTCGGGTTTAACAAAGCCCACATATCTTTTGCGGCCAGATATTGAGTGGGGGCAATTACAGGAGTCTCATCTATGCGGTATCCATTTCCTTGTGGGTGTTTTTTGGTTGAATGGGTCAATATGAATTTTTTTGTTAAAAGTGTGTCGGACAGACCTATCTTAAAACGGGTTCCCCGTTGAAGATAAATGGAGCTGATAAGAGATGACCTTGTGTCAATCCGGCTGTACCAATACCGGATTGGAGTGGCATCCATTCGCGCATCCAATATCTGCAGTTTGGTCATATACCCAAAGGTTCTGGGTTCCAAAAGGTTTAATATTGTTGTTTGGCTGCATGGAAACATCACAAGATCGGTTTCCATTTGCCTTTTTGTCACCTTAACCCGATATCTGGCCTTAGTGGTCTTTTTTTTATCAATGGCCCATAGCGTTTCTCCTGTGGCAGGGTCAAATTTATAGCCTTCAAGAATGACTTTATGAAGGGTGGTTTTTTTGGTTGCAACCCCTTTGATGAAAAAGGTTCCGGACTCATCAACCATACTGTAAAAAATTCCCGGGCCCTGGAAGGAGAGAATAACACTGTTGGGTGCCGGGGCATCGGCAAACACGGCGCCGTGTCGAAGGAAATTGGCCCTTCCTTTCAGTGTGGCGAATCCTTTTCGTGGAATCCGTCCAGGTGATAAATCCGGAACTGCGGCAATGATCCCAATTAGATGTGAAACAAATTGACTCTGGGTTGCGGCATTGTCTAAATTGACGGTATCCATTGTGTCAAAAGGGGTGTTCCAGAACCGTCTGGAATCATGGGTTGTCACAAGACTAAGCCCCAGGTATCCGGCAAGTCGACTGACCTCTCCGCCAAGGGCAGGTGTGTCATTGAAATAGGTCTGCCAGGACCGGTGAAGAGAGGGGCGTAAAGTATCTTTGAAAATATTGTCGATTTTCAGTTGGTCAGCTGCTTTTTTACCACTGTTAAGAAGGATTTCATTTAATTTGACATAGGGTGCGAACGTATTGATTGTTTTTTTGATATCATACAGCCATCCCTGATTAAATGCTCCGATTCCGCTGCCGTTACTGGAAAGGTGCAATGACAGTATTGTTTGAATCTTTTTTGATTTTATCAATTTTCTAAATTTTTTAGAGGATTCAATATTATTTTTATGCAGTCTTGCATTGGTAATGTTTTTTTTAAGTCTTTTTTTAACCATTGGAATTAACGCTGTTATCAGGCGGGTTTCATTTTGGTTAAGACTTGTTAGATCGTTTTTGCTTTCAAGACGCTTCAATTCCATTCTTTGACCTGCCAGCTGCTTGATGCGGTTGTCATCCGGATTTTCTTCAAGACGAAGCTGCATGAGCTGGTTGCTCTGGGTATCTATTTTTGTTTTAATTATTTCCTGAATATTTTTTTTAACCAGTTTGAGCTGATCTGAATTCATCTTTTTTTTTTGTTCAAACTGATTGATCAGGTCCAGGCTATGTTCGGATTCGATAAGAATATTTTTATAATGGGAAAGATTTTTTTTGAGTTCCCTGGATTTGACACCGAGACTCCAGATCATCTCCCGCATTCCGGCAAGGCTGTTCCCATGTCCCCCTGTCGCAACTAATAAAACGGATCTTTCAGGTGGCTGTTGTTTTAGAAAACGCGCCAGATCAAGCAGAGATGCAATGGAAACCGACTGATCCGCACCAGGGGAGTTCCCTGGGATAAATCCTGCAGTATCATAAAATGCCTCGACTATAATCAATTGTTTTTTTAATTTTTCATCTACGCCCGGAACCATGCAATATATGTTTTCAACAACAGTATTTGTCCATTTCAAGTCTGATGTAATTGTTGCTGTGGTTTTTTTGTCTGAAATGCTGCCGTTTTTGAACCCGGGAAAAAGCGTGGCTGCCTCTTTTTTTGAAAGGATAAACCGGGGGAATTTGACAGGAGACAGTTCTAATTTGTCTTGAAATAAAAATTTATCCGGTTTTTGATCATAAATGTAAATGATTGCCTTGGCACCCAGGGAAAGGGCATTGATCCAGTTATCTCCGGAATCAAGATCCATGAGTACCAGCGCATTCTCAATTTTTTTATTATTGAATCGGGCCATGTCTCCTTTGCCCACATAAACAATATGCCCCAAAATACCGGGGCTTGCCAGGGTATCGGGTGAAATGGCATTGGATAAAAACGGTTCGATATCAATGGTATGATCGTCTTTTGTGATTGTGATATGACTGTTTTTTTTTAGTCTAACCGGCATGGTAAAGGCTTGGGAGCCGACTGTGTCAAATCCCAGGCTTTCAAATTGGGATTTAATAAAATTTGAAGTGTTGATTGCACCCTTACTGCCGCAGCTTCTATCGCTCACATTGGAAAACTGTTCAATTAATTTGGAAAATTGTTCGGTATGGGTGGGTTTGCTGTTGGACTGTGCAAAAAGAGTCTGCGCAGATATCATGATAAATATAGTAAAAAAAATACATAAAAATATCCAAATCCGTTTATGCAATGATGGTGTTATCCTCATTTCTCACCGATCTGTCCCAATGAAATGGATAGTTCATCTCTATGTTCAATTTTTTCTATTTTACCATCACTTATCCATATAACCCGGTCTGAAACATTCAACATTTTGAGATCATGGGTGGCGGAAATAATAGTAACCCCTTTTTCCCGGCTTAACATTTTCAGCAGATTAATGATTTCGTCCCCGGTGGCGAGATCCAGATTGCCTGTGGGTTCGTCCGCTAGAATGATGGCTGGATCATTGGCCAGGGCACGGGCAACAGCTACGCGCTGTTGTTGACCACCGGAGAGTTCAAAAGGCTTGTGTTGAAATCTTTCTTTCAGACCCACAAGTTCTAAAAGTTCCATGCCCTTATCCCTTGCCTGGTCATCTGCGATCCCGGCAAAAACCATTGGAAGAGTTACATTCTCAAGGGCGGTCATCACTTGAATAATATTGAAAGTTTGAAAAATATATCCAATTTTTCGACAACGAAGCCAGGCCAGTTCATAGGCATCAAGCTGGGAAATATCGATTTCATCAATAAAAACAGAACCTGAAGACGGTTTGTCTAATCCGCCGATCATATTAAACAGAGTGGTCTTACCGGAACCGGATGGTCCCATGATGGAAACATATTCTCCTGTTTTTATTTCAAGATCAATTCCTTTTAATACCGAAACAATGGTTTTACCCATTGTAAAGTCCTTGAGTACTTTATCCACACGAACAATATTATTTAAACTCTTCATAGACAATCCCGACTGAAAAAATCAATCCTTTCCCCTCATCGCTTCAACAGGTTGCATCTTTGCGGCCAGCAAGGCCGGGTATAAGACACCGATAATACTTAAAAAACATCCTAAAAAAATTGCCGTTGTAATGGACATGATAACATCATTTATGCTGATAAAAATCATTGCCACGGTACCGAATTTGAAAAGTGATCCCAATAGAGCAATAACAGTCCCTGCCACACTTCCAATGGTAGCGCCAATAAATCCCTGCAGCGTTGCCTCGATTAAAAAAAGTCTTAATATAAACCTATCCAGTGCACCAAGGCATTTCATCGTACCTATTTCTCTGAATCGGTCAGCAACGGCCATAAGCTGTGTGTTGACAATACCCACAACACATACAAGCAAGGATAAAACAAGAATCCATCTTTCTTTGGGCGTTGCCGTATAGGCCTCGCCATTGTCGGGAATTTCATACCCAAGATGGGAGAGTTGCTGGATGGCTGTTTTGTTTTCGGAAAAAAAAATACCCGTAATAATAAGAGAATTGGTTTTAATATAACTGTAAAAAGAGATGGCCAGAATAAGGCTCATGGTGGTGATCAATGAACGGAAAAATCGCGATTTGATACTTTTAACAGCAATCTCAATAGATTTTTTATATGGCAGGGCAACCTGTTGCTGTGGAAGATTTGCTTTGGGATTAGTATTTTTTTGCATCAATTCCTACATGGATAATTCGAAAACGGTTTGTTTAAATATCCCTTCATACACCACGATTTATTCCAAAAATTAATGATAGTGAAAAATGGGCCGGAAGTCAACAAATCCAGTGGTTTCTTGCAGGGAGCGGGCGGAGTAAAAAAGTGGGGCATCAACAGGACTAACGCATGTAACTTTTCCATGCTGGTTTGCAGTGTTATTTCGTATAAAAAACTTTGGTTAAAAGAGCAAACTAAATTTATAATCCAGCCATTTTCTTGACTTGATCTGTCAGTTTGGATAAAAGTAGGATCAAAAAGAATAGGAAAAGTTATGGCATTTTCTGAGATGCACCCGATACATAGATTTAAATCCTGGCAGGTATGGCCTGGATCTTATGATAATAAGCTCATACCCAATCAGTACCCTCATATGGAGGATACAGGTCTTGGTATTGATACATTTACACCAATAGCATCCATTGGGTCGTGTTTTGCCAGGGAAATCAGGAAGGTTCTGATCAGAAAAGGGTATAATTACATTACTGAAGAGACGCATCACCCGGCATCGGTCCATGCCAGTGCTGCCTGGGAGAGAACCTATAATACCTTTTCTTTAAGACAGATTTTTGAATATACCTTTGAGTCTTTTTCACCCAATATCCGGTGGTGGGTCTCGCCAAAAACCAAGCAGGTCCAGGATCCCTATCGCAGGATTATTCTGTATGATTCAATTGAGCAGGCCGAACACGACTTTCAATCCCATATAGAGTGTTCAAAAAAAGCGATCATGAAAGCCAAAGTATTGATAGTAACGCTTGGCCTGACTGAAATATGGGAAGATAATAACGATAAAAGCGTTATATGTCTGCCATCCGGACCTTATTTTAATGAGGGGGCAGGCCGGGATGAATACACCTTCAGGGTTAGCCGGTATCAGGAAAACCTGGATAATCTGGAAAAGATTTACAGTTTACTAAAACAGCATAATAAATATTGTAAGATTATCATTACGGTTTCCCCGGTCCATTTATGGGCCACATTCAGAAAAGATATGGATGTTATCAGTGCAAATTGTAATTCTAAATCAACATTGAGGGCTGTTGCCGATGAATTTGTGTGCAATCATGATGATGCTTTTTATTTTCCCGGTTATGAGATAGCCACAAGCTTTAATATGATGATGAACCAGAGTTGTTTTGAATATGGAAAAGAGAACTTTCATATCAATAGAGCGACGGTTGAACTGATCATGGAACATTTTTTTGAATTCTATTCAAAAGGAGAAACACATTAATCCCATGGATAAAGAATCTACTTTTAATATTCTAATGTATTCCCACGATACATATGGACTGGGCCACATTAGAAGAACCATGGCTATTGCCGAACAGTTGCGAAAATCCAACACAAATATTTTGATACTGACCGGATCTCCCATTGCGGGTCGATTGACGTTTCCTAAATACGTAGATTATGTTCGGATTCCGGGTATGATCAAAAAGGCCAATGATGAATATTTCCCCTTGACCATTCGAATTGATCCTCTGCAGGCCATGGAAATCCGGCAGAGCATTATCATGGCAACGGTGAAAACATTTTTGCCTGATCTGTTTATTGTGGATAAAGAACCCCAGGGGTTAAAAAAAGAAGTCCTTCCGGCACTGGAGTGGATAAAGACAAATCTGGAAAATACCAAGACCATTCTCGGATTGAGAGATATCATGGATGATGGAGATACCGTTAAGGCTGACTGGACTAAAAAAAATATTTATAAAACAATAGAAGGTCTTTACAGTGAGGTCTGGGTGTATGGGCAGCAACGGATTTATGATCCTGTGAAAGAGTATGACATTCCTGAGTCAATCAGCCAAAAAACTATTTTTACCGGATATATTCCCAGAAAAGTACCCGAGCCAAGTGTGGCAGAAGCGTTAAGGCTTCAATTGAACATCATGACAAATGAAAATTTGGTAACCCTTACCACAGGCGGTGGCGGGGATGGCTTTCATGTGTTGGACATGTATCTGAAAATGTTGGAAAAAATGAAAGAAAAGTCTATTTTGCCCTCATTTCAAACGGTTCTTGTTACAGGTCCTTTTTTATCCAGAAGTGATAAAGACTTAATCTTGAAACGGGCAGAAGATTTGGGTATCCAGTCCCATGAATTTTTTTCCGACATGGAAACATTGATCGCTGCCTCTGATATTGTGGTCTGCATGGGCGGATATAACACGATTTGTGAATCGCTTTCTTCAAAGACGATGTCTTTGGTGATTCCAAGAGAAACTCCAAGAAAAGAGCAGTTTATCCGTGCCAGGGCCTTTAGCCGGGAGCACTTGATTGAATATATACCCTGGACCCGGCTTAACGAAGAAAATTTAGAAGAAAAAATACTATATATGCTGGACAATAAAGAATCTTTTAAAGCAGCCATGGCCGGTTTTAAGATGACCGGGATTGTAAATATTTGTGAGCGCATATCACAATTCTGGAATGGTAAAAATGGAAAAAACTGAATCCCCGACACTATGTTTTATCCTGAAAGGCTATCCTAGGATATCAGAAACGTTTATTTCAAATGAAATACTGCTTTTGGAATCACTGGGTTTTAAAATTCATATCATATCAATGCGTCATCCCAGAGAGGCGTTTACCCATGCCGGTATTAAAAATATTAAGGCCCGGGTGGATTATCTGCCAAGCACAATTTTAGAACATCTCTTACCCTTGGGGTACCATAATTTGATGTTGGCCGCAAAAAAACCAAAGGTATATTTTAAGGCGGCAAAAAAAGCAGCTGTCCGGTGGATGAGAACACGAAAAACAGCCACTTTAAAGCATCTGCTCCAGGCAGGATATCTGGTCCATAAATATTTGCCAGGTAAAAACATTATTCATTTCCAGGCTCATTTTGCCCATTCCCCAACATCAGTGGCTTTGTTTTCAAGCCTGTTAAGCGGCATCCCCTTTAGCTTTTTTGCCCATGCAAAAGATATTTACACATCTGACCCAAGGCAACTGAAAGAAAAAATTGATATGGCCCGGTTTGTGGTGACCTGTACCCGGTATAATAAGAAATTTTTAACCCGGCTGGCCGCTAGCATCTCGACTCCGATTTTTTGTGTATATCACGGGATTAACCTGGATTATTTTTCCAAAACCTATAATGATATTTTTTGTAAACCTCCCTTTAAGTTGTTGACCGTGGCACGAATGACTGAAAAGAAAGGACTTGAAACAATATACCAGGCGCTTTCTATCCTAAGGGGCAGGGGGATCAAATTTATTCATACGCTTATTGGAGAAGGGGATGACAACAAAATAATAGTTGAACTGATAAAAGAACTTGAGTTGGAAAGTGTTACCAACCTTTGTGGAACCTTGACCCATGAAGAGGTTATCAAATACTATGCACGCTCAGATCTGTTCGTGCTGGGATGCCGGATTGCCGATAACGGTGACAGGGATGGTATTCCAAATGTGATGGCCGAAAGTATGGCAATGAATTTGCCGGTGGTGGCAACGAACGTATCAGGAATACCGGAATTTCTTGAAGATCGCATATCCGGAATGATGGTGCAGCAGAATGATCCTGTGGCTATGGCCGATGCCATGGAGATCATTTTGGCAGATGAGGATTTAAGAAGAAAAGTGACCACAAACGCCAGGAATAGAATCGCAAAGGATTTTAACAATCAAGTGCTGATACATGATCTGGCCGGAATTTATCGCGATATGATACCAGGGCTTAGGATTGATCCGGGTTTGGATCAAATTCATGATCGGGCCCTGCAAGCGGAATAAAGAAATGAAAATAGCCTTTTATGCACCATTTAAACCGCTGGGGGCTAAAAATCCATCCGGTGACCTTATCATTGCAAAAGGCCTTGTTCTCTTCCTTGAAAGCTGCGGGCATATCATTGATGTCCAAAGCAATTTAAGGGCCAGGTGGATTTATTTTAAGCCCTGGCTCTGGCTATTTCTTGTTTTTGATTTTTTTCAATGCGTAAAAAGATTAAAACAGAATCCACCTGATGTATGGCTGACCTATCATACCTATTATAAAGCACCGGATCTTATCGGTCCTTGGATCTGTAAACTGTTGAAGATAAAATATGTGATCTTCCAGGGCATTTATTCCACGAAAAGAAAAAGAAAATTAAAAACCATCCTGGGGTTTTATTTGAATCGGGCTGCTTTAAATAGTGCTGCTCATGTGTTTACCAATAAATCATCCGATCTGGAGAATTTGAGACGTATAATTTCACCTGACAGCCTCACTTATATTAAACCCGGTATCCATCCCAATTTATTTAAAAAGGATGATCATATGGGTGAGCGGCAAAAAAGAAAATGGGGGATAAGAAAAGATTGTCCGATTATTCTGACAGCCGGGATGTTCAGAGATGATGTGAAAACAAAAGGGTTGTCCTGGTTGATAAAATGTTGCGGAATGCTGGTAAAGAAAAAAACTGATTTTCATCTGGTGATTGCGGGTGGCGGGAAAATGGAAAAAGAGTTAAAGACGCTTGCTCACAGCCATATTCCAGGGCAGCATACCTTTGTCGGGAAACTTTCAAGAGAAGAGATGCCCGGCTTTTACAGTTCTGGAGATTTGTTTGCATTCCCGGGGATCAGGGAGTCATTAGGGATGGTATACCTGGAGGCCCAGGCTTGCTCCTTGCCTGTGGTGGCATTTAACAACGGGGGGATTCCCGAAGTTGTGGAGGATAAAAAAACTGGTTTTCTTTTACCCGTGTATGATTGCAAATGCTTTTCCGATACGCTGGAAATCCTGTTAAACAATAGTGAGACTTGCAGGCGAATGGGCAAAAATGCAGCGGTCCATGTGAAAAATCATCATGATATTGATGAAAATTATAAAAAATTTGAACACATTCTATATAAGATGGTCAGGTGAATGGTTAAATTAGGATTAATTCGTCATGCAAGAACTCCTTGGAATCTGGAAAAAAAAATCCAGGGACGGGAGGATATTGCCTTAAGCCCTGAAGGGATTGATCAAGCCCGTCTTTGGGGTGAAGTATTGTTGTCACAAAAATATGATATAATTTTGTCCAGCCCCATGATTCGGGCACAGCAGACCTCACAGATTATTGCCAAAAAGATCCATGCGGGGATTGAATATGATAAAGGTTTAAGGGAGCAGGATTTTGGTGAGTGGGAAGGCCGGAAAATAAGCGATATCAGGAATCAATTGCCCGGGGAGATCGAACATCAGGAATCAATGGGCTGGGATTTTTGTCCACCGGGCGGTGAGTCAAGGGGCTTGGTTTTAAACAGGGCATCAAACGCTATTGAAAAGGCTGCTGAACGGTTAGCCCAAAAATACATTCTGGTCGTCAGCCACAGCAGTGTGATGAAAATATTGATATACAAGGCGCTGGGACGTTCATTCATGCCGTCTGAAGTTCCTTTGATAAAGAATTACCACCTTCATGTATTGAGCTGGGATCAAAAGGTGAAGGTAGAGGTTTTAAACAGCATTAAGCTTTATTGATCATATGCAGAAAAACATAAATAGGAATCAATTGTGAAAATTATTATTTATTGTCAGCATGTCCTTGGAGTGGGGCATTTTTTCAGAACCCTTGAAATTGCCGGGGCGATGGAAGCCTGTGAGGTTATTTTAGTGACAGGTGGAGATAATATTGATGTGATATTGCCGGATCATATACGACATATCGCTCTTGCCGGTCTGATGATGGATAAAAATTTTACCCATCTTCACAGTGTAGACCCCAAAAAGAGTGTGGATGATGTGAAGCATGAACGCCAGAAATGCTTGCTTACCCTGATAGAACAAGAAAAACCGGATATGTTTTTTATTGAACTCTATCCGTTTGGGCGAAGGGCATTTCGGTTTGAACTGATTCCTGTTCTGGAATACCTAAAGGATACCCCGGAGACTAATTGCAAAGTGGTATGCAGTCTGAGGGACATTCTGGTGGAAAAAGAAGACACCACAAAGTATGAAACACGTGTTATAGAGGCTGTGAATAAGTGGTTCGATGCCGTACTGGTACACTCGGACCCAAAGTTGATTAAACTTGCTGCTACGTTTTCACGATTGGATAAAATCAGAATTCCCCTTATTTATACCGGGTTTGTTACCCCTGTCCCGGACCATAGTAAAGTAAGGCAGATCAGGCAGAAGCTTGGGTTGAGCGCCAAAAAAAAGTTAATTGTGGCAAGTGTCGGCGGCGGAAATGTGGGGGCCAAATTGTTAAAAGCCGTTGTCCATGCTTACAGCGATCTGCCATCAAAAAAAGATGTCATATTGAAGGTCTATACAGGACCCTATATGGATGATGAAGATAAACAATATTTAAAATTATTTGAATGTGATGGTCTTGAGGTGAAAGAATTTGCAGAAAATTTTGTCTCCCTTTTGGGTGCTTGTGATCTTTCCATCAGCATGGCCGGATATAATACCTGCATGAATATTGTAGCGGCCGATGTTCCGTCCCTTGTCTGGCCGTTCAGTCAGAACCGGGAACAACGGGCGCGTGCTCAAAAAATAATTCGATATGCCGCTCCCATGACGATTTTGGATAATCAGGATCTGACATCGGATAAACTTTCTCAATTAATCCAGGCAAATTTAAGTGGACAAACAAAAAAACCGCACATGAAATTGGATATTAATGGTGCGTTTAACACCATGGAATGGATAAAGGAGCAAATAAATCATTGATATCAGCAATCTATAAATCATTTGACAGGCACCTGCCGCAAAAAATTGATGCAGGATTTCAGCATACGATTGAACAAGGCGTAAAGACCCATGGTTCCATCAAATTTTTTTTCAGAGCCGATGATATTGGTGTTCCGTCAAAAAATTATTCACGGATGA
>JAKIUJ010000078.1 GCA_021647625.1 Desulfobacula sp.
TTTTTCATGCGACAGATGCAGGGGGGTGCCGGCGGCGGTAAAGCAATGTCTTTTGGAAAAAGCCGTGCCCGTCTCATAGATGACAAGGGTGAAAAAGTGACCTTTGACAATGTGGAAGGGATTGATGAGGCCAAAGAAGAATTGGCCGAGGTGGTTGATTTTCTAAAAAATCCTGCAAAATATACCCGACTTGGCGGTCGCATCCCCAAGGGGGTTTTACTGGTGGGCAATCCCGGCACCGGAAAAACCTTGCTTTCAAGGGCTGTTGCCGGAGAAGCCGGGGTTCCTTTTTTTACCATTTCAGGGTCTGATTTTGTTGAGATGTTTGTTGGTGTCGGGGCTTCGAGAGTCAGAGACCTGTTTGCCCAGGGCAAAAAAAATGCCCCCTGTATTATATTTATCGATGAAATTGATGCGGTTGGACGCCAGAGAGGGGCAGGTATGGGCGGCGGGCATGACGAACGGGAACAAACCTTGAATCAACTGCTGGTGGAAATGGATGGATTTGAATCCAATGAAGGCGTTATCTTAATGGCCGCCACCAACAGATCGGATGTGCTTGATCCGGCCCTGCTCAGACCGGGGCGATTTGACCGTCAGGTTGTCGTGGATATGCCGGACATTAGAGGCCGTGAAGGTATCCTGCGGGTGCATATGAAAAAAACCCCGCTTGGGGAAGATGTAGATCCGGTCATTTTAGCCAAAGGAACGCCTGGTTTTTCCGGAGCTGATCTTGAAAATCTGGTGAATGAAGCAGCCCTTTTAGCTGCCAAGCGGGATCATGAAAAATTGTCCATGAAAGATTTTGAAGATTCAAAAGATAAAGTCTATATGGGACTTGAAAGAAAATCCAAGGTCATTAAAGACGACGAGAAAAAAACAACGGCGTACCACGAAGGCGGACACGCTCTTGTGGCAAGATTCTTACCCTATACTGATACCGTCAACAAGATCACCATCATTCCCCGGGGCAGGGCTGCCGGTGTCACCTGGTTTTTGCCCGAGGAAGGGGATTTCAAATACAAAGATCAGCTTGAGAATGAACTGGCCATTGCCTTTGGAGGGCGTGTGGCTGAACAAATTATCTTTAACCGAATCAGTACCGGTGCATCCAATGACATAAAACAGGCCACCAAGCTTGCCAACAGCATGGTTCGCACCTTTGGCATGAGTGACAACATGCCCTTGTTGTCCTATGAAAACCATGAAGATAATATTTTTATTGGCCGGGAAATGACCCAGGCCAAAGCCTATTCAGAAGAAACCGCCAGAATAATTGATTCTGAAGTGGCACTTATCATTGACCGTGCGTACCAGGCAGCCAAAAAGGTGCTGGAAGAAAACACAGATATTCTTCATGCGCTTACCGAACTGCTGATCGAAAAAGAAACCGTTCTAGGATCGGAGTTAGACAACCTGATTGCCGGCATGAGACCGGACTTTGACTTTTTTGGTAAAAAGAACGTCTATACACCACCTGAAAGACCGGTCGAACCGGAAGCAGACAAGGAATCCGGTCAGGAAGAGAGCCGGAAAGAAGCATCAGACGATGATGAGGAGATTGAAATTGTAGACGAAGCTGAGGATGATAAAGAAACACCGGAGTCTGATCCAAAAGAGAAAGATTCGGAATAGGGAATCATTATATGCAGCCCAGCACGCTTGAATTTAACAGGTTTGTCCTCGATTTTAACTCCCGGACCTGTATTATGGGAATACTCAATGCCACGCCGGATTCATTCTCAGACGGCGGAAAATTCAACTCCTGTGAAACGGCTGTTGCACAGGGGATAAAACTGGTTGAAGACGGCGCTCATATTCTGGACATCGGTGGGGAGTCTTCCCGGCCTTTTGCCGAACCTGTTTCAGAGCAACAAGAAATGGATCGGGTAATACCGGTGATTGAAAACCTGGCCGCTAAAATTGATGTGCCTATTTCCATTGACACGGTAAAGTCCGCTGTTGCCAGGGAGGCATTGAATGCCGGTGCCACCATCATTAATGATATTTCAGCATTTGAGAAGGATCCGGCCATGGCTGATCTTGCCGCTGAAACAAAAGTACCTGTTGTGCTTATGCATATGAAGGGAACACCGGAAACCATGCAGGTGAACCCCAACTATGACGATTTGATGATGGAGATCATTACCTATCTTGAAAAACGAGCAGCCTTTGCCATGGATAAAGGCATAAAAAAATCCCATATCATCCTTGATCCCGGCATTGGATTCGGTAAAACGGTAAAGCACAATCTGGTATTGATCAAACACCTTGAAAAAATCCGTGCACTGGGTTTTCTCGTCCTCATTGGTCCATCACGCAAATCTTTTATCCAGAACGTTTTGAGCAAAGACAGCAGCATCCCGGTTGGCCCTGACAACATAAAGACCCTATATGGCACCATGGCCGCCGTGGCCGCATCGGTGATGAACGGAGCCCATATTGTACGGGTACATGATGTTGAAAAAGTCAAATCTTTTACCCGAATTATTGATTCAATCCGGAATGCGTAAGCCACGTATACTAAAAATCAGAACTGTTTTTAGTCGTACCTTTTGTTTTTTTGTCCTTTTTATTGCCGGTTGTGCGCCGGAACCTGTTGAAACAGACCTGCTGCTGTTTGTGGATTTCTCCAATGTACCGGAAAATATGGTTCTCACCCAGTTTCACACCGATAAGATCGAAATTAAAATACAGGCAAAACCAGAAGATCTGGAACAGATCAATAAAGAAAATATTCGCTATGTAGTTGATCTGTATACCGATCTTGAGTTTGACCCTGCCGGGGACTCCGTATCCATAGAACCCGGAGCCTATCTCATTCCGCTGGAAAAAAAACGAATCCCATTAAAACCGGGAATCCGGCTGTTAAGTATCAAGCCGTCCTTTTTAAGTGTCCAGTTAGAAAAAAAAGTCAGTAAAACATTAAAAGTGACTGTGCCCTACATTGGCAAGCCTGCCAAAGGATACCTGGCGCTGGAAGCCGCAACGGAACCTGCTAATGTTGAACTGACAGGTGCCGCCCCTTTAATTCAGTCCATTACCGATCTGAAAACAAAGCCCATTGATATCTCCAACGTCAGCGAGACGTTTAAAAAGAGAATTCCCCTGGATCTGGACGATCCATCCATCGTTCCGACATCGAATTCCCTTATTATTGTCACTGTCCCGATCCAGCAGCAGTTGATGTCCAAAACAATTGACAGCATTCCCATCCAGGTATGGAATACCACATCCATCGTCACCATCGAACCACCTGAAATCAGTGTTCGAATCAAAGGACCGTTTGAAATCGCCAGCAACAAAGACATACTAAATAAAATATACTCATTTATTGATTTAAAAGGCCTGAAACCAGGAATATATGCCCGGCATGCTTATGTGAATATCCCCGTGGGCTTGATGATGACAGATGCTGTCCCCCAGGTATTTACCGTAAAAATAGATTAAGGAACGAAGATAAAATTTGCTATCCTAAATTAAGGAGACAATAATGCTGCTTGTGATTGATGTGGGAAATACAAATACGGTCATTGGTGTTTTCAAAGAGGATACCCTTGTCCATGACTGGCGGATCAGAACTATTAGGGACACCACCGCAGACGAATTCAATGTGCTGGCAAATGCTCTTTTTTTTGACAAAAATCTTGATAGAGCGTCCATCAAAAAATGTGTTATTTCATCTGTTGTACCGTCTTCCGTTCCGATTTTAGATGCCTTTTGCGAGCGGTATTTAAAGCTGACCCCGCTATGGATCAATCCTGATTCAGTCAAAAAACTGATGCCCATTCTTTATAATAATCCCAATGAAGTGGGGGCGGATCGTATTGTCAATGCCATTGCAGCCTATGATAAATATAAAACAGCCATGATCATCATTGATTTTGGCACGGCAACAACATTTGATGTGATCTCCCAAAAAGGCGAGTACCTGGGTGGAGCCATTGTACCCGGTGTCATGATCGCTTCCGAGGCATTGTTTCAAAAAGCATCCCGGCTGCCAAGGGTTGAAATCTTCAAAGCCCCGACGGTGGTTATCGGTAAAGACACCATTGAAAGTATAAAATCCGGAATCATCTATGGCAATGCCGCCATGGTGGACGGCATGGTGGAACGGATGGCAAAAGAGATGGAAGCTTCGCCTAAAGTCCTTGCCACAGGAGGGCTTGCGCCATTAATAGCGGATCTCTCCAACACCATTGAGAAAGTTGAACAATCCCTGACCTTAGATGGATTAAGATTAATCAGCAACTCAGTTGATGACTAATTTAAAAGAAAACACGTATTTTTGATCAGGTACTGATTATGCATTCAAAAAAGCCTGTGTTACCTGAAAGTGAACGTCTGAACTTTGAACAATTCAAGCGGATGGATATTGCCTTTACCATGGACTATCTGTCCCATCCTCTAACAACCAGGTATCTGCCCAATAAAGCGTCATACCCCATCCAAGGCCTTGAATGGGCGGCGAAACGGATTACACACTGGGAAATACATGGTTTTGGCACCTTTATCCTGAGGGACAAAAAGCATATAGACCCCATTGGCTTTTGCGGCCTTGAATATGTAAAGGATACACTATTTATTGATATCCGGTATGGGCTGGTTCAAAAAGTCTGGGGCAAGGGCCTGGCTTTTGAAGCGGCTCAAACATGCATTCAATATGGTTTTTCAACTCTAAAGTTTGATATGATCTATGGTGCTGCTGTACCCGAAAATAAATCCTCCATTGCGGTCTTGCTAAAACTGGGTATGACCCCGGACCCATCCTTTGACGCATACGGCGATGTTGTGGATTCTTTTTCAATTAAAAAGCCAAAAATTCAAGTTCAACACCTGTAAAAAATCTTTGACCAAATCACTGGATCGGATACACCATTTCCTGACGGTATCCTGTGGTGACCCGGATATATCCGGACAGGCCCCGATCTGTTTTCAGATCACCGGAATCGACTAAAAACGGTGTTCCTTTAAGGCTTCCGATTTTTTGAAGCGTGGCTGCAACAATGATATTTTCCTTCCCGGCCTTATGTATCAATTGCGGACTGATCTGATGATTTCCCCGGCCAAAAAGAAAACCTTGTCCACCGATTGGGGTGATAATGATTTTAAAGGCCTTGTTTTGTACGAATCTGATAATATCCCTCTCTCGGGCATCTTTGCAAAGAATCTTCTTATTACAGATAATATCCACCCCTAAAAGAGAAAAGGGAAGGGATAGGTTTTCAAGGATTGGCCGGGTGGTGGAGCCTGGCCCGATAAGATAAATTATATCTTCTTGCATTTCATCTATAATACTCAACGCAATCAGGTTCTGGGATGCCGTTTCGCTCAAAGGGGTCCCGGCCTTCCGGCTCTGTAGACGACCCTGCTCATCCGGTATCTTAAGATAACCATAAAGCTGTGTCTTCACTTGCCCCTTTCGATATGCTTCTTCATCAATATCCAGGACTTCTCTTTCAACACATCGTAGTCCTTTTCCCTCTAAATACTGACTTGCCAGCTCTCCCGCCTTTTCAGGGGTTTGAGCAAAAACAGGAGAATGTATTTTCACACCAGCGGGAATGCCGATGACAGGAATCTTGTCACAGACAGCATTGCAGATATCCCTTGCCGTACCGTCACCACCGGCAAAAAGGATCAGATCCGCCCCTTTATTCATCATATGTTTAGCAGATGCTATGGTGTCTATTGCTGCGGTACTTGGCGCTGTGGCTTTAGACGTTGTGGCTTTAAACGTTGTGGCTTTAAACGTTGTGGCTTTAAACGAACTGTTCGCCTCAACAATATACGGGTGAAAGCCGGCTGATCTGACAATAAGCTCCCCCATACCCCCCGGGGGGGTTAGAAAAGACAGACCAACGTCAGCTGTCTTTTCTAACCTTTTGAAAGCATCCAGGGCACGGGCAGCCTTTTGTCCTGATAATGGCAGGGCACCCAAAAAAACTGCCTCTTCAACCATACCGTCGGTGCCCTTTAAACCTACCCTTCCGCCCATACCTGCAATGGGGTTAACGATGAATCCTATAGTCTTCAATAGTACATCCCTAATTCACCTTGACTGCTGTTTTTTTCAAATAACTTCGCCAGGTAATGGCCCACTGGTCCGGGTCATCGGATGGTGAACTATCAACCTTATGACAGACACTTTGATGGGGGGCGGTTTTTATGATGTCGGGATTCTCATACGCCTCCTTGAACACATGCTTGAGTGTGGCAATATACTCATCTATATCAGCTTTTGATGGTGTTTCCGTGGGTTCAAGGGTCATGGGTTCTGCAATGTGATAGGGGTGATGACTGGTCCAGTAATGCATACCAAAATCCATCATCCGCAATTGAATATCTCCGCTTGTGATACCGGTATCCCGGGTCAATTTTTCAATGGTATACCGCACCTGTTCCACCCGTTGTCTGCCTTTGATATAGGGTGCATCCACACACTCAAGTTCCATGAGTTTTTTAAACATATAATTATTGTTTAACACTGCTATTTTCGCCACCTCATAGAGCCCTTGGGCACCCATGCTCATGATCCAGGCATAGGCCTTAAGCACAACAGGGGCCACGCCATAAAAAGACCTGACCTTTCCGATGGATTCAGGACTGTTTTGATCATCAAATCCAAAGCCGTCATCGGCCTTATTAATAAAGGGGCCGGGCATATATTTTTCCAATGCTTTGGTTACACCGGTAGCGCCGCAGGCAGGGCCGCCACAGCCATGGGGCGTGGAAAAAGTTTTGTGCAGGTTGAAAAAACACATGTCAAACCCTGCTTCTTTTGCCCGGGTGACACCTAAAAGACCATTGGCATTTGCCTGGTCATAGCCACAAAGACCGCCATGGTCATGAACCAGTTGGGTAAATTCTCTGATCCTTGGATTATAGACACCGGTGTCTTCGGGGTTGGCCACAAAAAAACCAGCCGTTCTTTCATTTACTGCCGTTTTAAAGGCTTCAAAATCGGGATATCCATCCTTATCCGGTCCGATATGAATGATCTTGTAGCCCTTAACAGCAGGTGCTGCCGAATCGGAAGGATGGGAATAGATGGTGGTAATAATTTCGTTCCGCTGGATCTTTTGATTCCGCTGGATCTTTTGATTCCGGGATTCAAAATATTTATGAACAATGGATGCCATGGTAAAAATCCCCTGGCTTCCTCCACCGGGTTGAAAGGTAAAGCGGTCAAGCCCGGAAATTTCTCTTAAAAAACCATCGGTCCTGTGAAAAATTTCTAACATTCCCTGTACACTTTGTTCCGGCTGGAGCGGATGAAGTGCTGTTATACCCGGCAGCTTTGCCAGCTGATCATTAATTTTGGGGCTATATTTAACCGTGCAGGTTCCCTGTCCGATCTCGATATTAACATCTGCACCCAGGGTCTGCTGGGACAGGCGCATGTAGTGTCGCAGTACCCGGTGTTGGGATATCTCAGGCAGGGCCGGGGGGATATCTCTTTTCATTTTCAAAGGCAGGCTGTCAAAGCCATTGCCAACTATATCCTGTATCTCCTGCTCTGCCAGTGGAACCTGAATTCCGCGTTCGCCCGGTGTACTCAATTGAAAAATAATCGGTTCATCCCACTTGGCCTGGTGAAAATTTTTTCTCACCTTTGAATCTCTATTTATTCTTTCCATTCTCGTATCCTCTCTTTTTCACCTCTTGGGTGTAGCCACAATTGTTTCCAGAATTTCAGCCAAACAATCAATATCTTGCTTGCTGTGGATTTCAGTTATGCAATAAAGCGCAGATTGGCCAAACTGCGGAAAATCCATAGATAAATCCTTTCCACCAAAAATATTATGCTCAACAAGCGCTTTATTGATACTGTCCACCGTCATACCGGTTTTATTGAAATCCACTACGAACTCTTTGAAACCGCAGGTGTTGAACAATGATCCTTTCACACCGGGAATTTTATCAATCAGATGGATGGCATACTGGGATTTTTGTAAAATTGTCTGTCCCAGCTCTTTCATTCCTTCGGGCCCCATGGTGGCAAGATACACCCCTGCCGTAATCCCCCACAATGCCGACTGGGTGCCGACATATTCTTTGCCATGCTCGCGATGATGACCAAAAGAGGTCCGATCATACGCCACATCATCAAATCCATATTCCCCTGCAGTATTGGTGGGAACGATCCCGAACAAACGGGAAGGGAACTCCATAACATATTTTTCCTGATCTCTTGTGGCCATGAAACCCGCCTGGCCTCCGCCATAGTTCATATGCATGCCCAATGGCTGAAGTTCGCCGCAGACAATATCAGCCCCATACCGTGCCGGTGGAATCAATACGCCAAGGGAACTTGGATCCACACCAACAACGCTTTGGGCGCCTGCGGCATGGGCAAGATCGGAGATGGCCTGGCCCTGGGACTCAATAAACCCTAAGAATGACGGATTCTCAAAATAGACCGCTGCGGTTTTTTCAGACAATTTTGATTTCAAATCGGCAAGATCAAACCGGCCGGTTTCAGATTCGTACCCCACACGGACAAGGGTAATATCCGGGCTGCAATAATTTTTGATCACAAGAAATTTATCTTCCTCCATCAGCTCCGGAACCAGGACCTGTTTTCTACCCGATATTCGTGAGGCCATCCGGATAGCTGTGGCCGCAGCCTGGGACCAGTCCATGGTGGGCACATTGACAACATCCATGTCAACCAGTTCACCCACAAGGCTCTGGTATTCGAATAAAGACTGAAACCGACCAAAATCGTTATACATCTCACCGCCATACGCGGTTAAAAACTCGCCTCTGCTATTTATTTCATCACAAATAGCCGGAACATGATGCTGCCAGCAGCCGGCACCCAAAAAATTTAAATTTTCTTCGCAATGCCGGTTTTTTGATAAAAGCCCTGTTACATGTTTTTTGAGTTCAAATTCCGACGTCAACGCTTTGGGGAGATTTAGGTTCTCTTTTAGCTTCAGGCTGTCAGGAATCTGTTCGTGCAGTTCCTCCAGGCTTGACAGGCCGATCTCCTCAAGCATCTGCTGTTGAATCTGCGGCGCTGAATTCGGTATATAAGGATGATGCTTAAACCCATTGATTGTCTTGTTTATTGTCATGGATATCCCCTCTTTTGTTTAAAATAATCGACATGCTTGCAGTTTCCATGCCGATTTTGAACATGATATGCATATGCATATGACAGGCAATGCGATAATGATATTTTTTCGAGGATCTCCCTTGATAAATATTTGAATTATTATCTGAATAACGGCCATGCGCAGCTTGGCCTGCAAGCAATTGCGCAAAAAACCAGAGGTTTTGACAAAACATGAAATATTAGAATGACTTTGAAGATTATTTTATATAAAATGGCAAAGATGCCATATTTGACAATTTAATTGTCATTTTTTGCACAAAAGAATATCTGTGTATCTGGGCAGGAACATTGATGATTGCCCTTAAAAGATTGTAATAGCCTCTAACTGCCAGGATCAACGCATGTAACTAATTCGATCTAATGAATGCAGCCGGTTATGTCTCAAAGGTAAACGCTGCTTAAGACACCTGTTTAGGAAAGACTGCCAGATTCTGACAGAGCTTCCAGTTCATCAAGATCTTTAATATTTATGACTTTGCCTTTGACCTCTATATATGAGGAAGCAGACATTTTTTTTAAAATTCGCGAAACGGTTTCAGGTGTGGTGCCGATCAGGTTGGATAATTGTGTTTTTGAAATGGGAAGGGTCACCTTGCTGGCATTTTTCTGTTCATCGGACAATGTCAGAATATAGGCTGCAAGTCTTGCAGGAACCTCTTTTAAACTCAAGTTTTCTATTTGTATGGTAAATTCTCTTAGCCGCCTCGAAAGATCAGCCAAAAGATTCATACCCAGTCCGGGTGTAGATGTGATCAGCCCTACAAATTTATCTCGGGGCATAAAAATAATCTCTGATTTTTCAAGGGTCATTGAAGAGGCAGGAAAGTTTGTGCCCTCAAAAACAGGGACCTCCCCAAAGGTGTGACCCGGACCATAGATATGGAGGATCTGCTCCTTGCCTTCAAAGGAAAGTTTGAACACCTTGATTTTTCCTTTTGCAACCATGTATAGCCCATTTGCTTTGTCTGCCTCATGAAAAATCATCTCCCCTTTGTTTATTTTCAAAGTGGAGGCAATGGCAGTCAAATTATTTAAATGTTCGCCAGACAGTCCTGAAAAAAGTGGTATTGTTTTTAGTGCGTCGATGGTGTAAAATTCTCCAATTAAAACTCAAACTCTATAATAAATTTAAGATTTCATAAAAAAATCAAAAAATTTAAGATTTATTGATCCAGGTCAAGGATTACATCCGATACTTATAGTAATTTCATTCCAGGATGTAAAGATCAATTGTAAGACAACTATATATAAAGAAGGAGAAATTTCAATGTTTTGTTTTCAATGTCAGGAAGCAGCAAAAGGTGAAGGATGCACAATTAAAGGCATGTGCGGCAAAGAAGGTGCTACATCAGATCTACAGGATCTTTTAATCTATAACCTTAAAGGTATTGCTGTTGTCGCAAAACAGGCCAAAGCCGCCGGTATCGATGTTCCGGGATCAACGGGGCATTTCATAGCCCAGGGGCTTTTTACCACTATTACCAATGCAAATTTTAATGATGAAAATTTGGTTAACTGGATAAATCGAGCCCAGGCCGTAAAAAAAGAATTGTTTGACTCTGCCAGGGAAAAAATCGGTTCGGATCTTCATGACTCAGCCACCTGGTACTCCAATGATGTGTCCGATTTTGCGGCAAAAGCTTCAACCGTCGGTGTGCTTTCCACGGAGAACGAAGATGTCAGATCATTAAGAGAACTGCTCATTCTTGGACTTAAAGGTATTGCCGCTTACGCAGACCATGCTGCGGTTCTTGGAGAAACAAAAGATGAAATCTGGGATTTTCTATATGAAGGACTTGCCTCCACCACAGAAGACCTTTCCGTGGATGATATGGTCGCCATGGTATTAAAGGCCGGTGAAGTTACCGTTACCACTTTGGCAACACTTGATGGTGCAAATACAAGTGCCTATGGCAATCCTGAATTGACCCAAGTCAATATCGGTGTGGGATCAAAACCTGGAATACTTATTTCCGGACATGATCTTAAAGACATGGACGAATTACTGAAACAGACCCAGGGAACCGGTGTGGATGTTTACACCCATGGTGAAATGCTTCCTGCCAATTATTACCCTGCATTTAAAAAATATGATCACCTTAAAGGTAACTATGGTGGATCATGGTGGCATCAGAATCCGGAATTCGAGTCTTTTAACGGCCCTATCCTCATGACCACCAATTGTCTGGTTCCACTGAAAAAAGGCAATACCTACCAGGATAGACTGTATACAACCGGCGTTGCCTCTTATCCGGACACACCTCACATTGGTGATCGTGTAAATGGTGAAGCAAAAGATTTTGGTGCCATAATTGAACAGGCAAAAACCTGTAGCGCTCCCACTGAAATTGAAACCGGAACCATCGTGGGTGGATTCGCACATAACCAGGTCCTGGCGCTTGCCGATAAGGTTGTTGATGCAGTGAAATCAGGTGCCATCAAACGGTTTGTTGTTATGGCAGGTTGTGACGGTCGCCAGAAGGGTAGAAATTATTTTACACAAGTTGCTGAAAAATTGCCACAAGATGCTGTGATTCTCACTGCCGGGTGTGCAAAATACAGATATAATAAATTGAATCTTGGCGATATCGGCGGCATCCCAAGGGTCCTTGATGCCGGTCAGTGCAACGATTGCTATTCTCTTGTCGTGATTGCCCTGAAACTAAAAGAGGTTTTTGAGCTTGATGATATCAATGATTTGCCGATTTCCTATGATATCGGCTGGTATGAGCAAAAAGCGGTTGCTGTTCTTCTGGCACTGCTTCATCTGGGCGTTAAAGGCATCCGTCTTGGACCCACGCTGCCTGCTTTTGTTTCTCCAACCGTCCTGAACGTATTGGTTGAAAATTTTGATATTAAACCCATTACAGATGCTGATACCGATGTAGAAGCAATCATGCAGGGTAAATAGAGCAATAAAACTCCGGTGCATGAAAGTTACATGCACCGGATGAACAAAAAGAAAAAAGGAGGCCCATATGAAATGTCCCGGACAAGATACCCAATACTGGAATGCAGAAGCAATTTTTGAAACCCAATGTCCTGAATGCGGTCATCCCATGGAGTTTTTCAAAGACGATGCCACACGACGGTGTGGCGGTTGCAAGAAAAAGATAGTGAATCCAAAGATGGATTTTGGTTGTGCATCCTATTGCAAGTTTGCCGAACAATGCCTTGGCACGCTTCCCGAGGAATTTGTCGCCCAAAGAGACGATTTGTTTAAAGACCGTGTTGCTGTGGAAATGAAAAGATATCTGGGAACTGATTTTAAGCGGTTCGGGCATGCAGCCAAGGTTGCAAACTATGCTGAAAAAATTGGTAAAAAAGAAAAAGGAAATCTGCCCGTTATTCTTTGCGCTGCCTATCTTTACGATATCGGTGTGAAAAATGCGCAAAACAAATACGATTCCACCAAAGCCGAATATTTAGATAAGGAAAGCCCGGCTGTGGCCAGAGAGTTGATGGAAAAATTAGGGGCTAAAAAAGAATTAATTAATGAAGTTGTTGAAATGGTCGGACACCACAATCGCCCACAAGAAAACGACGATATCAGCCGGAAAATTTTGCACGATGCCGATATGCTGAGCCATATGGCTGCGTGCGAAGATAAAAATGATGTTGAGCATAAAGAGTTTAAACAAAAGCTGGATAAGCTTTTTTTGACGAATGCAGGAAATGAACTTGCCCGGCAAGTATTGCTGGATACCAATTAGAAATCGTTACAAAATAACTTGATCTAAATTGTTTCCAAAGCCCCTTAAAAGACTGGGTATTAGAAAACAAAAGATCAACTGATTTTGGAGCCGATCCTTAGAAACTTTTTTGAATAAAGATAAAAATTATTCAAATTGATATAGAATTAGGAGAAACCCATGAAAGTAATGAGAAAAATAATCAAAATTGACCAGGAACTGTGTAATGGATGTGGTAACTGTGTGATTGCCTGTGCAGAAGGCGCGATTGAAATTATCGATGGTAAAGCAAAAGTTATTGCAGATAAGTATTGTGATGGCCTTGGTGCCTGCATCGGCGACTGCCCTGAAGATGCTTTAAAGATCATAGAAAGAGAAGCAGACGATTTTGACGAAGAGGCTGTTGAAGAATTATTGGAACAACAAAAAGCGGCTAAAAAACAGGCTGAACCCATTGTCTGCGGTTGTCCATCCACAGCCATGAAAACATTTCCCACAGCCGCTGCAGAACCGTGCGGATGTTCAAATCATGCTTCTGTACAAACATCCGGTGGTCCTTCTGCTTTAGGTCACTGGCCGGTTCAAATCAGGCTTGTTCCACCGGGTGCTCCTTTTCTGAAAGATGCCGATCTTCTTATTGCAGCCGATTGTGTGCCTGTGGCATATCCGAATTTCCATGCTGATTTTCTTAAAGGCAGGGCCGTTATGATCGGATGTCCCAAGTTTGACGATAAACAGGGGTATATTGAAAAACTGGCCCAGGTGTTTAAAGAATCACAGATCAAGAGCATTACCTCCGTTATCATGGAAGTTCCCTGTTGCTCGGCTATGCCTGTCATTGTAAAAAAAGCTTTGGAAAAAGCACAGGTTGAGATTCCATTTAAAGAAGTTGTCGTCAGTGCCAGGGGTGAAATCCTTTCATGAAATGGTCTGATGATGCACAAAAGGCCATAAAAAAAGTCCTTTTTTTATCAGGAAAAAAGGAAAAAAAAAAGTTGAAGCCTTTGCCGGGGAGAAACAAAAAACATCCGTAGATCTTTCAGATGTAGATGAACTCAAGGCAAAATTTCTTTCCAGAGGCGGTATGGAAAGCCAGATCAAAGGATTTGAGGTAGCCACCTGTTTTGGTGGATCAGGGTGCCCGAATACAGCCAATTCGGGCACCCAGCTAGCCAAAGAGATTGAAGCTGTCTTTGACAAAGAGGACATCCTGTCCTTTTTAAAAGCCAATGTAAAAGAGGACTTGAAATTTCATCATGAGTTCCGGGTGGTGCTTGCTGATTGTCCAAATGCCTGTTCAAGGCCCCAGATTGTGGATATTGGCATTATCGGCTCGGTCCTTCCCGTGGTGGGTGAAGAAGAGTGCACCTTTTGTGGATACTGTGTGGATGCCTGTAAGGAAAATGCCGTTGCCCTGGATGAGAACAGGCAAATTCCTGTAATTGATTATGACTGCTGCCTTATGTGCGCCAAATGCATCTATGCCTGCCCCACAGGCACAATTAAAGAACAAAAAAAAGGATTTCGCGTTTTGCTGGGCGGACGGCTGGGACGTCATCCAAGGCTTGCCATGGAGATTCCCGGATTGCAAAGCCACGATGAGGTATTGCAGATTGTAAAAAACAGCGTGAAATTTTATAAAAAACATTCAATAAACGGGAAGCGATTTTCCCATCTTCTCTCCTCGGTAGACCAAGTCTTTTCTATATAGTACTGTTTCTCATCGATGGTCACCATATATCTCTGGTTAACATTCAGCCATTTTGCCATCGTAAAAGGGTTCGTTCTTCTCTGTCAAGCAACGGTTCCGGAAATCTTCCAAACTTGAAAAGTTCTGTGATATTTTCGCCTCGCTCCGGGAAAATGAGAAGATGGCAATGGTCCGGCATTTTTATCCTGACAGGAGAATTATTGTTTATCTCACTTAACGATAAAGGGGTGCAGGACGTGGTAATGATATCTGCCAAACAGGGAGTCACCCGATGTTCTGAAGATATTTAGTTGAAAAGACCCTGTGACAATGATTTTTTCCTGGTTATTTCGGGTGTCCCAGATCCCTTGTGTCAGATTTTTCCAGTGATCATATTTATGAATTTCATCAAGCACAAGGCATGTTGCATCCGGTGACTATTGCTGTCGGGTTGTTTTTGTCATGTTTTTTGATATCAAAGATTTTTGAGAACGCAGTTGTTGCTGAAATAAACAATGGTCACTTGTAAGAAAATTACCTACAGCATAATCAGAAATCCTCCAATTGTTTAGTTGACTTATGATTTGCTAACCTCATAAACGGTATTGACAGGAATTTTTGTTTTTTATAACCAGCAATCAGGAGGAAGGTATGAAGAGTAAACATTTATTAATCATTGGATTTATTACTATACTGACCATGGCATTTTGTCAGTCAGCATTTGCAAAACAAAGAGTTGTATTCGGTGGTGGTCCGGCCGGTGGTACATTCCAGGTTGTTGCAAATAGTATTCAGGTATACAAACCCATTAAAGCTGCTGCAGGTTTTAAAGTGCAGGCACAGTCTTCCGCAGGTTCTGTTGAGAACTTGAGAAAAACCAATTCAGGCAGACAGCAAATGAGTGTAGTATATTCCGGTCATGTTTATCTGGGTCGAAATGGCATGATGAAAAATGATAGCAAAAAATATGAAGATGTCCTTGCTGTCGCATGGCTCTATGGCGCTCCTGCCCAGTTGGTTACAAGAAAAGGCTCCGGAATAAACAGCGTAAAAGATCTTGTTGGCAAAAAAGTCGGTGTTGGTAATGCCGGTTCCGGTGCATTTGCTAACTGCGAGCTTTTTTTCAGTCATATGGGCGTTTGGGATAAAATAGAGAGAAATGCAATGGGATACAATGATGCGGCTCAAGCATTTGGAAATAAACAACTGGATGCTTTCTGGCTGTTTACTGCTTTTCCAAGCGGTGCTGTGATCATGGCGGCGCAAACTAATGATATTGCACTTGTAAATCTTGATGCCGATGCGAAATCAAGCGGTTTTTACGATAAATACCCGTATTTCGCAAAACTTGCCGTTCCTGCAGGAACTTACAAAGGTGTTGACTATGAATCTCCTTCCTTCCAGGATTCAGCTCTCTGGGTAGCCAATTCTAAAGTATCCGCAGACGTTGTATATGAAATGCTTTCCTTGCTCTATACAGATGAAGGTCTGGCACATATGAGACAACAGAAAAAAACCTTTAAATATATGTCTATTGCTAAAGGCGCTGATGGTATCGTAACTCCTTTTCATCCGGGCGCTGAAAAGTTCTGGAAAGAAAAAGATATCTTAAAATAGATTAAAATCGTATTCAATGCTATAAATTATAAATAGATACGGGTTTTTTCAAGGTTAGGATAAATGCCAAAACCCGTATCTGTTCTCAGCCCAAAAGATATCAAACCATTTAATTTAAAATAAATAGGAAGGCAAACCGTGTATGAAAAGTTAAATAGATTTGAGCAGATTCTTTTTGATATTTGCTCAGTGACCCTGGTCCTTTTTTACTCCTATGCTGCGATAATACAACCCATGGCAACCCAGTATCACCGAGGAGTTTATGTCATTATAACCTATTTTCTTGTCTTTCTTTTATACAAATCCAAATCCAGGATAATGAGGGTGGTGGATTATATTCTTATCCTTCTTTCTGTGACCTCCATTGGATACTGGATATTTAATTTTGAAGTCATCAATTACAGGACAGGTGCTGAAACACAGGTTGATACGGTATTTGCCGTTATCGGTGTTTTAATCGGTATTGAACTGGCCAGGCGGGTGGTGGGTAATGTTTTTGTTATTTTAGGTATTGTCATGCTGGCATACGGTGTTTACGGGTATCTGGCACCGGATCTTGTTTCCCATGCAGGAGCCCCGTTTACCGAATTGTGTGTCAGTATTTTTTATAAGAGTGACGGCGTCTTTGGTATCATGGCCAATGTTCTGGCTACCTATGTCATTTTGTTTGTGCTTTTTGGTGCTTTTCTTGAAAAATGCGGTGCTCAAAAATTTTTCATTGACTGGCCGCTGGCCGCTGTAGGGCATACTATTGGTGGACCTGCCAAGGTATCTGTTATTGCTTCAGGGCTTTTTGGATCAATTTCAGGGTCAGCCATTGCCAACACCGTTTCCACAGGGATGTTCACCATTCCCATGATGAAAAAAGCAGGGTTTAAACCCCATGTAGCAGGCGGTATTGAGCCTGCGGCCTCCATCGGCGGAATGTTCATGCCGCCGATTATGGGTGCAGGCGGATTCATCATGGCAGAGTTGACAGGGGTGCCGTATTCCAAAATAATGCTTGTGGCAATTTTTCCGGCCCTCATGTATTTTTTCTCTGTATTTGTCATGGTGCATTATGAGGCCAAAATACATAATATTGTGGGCGAAAAATCAAGTGTTTCTGCCATGGAAATTTTTAAGAAACAATGGTTTTATGCCATTCCCTTAATCGTTATTACCATTTTTATGCTCTATGGGTTTTCTCCAGGGTACTCAGCCATTTTAGGGCTGTTATCCTGTATTGC
>JAKIUJ010000079.1 GCA_021647625.1 Desulfobacula sp.
ATCCTGTTTTGGTATTAAATCCGCAATAGGTGCAGTGATTGGAACAAAAATCTGAAATATACAAAGGCGCATAAAGACCGATTGTCCGGCCAAAATACTGCTTGGTAACCCTTCTGGCTTTTTGGGCCATGGGTTCTAAAAATTCCTGGGCCTGCTTCGACAACAGGTTGAGCAGATCATGGATATTTAAGTTATCCCGGTTCAAAGATCCCTGGATATCCGATGATGTGACAGAATCAAAATAATTTTCAAAATCAAAGGTTTCAAAACGTTCAACCTCATTCAAGAATGACATGATCACTCCCTTAAAAACCCGGTTAAAGGCGAGGATGCCCGGGCCGTTGTTTTTGTATCTGCCATATCGGCAAGATAGGCCATACGCCCTGCCTTAACTGCCATGGCAAAGGCACATCCCGCCATGGACGGATCACCACTTGTGGCAATGGCTGTGTTCACCAACACCGCATCTGCACCCATTTCCATGGCTTGAGCCGCTTGTGAAGGCCGGCCAATCCCCGCATCCACAATAACCGGCAGTTTGCTGGTCTCAATGATCATTTTAATCATGGGCTTCATTTCAAGTCCCCGGTTGGTACCAATGGGGGATCCCAGAGGCATGACAGCCGCAGCCCCTGCATCATGCAATTGTTTTGTAACGGTGATATCCGGCATCATATACGGCAGGACAATAAACCCTTCTTTTGCCAGAATTTCAGTGGCTTTCAAGGTTTGATAATTATCCGGCAAAAGATACTGCATATCCGTGATGACTTCTATTTTTATAAATTTTCCACATCCGGCTTCCCGTGCGATCCTTGCAATACGAACAGCTTCATCAGCGGTTCTTGCACCGGATGTATTGGGCAATAATGTTACGGATTTCGGGATATAATTTAATATATTGCCTTCACTGGCTGTTGGATCTACCCGGCGAAGGGCCACCGTGATCATCTGGGACCCGCTTGCCTCAAGCATCGGGGTGATTTGCTTTTTAGATGCAAATTTGCCCGTTCCCGTTAACAGACGACTTGTAAATGTTGTATCCCCAAGTCTCAGGGCATCATTATCCGTGTCAAGCATCTATCCTCCTCCCACAAAACTTAACAATTCAATCGAATCGCCATCCTTTAGACTTAAACTTTTCCAGGCTTCCTGGCGGATTACTTCCTGATTCACCTCAGCGACCAGGGACGCAGGATCAAACCCTTTTTCAAGAACAAGATCCATCAAGAATAAACTATTGGATTCAATATTGTTTCCATTCAGTTTGATGTTCATAAAATCTCCAAACCTAATATTTATCTTTTATGAAACCTGAAATGATTTGATTTTTTTGGAGCAAAGATAAGATGGGTAAACCTAAATGTTCGATAACTTGCTGCTTTAACCACTTTCCCTACGCCGGTACTAACCGCATCAGGTTCCAAGGGTTGAAGTTTGCAACTTCTCTCAGCTTTTCACAAAAAGCACCCCCAGTGAATGAACTGTCGTCTTAACTACTTAATTTGACTTGGCTTTGTCAATAACATTTTTTATATTAATTCTGAATTAACTGATTTAATAACTATCAAAGGCCCTTGCAGATAAAATATATTATGGTTGGTCCCACCATATATTGCATTGCAACAATCACAACGTACCGTATATTGCAAGCAAGAGCCAATCCTCGGTATTTCTGCAAGAGGCTCATCAGATAAAACAAATTCGACTCGTGAAATATTCAGGTTAACCCTGACCGGCTGTTTTGATGGCAGAGCCTTTCTCTTTTTTGGCCGCATACAAAAAAACACTTGAAAAAAAAGTTGGGTTCGCATAATATGTTGCCCTTGTTCGAAACACTAAACTATAAATCCGGCAAATAATAACACAACTCAATCAGACAAACATTTATATAAGCTAACGATGGCACCTTTTTGGGACGTCTTATCGTGCAAAAAAACAAAACATGGCCGGATTTATACCAAAAACAGCCCCGGAGATCAGCAAAACACTGGACAAAGGGCAAAAAGGAGCAGTAAAAACGATGAGCAATACAGAATACAGCCTATACAGTGGTGGACTTAGAGGTGCGGAAGAAACTTTTGGTGGATGTGCAGAAAAATTTGGTATCAATGAAATCAACTTTTCATTTGAAGAACACAAATGTGCACGGAATAAAAATGTCACCATGCTCAGCGATGATGAGCTGAAAAAAGGCAACATCAGCATGGAGATCGTCTCGGAACGTATGGGCAGACGATATGCCAAAGGCAATAAGATCAGAAAAGTATTCCAACTTATTTTTCACATGGTCAACAAAGGCTACCAGGTTATTGCAGTCGGTTGGATTCAGGCAGACAAAACCGTTAAAGGTGGAACCGGCTGGGGTGTTGAGCTTGCCAAATTTTTTAACAGACCGATCCATGTTTTTGATCAGGAAACCAACAAATGGTATGCCTGGGATAACAATGAATGGACGGAAAATGAGCCTGTCATTTCACATAAAACCTTTTGTGGGACAGGAACCAGAAATCTTTCAGATGAAGGCAAAAAAGCGATCCAAGATCTTTTCTCCCGCTCCTTTGCTTAAAAAATTTTACGATTACATTTAAGCCACGGGATATATTCCTGTGGTTTTTTATTAAATACTTTAGGAACAACACAGCAATGATCAGTGCAACCGATATCACCCTTGCCTTTGGCAAAAGAATTCTGTTTAAAGACGTTAATATAAAATTCACCCAGGGAAATTGCTATGGCCTGATTGGTGCCAATGGCGCAGGTAAGTCCACATTCTTAAAAATTCTTGCAGGAGACATTGAAGCAGACTCAGGGAATGTATCCATTGGACCTAATGAAAGAATTGCCGTGTTAAAACAGAACCACTTTGCCTTTGATGAACAAACGGTATTGAACACCGTCATCATGGGTCACGAAAAGCTGTATACCACCATGACACTTCGGGATGAGCTTTATGCAAAACCTGATTTCAGTGAAGCCGACGGCATCCGGTCGGGTGAGCTTGAAATCGAATTTGCAGAAATGGATGGTTATGAAGCAGAATCAGATGCTGCGGTATTGCTCAACAATCTGGGCGTCACCGAAGCGCTGCATACAAAAAAAATGAAGGAGCTTGAAGGTGGAGAAAAAGTTCGGGTACTGCTTGCCCAGGCACTGTTTGGAAATCCGGATGTCCTGCTGCTAGATGAGCCCACCAATAACCTGGACATCAAATCCATTGAATGGCTGGAACAATTTTTATACCGTTTCAAAAACACTGTTCTTGTGGTATCCCATGATCGTCATTTTATGAATCAGGTCTGTACTCACATTGCGGATATTGATTTTAGCAAAATATCTGTCTTTGCCGGAAATTATGATTTCTGGTACCAGGCAAGCCGGTTGAACCTGAAACAAAAACAGAACGAAAACAAAAAGGTGACTGAAAAAGCAAAAGAACTCAAAACATTTATCCAGCGATTCAGCTCCAATGCTTCTAAATCAAAACAGGCCACCTCCAGAAAAAAACTTCTGGAAAAACTCACCATTGAGGACATGCCGGTCTCATCACGAAGATATCCATTTATCAGCTTTAAACCGGAACGGTCCTGTGGCAACGTTATCCTGGAAGTGGAAGGGCTCACCAAAATCATTGATGGTGAAAAAGTACTAAACAACGTCAGCTTTATTGTGAACGGCGGCGATAAAATTGCATTTTTGAGCCGGAACAGTTTGGCCCAAACCATCCTTTTTCAAATTCTTACCGGCCAGATGGAGCAGGACAGCGGCACATTCCGCTGGGGTGTTACCATTTCCCACTCTTATTTTCCAAAGGAACATTCTACCTTTTTCAATGGAGATGGAAACCTTATCGACTGGCTGTTGCAGTATGCTCCCCCCAAAGAAGGTGAGAGCTTTGCCAGAACCTTTTTGGGCCGTATGCTCTTTTCCGGGGAAGAGGCCACAAAAAAGATAAACTTGCTTTCCGGGGGGGAAAAAGGTCGCTGCATGCTCTCAAAAATGATGCTCGCGGGTTCTAATGTTCTCATGCTGGACGAACCCACCAATCACCTTGATCTGGAATCCATCACGGCCTTAAATGACAGCCTGGTGAGATTCAAAGAAGTGATTCTTTTCACCACCCATGACCATGAGTTCGCAAACACGCTGGCCAATAGAATTATTGAACTGACACCTGACGGCATTAATGATCGGCTCATGACCTTTGACGAATATATAGAATCAAAAAAAGTTCCTCAAAAAAACTAAGGAACGGGAATTATTTCGGGTACAAAGCAGACAAGATTAATAATGAGGTGGCTTTTCATTGGCCGGAGCATCAATTCCAGAAACCATCTGGGCATGTTCCTTGATAAGTTTTGTCAACTTCTTACAGATCAAATCAAGACTATCAATCTCATTTTGCTGCTCACAAATCACATCATTTAAATCTTTAATAGTCTTTTCCTGATGCGCCAGTTTTGTTTCGATTTCTATAAACCGCTCTTCATTCATTTTAAGTTTCTCCTAAGGCCTTGAAGCCAGCCAGATCGTATGCCGGCTCCCCTTGCCTGGTTTGCGCGCGCGTACGGTTTTTATTTCTACCTTGAATCCACATTTTTTCAACCGGCGGGTGAAGGCCTCATCAATGGCCGACGACCAAACCGCCATAATCCCTCCGGAACGAAGCGCGAGAAAAAAAGTTTTAAGACCGGATATATTATAAAGGCTATCATTGGCTTGCCTGGTAAGTCCGGCCGGACCATTGTCCACATCAAGCAGTATGGCATCCCAGGCAGACTCTTTTTGCATGATTGTTTTTGCTACATCTTCTTCTTTTACAGACACCCGGGAATCATTCAAGGGCATTTGGGCAAGGTGACCCAGGTATTCCCGATTCCAGCGGACAACGGCAGGAATCAGTTCAGACACTGTGATATGCGTATCGGAACGAGATTGCTCAAGTGCCTCAGCCAGGGTGTAGCCCATGCCAAGACCGCCAATGAGTATTTTCAAGCCGCTTTGCTGCTTAAGACGGCTGCATGCAAGTTGTGCCAGGGCATCTTCTGAACCATGTACACGGCTGTTCATCAATTCTGTCTCTGCCGTCCGGATCGAAAATTCCATGTCCCGCTTTAACAATGTGACCACACCTTTTTGCCCGGGCACTATCGCCCTATCGATTTCTTTCCAGGGAATCACACCTTTCTCCTCAATTGCCGGACGAACAGCATCTATGAATCACATCGTCCGGGTGGTTTTGTTTTTTATAATCTTAAACGCCCCTCAAAAGAATATAGCATTAAATTCATTTACATGCATCTGTCAATTACCTATAATAGCAACATTAAAGGACTTCTTAATCGACCAACCCACCCCTGAAGAAAAAGGAGACCCCGTGAAAAAAAAAATCATTAAAATCAGACTGATGAAAAACCAAGATTTCGATGCTGTGGTCCGGATTGACCAAAAAGTGCTCAAGGTATCCAGGCCGGAGTATTATGAACAAAAATTTGAACGGCTTTTTCAATCCGGGGAGTATTTACCCACATCCCTTGTTGCCCAGGATGAAAATGAAACTATAGTGGGATTTATCATGGGCGAACTTTATATAGGCGAGTATGGCATCTCCCGGGAAGGCGCCGCAGTGGACACGGTTGGCGTTGATCCTGACTATCAGCGTCAGGGTATTGGTGAAAAATTAATGACTGAATTTGTAGATCATTTAAAACAACTCGGGGTTAAAAAAATCAACACCCTGGTCGACAAAAGTGACAAGCGAATGATGCTTTACTTTGATTCAAACAAATTCACACCCTCTGTGGCGGTTATCAATTTAGAACGCAACATTTGATCCGGGCGAATAAGTATCTGTAAAACAAAGAATTAAAATTCATGCCGAAGTTAAATGCGCTTACCCTGTCAAATTACCCGAATTAGGGACATTTTCTTGAATTTATGATATAAGTCCTGAAACTGCTAAAATCTTAATATTAAGAGAATTTTCAGGATATTATATGTCATTTGATGAACTTGGCCTTCGGGTCGAACTGCTTAAAGCCGTTAAATCCAAGGGGTACACCACCCCCACTCCCATTCAGATCCGGGTTATTCCGGTATTGCTTAATGGACAAGACGTCCTTGCCAGGGCCCAGACAGGCACGGGAAAAACAGATGCATTTGCTCTGCCTTTGGTTGATATTTTAAGCCGTCAAAAGGTTAATAAAAGGTATCCAAGAGCGCTTGTTCTCACCCCGACAAGAGAACTTGCACTCCAGGTTGGAGAAAGCATAAAGGCATATGGAAGACGGGTATCCATTCGATGTACCGTGGTTTACGGCGGGGTCAACATCGATCCCCAGATTGACCGGCTTAAACGCGGCATTGACATCCTTGTTGCCACACCTGGAAGGCTCCTGGATCTTGCGGACCACAGAGCAGTAGAACTCTCCTATATTAAATTTTTGGTTTTTGACGAAGCCGACAGAATGCTGGATCTGGGATTCAGCGGGGAAATTAACGCAATCCTTGATTTGGCCCCCACCGAGCGCAGTACCATGCTCTTTTCCGCCACTTATACCCAGAAGATTCGAAATCTTGCCGGGATCATGCTCAAGGAACCTGCATATATTGAGGTAACGCCAGACAAAAAGGCTGCAGAATCTGTTGTTCAAAAGGTGCATCTGGTGGACCGATCCCAAAAACGGGACCTGCTCATCCATTTAATTACCCAGGATCACTGGTCCCGGGTTCTGGTCTTTGTCCGCACTAAACACGGGGCAAACAAACTCACAGAACGTTTGATTGCAAAAAAAATCAGTGCGGCAGCCCTGCATGGCAACAAAAGCCAGTCCTTCAGGACACGGACACTCAAAGAGTTCAAAAATGGAGATATCCGTATTCTTGTGGCAACGGATGTGGCTGCCAGGGGACTTGATATCAGCAATCTGCCCCATGTGGTTAATTATGACATACCCGGCATTCCAGAGGATTATATCCACCGTATCGGACGGACGGGCCGGGCCGGGGTCAGCGGGATTGCCATTTCCCTGGTCAGTCACGATGAAAAGGCCTCACTTTTGGCCATTGAAAAATTATTGGGACAAAAAATTCCAAGACAGGAAGTTGGCGATTTCACACAGGGAGGTGCTGTTCCGGATTTTGTTCTTTTACGCCCCAATGATTCTGCCAGCGAAAAGAAAGCGGACAAAAAAACAAAAGAGGTTGTCAATAAGTGGAAAACCACAAAACAGGCCTCAAAACCTTCCGTCAAAAAAAACAAGCCCAAGTCACAATCCCGTCCCAAAAAAAAGACCGGTAAAAAACCGTCCAAATCAAGAACACGCTTTGAGCAGTCGTCTAAAAAGGTAAGACCCAGGGGAAAAAGATAAGGGGCAATACGTGATTTCCAAAGTAGAAACCATTGAAGAGATATTACCCGTTTTTAGAACATATCTGGGCTTTATGAGCCGGTTTTACAATATTACCAATGTGAATGCATGGCGTGACAAGGCCCTTGAGAATTTACAGAACACTGCCAAAACAGAGAAGCCACTAATTTATAGTCTTAAAAAATCAAACGACATCATCGGATTTGCCCAGATCAATAAACATCTTCGGTTCAATTATGAGGGGCTGGCGATTGCTGAATTCTACGTTCAAAAAGAGTATGAGAAAAACGGTTATGGCACAACCCTGGCTGAACATGTATTTGATCTTTTTCCCGGGTCTTGGGAAGTTGCCGTGGCCATAAAAAATGAACCGGCCCGGGTGTTTTGGAAACAGGTGGTATCATCTTATACATCTGGAAAGTTCACAGAAAAAAGAAAAAATTCCATGAAAGAATGTGGCCTGTTATTCAACAATGAACAGGGCCGATACCATCGCCCTAAATCAGGTTAACAAAAAGCAGTATATGAACGCCTATTGGACAAGTGTTGAGTCAGCATTGTCAGTTTAGTCGAAAGGCTATAAATTTAATGCTTGCCCCTTTTGCCTGGGCTTTTTTCTGAAAAGCAGAAACCACCTCACGGGCATATAACGGGTGGTCACAACTTTCATAAATATTATCCGATGTCTCAATCACATGTCCGCCCCATTGTTCTACCGATTCCCGGGTATAGTTATAGAGCAGATCGCTATCCGTCTTCAGACACACCATACCCCCGGAAATAAGAAGACTCGCATAGTCGTCTAAAAATGGAGCGGCCGTCAACCTGCTCTTGATTGACCGAGTTTTCGGGTGCGGATCAGGGAAAGTGAGCCATACCTGACTTATCGAGTGTTCGACAAAAAACTCGGTGATGCGCTCAATCCGACCACGAAGAAAATGAATATTTCCAAGGCCCTTATCAATCGCTTTTTCTGCACCGTCACACAACCGATGGCTCTTGCCATCGATTCCCACACAAAACTTGTGAGGATTGGCAGCGGCAAATGCAAGGCTGTGCTCTCCCTTACCGCAACCAAGTTCAAGGATTTTTTCCATGCCCTCATAACGCTCGTTGTACCAGGGATATGAGACAGGAGGATGGGATTCTCCGAATTCAGAAAAAGTCACGTTGGAAAGTTGCTTGACCCGCTCGTACTTATGAAGTTTGGTTTTTGCCATTATCGGGTTCCATTTTTATTTTTTAATTTTCCAGCAGACACACCTTAGGAATCGTTACAAAATAACTTGATCTAAATTGTTTCCAAAGTCCCTTAAAAGACTGGGTATTATGAAAACAAAAGATCAACTAATTTTGGAGCCGATCCTTAGGAATCGTTACAAAATAACTTGATCTAAATTGTTTCCAAAGTCCCTTAAAAGACTGGGTATTATGAAAACAAAAGATCAACTAATTTTGGAGCCGATCCTTAACAGTTTTTTTAAGAATTCAAATACTCAAACATAAAAAAAGTTTTCCAACCATGAACCTTGCCACCGCATATAAAAATATTGTATTAATAAAATCGCTTGGATAGGTTCTTGAATTGGAATTCCCGGATGAAAGCAACCGATATATTAATAATCATTATCACATAACATTTAATATCTTAAATTAAGGAGAATTATCATGTCTGAAAAGAAAAAACTAACAAATAATGTAGGTGCTCCTGTTGCTGACAACCAGAATGTAATGACCGCTGGACCAAGAGGGCCTCAATTGCTTCAGGATGTCTGGTTTCTTGAGAAATTAGCCCATTTTGATCGTGAAGTAATTCCCGAGCGTCGTATGCATGCAAAAGGATCCGGTGCATATGGAACTTTTACTATTACCCATGACATTACAAAATACACCAGGGCAAATATTTTTTCTCAAGTCGGTAAAAAAACAAAATTATTCTTACGGTTCTCTACTGTAGCCGGCGAACGTGGTGCAGCCGATGCAGAAAGGGATATCCGAGGCGTTGCAATCAAGTTCTACACTGAAGAAGGGAACTGGGATCTGGTAGGCAACAATACACCGGTATTTTTTTTAAAAGATCCTAAAAAATTCCCTGATCTTAATCATGCTGTAAAGAGAGATCCCAAAACAAATATGCGGAGCGCACGAAATAACTGGGATTTCTGGACATCTTTGCCAGAGTCGCTTCACCAGGTAACAATAACCATGAGTGAACGGGGGATACCATACTCCTATCGCCACATGAATGCATATGGAAGTCACACGTTCAGCTTAATTAATGCGGATAATGAAAGATATTGGGTAAAATTTCATTTCAAAACTCAACAGGGAGTTAAGAACTTAACGGACAAAGAGGCTGAAGCAATCGTTGGAAAAGACAGGGAAAGCCACCAGCGTGATCTTTTTGACAGCATTGAGAATGGTGATTTCCCAAAATGGGATATGAAAATTCAGATCGTACCGGAAAAAGACGCTTCAAAGTTCCCTTTTAACCCCTTTGATCTTACCAAAGTTTGGCCGCATGGAGACTATCCGCTAATTGATGTGGGTGTACTTGAATTAAATAAAAACCCAGAAAATTATTTTGCTGAAGTTGAGCAAGCAGCGTTCAATCCTGCCAACATAGTTCCTGGAATAGGTTTTTCCCCTGACAAAATGCTTCAAGGCAGACTCTTTTCATATGGTGATGCACAGCGCTATCGCCTTGGTGTTAATCATCACCTCATCCCGGTTAACCGTGCCCGTTGCCCGGTCCATACCTTCCATCGTGACGGTGCCATGCGAGTGGATGACAATCATGGCGGCACCCTTGGGTATGAGCCCAATAGCTATGGTGAGTGGCAAGAACAATCAGAATTCAGTGAACCGCCTTTAGACCTTGAAGGCGCGGCAAGCAACTGGAATCATCGCGAAGACAGTGACGATTATTATACTCAACCAGGAAATCTGTTTCGAATGATGAACCCTGAACAGCAGAAGGCTCTTTTTGACAATACTGCAAGAGCCATGGGTGATGCACCAGAAGAAATCAAAATCCGACATATAACCAATTGCATAAAAGCTGATCCGGAATATGGCAGCGGAATTGCCAAGGCTCTTGAAATTAGCCTTGAAAAGATCTCTGAATAATATCATAACTGCCGAGGAAACATGTTTTTTTTCGGCAGTTTTATGAATATCACCATATTTTACTGGATTATTGAGTGAGCCCTGAGCAGCAACGCTATGAATCCAAATCTTGATGGAATTTTTAAATTCAGACAGAATAATTCACGATTGACAAAATCTGTTTTCCAGTCCACAACTGAGTGAGCTTATATTATTACAGGAATTACCAGGAGAGTATGATGCCGACTTTGAAGTCAGACTTGAAAAACACAGCTGATGGAAACAAATTGACCTGTCCCATATGCAGTTCACCATTCTTAAATATTTTCCCGGCGGGCAAGTGCCGGACATGCGCCCGACTGGTCTGCGGGCATTGTGTTCATCACGACAGTCCCGGCCATACCGATAGTATCTGCCAGGACTGTATCGAAAAACTGACACCCCGTGGTCGGGTTGCCCAGATGGAAGCAAATGAGTTATTAACAGTTCTCCAGGACCCCTCTTCAAAAGACAGTCCCTGGGTTGCTCAATTGCTGGGCGATAGAAAAAACCCTTCTGCTTTGGAGCCCCTTTGCCAGGCCCTGAAATCAAACCGCATCGATGTTCGAAGGGAAGCGGCCAAAGCTTTGGGAAAAATGGAGAGCGATCGTGCTGTTCCCTGGCTGTTAACCGCCTTAAAGGATTCTTCTTCTGCTGTTCGAAGCCGGGCGACGTATTCCCTGGCTGAACTTGATGCACAGAATGCCGTGACACCATTAAAAAAACAATTGGATGATCCTTCCCGTCAGGCTGCGGGCTATGCAGTTCAGGCCCTGGGAAAATTAATGGGAAACAAGGCGTGTGACCTTCTTAGAGATCTGGTTTATGATCATGCATCAAGTTTTGTCCGGTGCGAAGCCCTTGCAGTCCTTGCAGGCTTGAACCATGAACTGGCCCTGGCCGCAGCATTAAGATGTTTGAACGATCCCAAAAAAGAAGTCATCATTTCGGCCTGTAAAATTCTAATTAAACTCAACGACCTGGAAGCTGCGCCCCGACTCCAAGAACTCATTGAAAAAAAACCGCCCGCCTCTGTCAGAATTACTGCCACAGCAACATTGAACACGCTTCTTGGTGCAAAGAACTAACCCGACTCGTGAAATATCCGGTCTAATTCTTTGCCAAATGAGCTTGATGCGCCTGGTGGGCCAGCACAAGTTTGATTTCTCCATAGGAAAAATCGCTTCCCAATTCATCTTTAATACGTTTAAGCCCGCCGGTAAGCGCATTTTTCGAAGCCTTTACCTTGATCAATTGCTTTTCAATGGCGGTTTGTTTTTCCAAAGAAACCAGTTTATTGATATTCAACTCACCCTTTTCAATAAAAAACCCCAGGTGCCCAATGATGGTATTTTCCACAAGGCTCCGTTCCCGGGCAATCTGATCGGTGGGCAATCCCTTGTTGAACAGATCAAAACTGATCTGTTTTGTATCTGTGCCGGATTCCTGCTGTCCGGTTATGTCTTTTCCAGATACCTGATTACCAGATTTCCGATTATTCGGGGAGACCTGCTTTTCCGGCCCGGGTTTGGCTACCGGCAGTATGACCGTCTTTATTCCCTGTTCCCTGCGATAATCCTTTACTATGCCCAAAAGGTCGTCACCATATTTCTCAAAGGTTTTTTGACCCACCCCTTTTATCTTTTTAAGATCGGTTTCATTGTCGGGCAAACCAACGACAATTTGAATCAACACACGTTGATGGAGAATCTTAAAATGGGCAATGTCTTCTTCTTTGGCCGTTTGGGAACGCCAGTCCTTTAGCAATTGGAATAATTTAGGATGCTCAATATCCGTTTCCGTATAATCCGGCATTTGGGGCTTTTTTATTTTTCCCGGAACAAATTCAATCTCGGCTTTTGATACAGCACGCAGGTACAGGGAGGGCGAAAACCCATTTTCGCAAACCTGGATACCGGCCTGTTTTACAGCAATTTCCTGTTTAAGATTATTCAGGGTATTTCTGATTCTTTTGCTAAGTTCCTTATTGTCTGTTTCCACAACTATTTTTTTTGCAAGATCATCAAATGCAATGTCAAATTTCTCCTGGAACCAAGTAGATGCCTTACCCACCCGTTCAAGGATCTGTGGATCCGATTCAGGCAGACTTTGCCCTGCAAAAAGATTGCGCAATTGCTGTTTGAATTTTTCACTCACCGTAAAAATATTTTTCCCGGCCATTTCCTGTATTTGGCGTAGATCCGTCATTGTCACACCTGATACCTGGATCAGTCTTTCATTTCCCAGGAGCAGCCTTATAAAATAATTAAAACGGTTGCTCAGCAATTGGAAATCAAAACATTTCAAAAGCAATTCCTGCTGAAATCTTATTTTAGCTTCCAAAAGCCGGTTTTTTGAGGGCGGATTTTTCCTGGCACAGTCAATAAATCCAAGAATATCCCCATCAATTTCGATGCCCCGGGATGGAACAGGAGAGCTGAGCACTATTCCTTCAAGGGTTTTACACCGGCTTAACGCCACATACACCTGACCATGGGAAAAAGCGGCACCTGTATCAATAACCGCCTTGTCAAAGGTCAACCCCTGGCTTTTATGAATGGTAATGGCCCAGGCCAGTTTCAAAGGAAACTGTTTGAATTTTCCAATGACCTCTTCTTTAATTTCCTTTGTCTCAGGATCAACTGTGTATTTGATATTTTCCCAGTCCACGGGCTTAACCAGAATTGATTCAGTAGCTCCCGGGCATAAAACACTGATACTATCGCTTGTAACCATTTGGACGCGACCGATTTTCCCATTGTAATATAGTTTTTCGCCGGACACATCATTGCGAAGAAACATCACCTGGGCCCCCTTTTTAAGTGCCAGGGAACCCGGGGTTGGAAAAGTATGTTCAGGAAAATCTCCGGTAATCTCAGCATTAAAGCAATGCTCTTTTTGTGCAAGGGATTTAAGTTTTTTTTGGTTAATGGATTGGGCACTATTATTGTGGGTGGTCAGGGTAATATAGCCCTGGTCGTCCCTGGGCGTATAATTTTGAATATAGCGTTCATTGAGCTGTGCAATGGAAGATTCATCCAGATTATTGTCCCGTATCCGGTTCAACAGTTTAATAAATCGGGGATCTGACTGCCGATATATATGATTGAGTTCAAGGGTCAATAACTCCGTTTTGGCCAAAGCCTGACTGGAAAAAAAATAAACCGATTCATAATATTGCCGTAAAAGCTGCCACTCATCCTGTTTTGCCACCGGGGGGAGCTGGTGCAGATCACCGATCATAAGAAGCTGGACCCCGCCAAAGGGCAGATTATTACGGCGATGATTCCTCAACACAGAATCCACGGCATCAAGAAGATCAGCCCGAACCATGCTGATTTCATCAATCACCAGCAGATCAAGGCTTTTTATAATCTGTTTTTTTTCCTTGCTGAACCTGAACTGACGCCGGCGATTCTTCTCATATGCTTCGCTTCCCGGAATAAAGGGGCCAAAGGGAAGCTGGAAAAATGAATGAAGGGTGACACCACCTGCATTAATGGCCGCCACACCAGTGGGAGCTGTGACAATCATCTGTTTTGCAGAATTTTTTTTCAAATTATGCAAAAAAGTGGTTTTCCCGGTTCCGGCCTTTCCCGTTAAAAAAATATGGCTGCCCGTATACTGGACAAAATCACCGGCCAATTGGAGTTCCTCATTTTTAATCATTTCAGTGGTCATAGCTTTTTATCCATTTATATGTGAAAATACACGATCTTTTGTAAAAGATATCATCAACTTGCATATGATCAATAATCCAATCATCTGCGGCATCAAACTTATCTGCCACAACCTGCAGTGTAATCCATCTTTCATTCGGAACTCGCATCCAGGCGCTGGTCACCAAGGTGACATCAAGACGACAACGGTCTGCGACGCGGTACACTTCTTTTTTTGCAGGACAGGCATCGGCATCTACAAATATGTGCAACAAACGTAAATCCTCACGGTTTTGGATTGTCTCAAATTATCATTATTCACTCAACTTTATTTCAATATCAGGTATGCAATATTATTTCCAGCCGCCCTGGGATGTTTTCCAGGGATGTTGGCAATTCAGGACGGTTTATGACTCTTTTTTTCTTATCAGTTGAATATGGAGAAAACTCTCTTGAATGGATTCGGGCCGGCCACGACCCTGCGATTATTTATGATCCTGTGACTGATTCATTTGAAGAGTTAAAAGGCAAAGGAGTGGCTCTGGGTATTGATAGCAGCTTTCCATACCGGGGATATAAAAGAAAAGGGTTTGAGGAAGGCCAGATTGTTGCTCTTTCGACCGATGGATTATGGGAGGCAACAAATAATAAAGGCGAGATGTTTGTGAAAAAACGTATCCAGGCAATAATAAAAAAAAATTATTAAAACCTTCAAAACTAAAGTCGTAGAAAGTGATAGAAGCACTTAATCAAAAACATTTTTATGCAAAAGGTAGCGGCTTCGTCAAACACATGCCTTTAACCATCCATAAAATCTTATTGACGTTTGACGTAACTCGTCATATCGTATTAGCATGATTAAATCTTTTAAAAATAAAGATACGGAAAAGCTTTTTAATGACTTGGATGTCAGAAAATTCAGGAGTATATCCAGAGTAGCCAGAATAAAGCTTGAAGTTTTGAATGCAGCCGTTTCTTTAACCAGTTTGAGGGTTCCATCAGGGAATAGACTTGAACAATTAAAAGGCAACAGAAAAAATCAACACAGCATCAGAATTAACAACCAGTGGCGTATTTGTTTCATATGGAAGGAAGAAAACGCCCATGATGTAGAAATTATTGATTATCATAAGGGGTAAAATTATGGAAAAAAAATTATCTCCAATAACACCAGGCGATGTACTTATAGAAGAATTTTTAAGGCCAATGGGTATTAGTCAGAACCAATTGGCAAAAGATATCAATGTCCCGGCAAACAGGATCAGTCAAATCATTCATGGCAAGAGGGAAATTTCTGCGGACACAGCCCTAAGGCTAGGTAGATATTTCGGAATTGAACCAGAATTTTGGTTAAACCTGCAGCTTCGCTATAACATGAAAATAACTATAAGTAAGGTGGGGGAAAAAATTGAAAAGGAGGTAAAAATCCATTTTTCAAATACAAACAGTCAAAAATTTTCTCCTGCATAGTATTGCAATCTGACAAGGTTAAAATAGAATCAAGAGTTGAACCGCATCATTCATTAAATGCCTGAAATAAAAAAAATGATCCCGTCCCTCGCAGTAATCCGTCGTGACTGAGATTATTGATAATTCCGGTAGTGTTGATAGTTCCCACAATCAATATGAAAACTATAATCTTCACATTTTCAAAGGCTGCGTAACATGAGCGTGATAGTATTGATATAGAATGAATGCTGTCAACGTTGAACCAAAATGACTTCTTTTTTCTTTATATTTGTTTTTTTTCGAGATTGGATGGTCTAATCCTGGGTTTTGGTTTTTGACCTTTTAATCGGGCAATTTCGTCTTTTAAATCTTGAATCATCTCCCCTTGCTGCTTGATATATTTTATCAGCTCTCAAAATGTAAAGTTATTTTTGAGTGAGCCCTAAGTTCAGCCAGCGAAAGTGTCATGCTTCTGCGGTCGGGTAAATGATAAAAATTACTTAAATTTGATTCCTACAGATTCGATGATGCGTTTTTTGGAGTTAGTGATAGTTTTTTAAGGTTTTAATTTACTTCAAAGCGCACAATCCGTATGATGCTACAAGCGGGCAACGAATACAGGGGGATATAATGAAAATAGCTGTCTTCAGCGATGTGCACAGTTGCTACTTAAAAATGGTTGCTGTTTTTAAAGACATGGAACAATTTGATATTGATCAATATATCTGTCTTGGCGATATTATCGGATATGGAGACCAGCCCGAAGAAACCGTTCAACTGCTGATAGAAAAAAAAGTAATTGCCGTTAAAGGCAATCATGAACTGGCCATGGTCGATGAACACTATTTTAGCTATTTCCCCTATGATATTAAACAACCTTTATTGGAGAATATCGCTGCTATTTCACAGGAATCAATCCAGTATCTTAAAAATACACCTGACTTTGTCAAACAGGAGGGGTGTCATTTTGTTCATGGCACGCCGCCTGATAAGCTGACCACTTATATCTATGATGTGTCTGATTATTATTTGAAATCCCTGTTCAATAATTCCCGCTCCCAGGTTTTTTTTACCGGCCATACCCATAAGCTCAAGCTGATCACTTACAAGGGTCAGATTATATATCGCCGCAGAATAAGGAAAAATCGAACAATTTTGGTAGAAGATCATCAAAAATATCTTTTAAATGTGGGAAGTGTCGGGTTTTCCCGGGATGATTTTGAAGAATCAAAATATGCAGTCTATGATACAAAGAAAAAAGAGATCATGATTCGGATGGTTGAGAGATAAAGAGTCAATTCATATAAATTTATAAACCTATAAGCTTTTCTTATATAAAGGGCGCTTCATGGAAGAAGAGATTAAGAAAAAGACTGCCCGATTGATTGATCACACGCGTGTGATGACACTGGCTGTAACAAAAGAGGGTGTTCCCTGGTCATCCCCTGTTTATTTTGTATTCCATGGCAGTCAGTTTTATTTTTTTTCCAATGAAAACAGTCGGCATGTCCAATATGCCATGGGAAATAAGCCAGTCTCTGTTTCGCTGTTTCATGACGCAGATAAGATTGATGAAATTTTTGGATTTCAGATGGCAGGACGGGTAACGGCTGTCTCAGAT
>JAKIUJ010000080.1 GCA_021647625.1 Desulfobacula sp.
CGTCTGTATGCCCGGCATGGCTTCCCTCAAGGGCTAAAAGCGCACAATAAACAGCTGCACTCACCCCGGATGACACCTTTAGTGCACACCCCTGCTTGGCACCATCACAGATCATACCTGTTATACTTGCCGCCATATTATTGATGGTACCGCTAATTTGATTTTGAGCCCCCCCCAGGACATAGCATACACCGCAGGCGGCACCGGTGGCAGCAGTGAGTATACCGCAGAGCGCGGTCAGCTGTCCCACGAATTGTTTGATATATATGGCCATCAAATTACTTAAAATAAGGGCACGAATCAGTTTTTCCTGGTTTGCTCCTGTTTTTTGGGCCACGGCAACAACCGGTAAAAAAGTGGTAATACCCTGGTTCCCGCTGCCTGAATTGCTCATCACAGGAAAGGTACACCCATCCATTCTGGCATCTGATGCAGCCGCAGTAAGCGACATGGCATGGGAGACAATGTCATCCTGAACATATTTTCTGGTAATATTCTTTTGAATGGTAAATCCTGTCTTAAGTCCGTATTTTCCCGTCATCCCCTCTTTTGATATGGCCTTATTCAGCCTTGCCCCTTCAAGGATGAACGTAATTTCTTCAATCGGGGTTTCATCGGCGAACTCAAACGCCCTGGCCACTGACAGATCAACGGGCAGGCAGGATTTTTTTAAAGCAGAACCGGAGGATTCATTTTTATAAACAGCCTTACCATCTTTTTCCACATAAACAATATTGGTATGACGATGGGATATAATGGTTCGGCAACTATGTTCACCTGTCTTGTCACATGCCTGGCAAATGCTTTCAATATAAAGTTTATCCGTCCCCTCTTTTATCTCAACACTTACCTTTTTTTGTTCCACCATTTTTCTGGCTGCCTCAAGATGGATTTCATCGACATGTTTTAACACCTCAAGTCCATCTTTAGAGCGGCCACAAATAGCCCCAAGCACCGCTGCAATGGGCAGGCCTGTCATTCCGGTCCCAGGAATACCAACCCCCATACCGTTTTTATAGATATTGCCACTGACAAAAACACGGATAGATTCAGGCACCCGGGTTAATTCTTCTGCAGATCGTGCACTTGCCAATGCCACGGCAACAGGTTCAGTACATCCTAACGCCGGAATGACTTCCTGTTTGATCAATTTAATTATCTGTTCCCTATCTTTTTTGTCCAGCATGTACGTCTCCAGTCAATAACATTATTTTTTAATTTTGTATTTTAACAATACATGGGTTTGTCCAAGCTTTTGGACATCCAACAATTGCATCCGGGTATCCAAGGATTCATTAAAAAGATTCAGGCCGCCACCAAAAAATATGGGTACGACCGTTAAGTGCACCTCATCCACCAAATTCTTTTTCATGAAAAGTGAATTTATCACAGCACCCCCGATCAGGATGGCTGATGTAAATCCTTTATCTGCAAGATCTGCGAGAATTATTTCCGGATCTCGGGCAGTAAATATTAAATTCTTATCCTGACTTATGCGATTTTTATTTTTTGTCATGACAATATTCTTTCGTTCCGGCAACACCCTCCCAATGGTATCAAATGTTTTTGATCCCATAATCATTACACCGGCTTTTTTGGTGATATCCACAAAATACTGTTTGTCCGATTTTCCAGACCAGTCCACAAGCTGCAAAGAATCCCTTGCAATCATTCCATCGGCCGTGATCGCCATTAAAAGTATCACTTTCATATATTATCATCCTTTAATTACACATCTCAATCAGCGAGTCATTGCATTTAATCAGCGGGCCATTGCATTTAATCAGCGGGCCATTGCATTTAATCAGCGGGCCATTGCATATTCCTATCTTCACTATAGTAACAGAACCTGTCCCAGTTTACTTCTCTTTTTGAAATCGGGCAGCCGAGAGTGACCTTTGTCTCGGTGACATCCAAAACCTCCCAGTCCCCCCCTCTTTTTGATCCTTCAATCCGAATCTTTTGTCCTATTTTAAAAGGATATGGTTTAAACACACTGACGTTGTGATCCATGAAAATAGTCCTCCTTTTTAGTACGGTCAATTATTTTAAAGAGTATATGCTCATTTTTTCATCAAGGCAAATATTGACAAGTCCCCAAAAGGAGATTATCTTAATTTAAAACAATAAGGATAAGCTAACTTTGTTTTACAATATGCGATTCAGGCAAAAATAAAAATTATAAATACCGGGGGCAAACAAAATGACACATACTTCAGACAAACCATTGGGCCATCATTGTACAGTTTTAGAACAAAAACACCTGGTTTCCGAAATGACCGACTGCGACCAGACTTACAACACCGACCAGAGCACATATGAATGCTACTTAAAAGCGACCCGAAAAAGCCGAGAGAACGCCGCCTGTATGTACTCATAAAAAAAGATACACCACCATTGTAAAATCTTTATCTGCTGCGGGCTCAGGGCCACTCAAAAATTACGATCCGGCTAAACCATTTGCCTTGGATCAACCCATTGATCAAATTGCTCATTTGTAACAAAGCCCAGTGCTACGGCAGCCTCTTTTAGGGTCATATTATCCTTATGCGCCTTTTTAGCTACCAGGGCCGATTTGTCATAACCGATATGCGGGCTCAATGCAGTTACCAGCATTAAAGAATTTTCAAGGTGTTTTTCAATACCTTCGATATTTGCTGTCAACCCTTCCACACAATGGGTTTTAAAGGACACTGCCGCATCACCCATAAGCCTTGCCGATTCTAAAAAATTATGGATGATCATGGGTTTGAACACATTGAGTTCAAAATGACCTTGTGCGCCTCCCACATTGATTGCCACATCATTTCCTAAAATTTGGCCGCAAACCATGGTCACAGCTACTGTCTGGGTGGGATTCACCTTGCCCGGCATGATGGAGGAACCCGGTTCATTGGCAGGTAAAACAAGCTCGCCAATACCACAACGGGGGCCTGAGCCTAAAAACCGAATATCGTTGGCTATTTTCATGAGGCTCACCGCCACACTCTTTAACGCACCATGGGAAGCAACAAGAGCATCATGGGCTGCCAATGCCTCAAACTTGTTATACGCCGTCAAAAACGGATATGTCGTCAATTTCACAATAGTATCCGCTGTTTTTTCATCAAAATCTCTGGGTGCATTCAAACCGGTTCCCACGGCAGTACCGCCAAGGGCAAGCTCGGACAAATGGAACATTGAATACTCCAAAGCTTTAATCCCGTGTCCCAGCATTGATACATAACCTGAAAATTCCTGACCAAGGGTTAATGGTGTGGCATCCATCAAATGGGTTCGGCCTATCTTTACAATATTCCCGAACTCATAGGCCTTGGCCTTTAACGCCTGCACCAGACCATTTAAATCGGGCAGGGTATGTTCTGTCAGCATACTGAATGCAGCAATATTCATTGCGGTTGGGAACGTGTCATTGGAAGATTGAGAACAATTCACATCATCATTGGGATGAATCAAGCGCTCTCCTTTTCCAAGCGTGTTGCCTAAAAGCACATGGCACCGATTGGCAATAACCTCGTTTACATTCATATTGGTCTGGGTCCCGGAACCGGTCTGCCAGACCACCAGAGGGAAATGGTCATCAAGCTTCCCTTTAATAATTTCATCACACACACTGATTATGATCTCTTTTTTTTCTTCTTTCAGCACCCCAAGATCGTAATTTACCATGGCACAGGCTTTTTTCAGCACCCCAAATGCCCTGATAATGGGAATAGGCATCTTTTGATTTCCGATTTTAAAATTCTCTAACGACCGCTGGGTCTGTGCCCCCCAGTATTTACCGATAGGAACCTCAACATCTCCCATGGTATCGGTTTCAATTCTTGTTTTCACTGTAATTCTCCTTTGATTTCATACAAACATCTATTAAGGTATCATACAGACATTCGAGCGCAAGAGCAGTTTGGAAATTTCAAAGACCAAATAACAAGATTATTAGATCAGATTGAATACACGCTTACAGGATTAACAAAAATATGATATTCTATCTGAAATTAGTGCCAATTGGTTTTTATTCCCAAGCACCAGACAGGCAACTCCCAAAAAAAAAATGGAGAATAATGTACAAACTTGCCTCATTAATAATGCTGACAGTGTTAACGGTATGTTTTAATCCCGCTTTTTCCCTTTCAAAAGAGTTGGTTATAGCCTTCTCATACGATATTCCGCCATTTGTTATTAACAAGGGTACAAAAGGATTGGAGATTGACATTGTTAAAGAAGCGCTCAAATATAAAGGACATACATTTAAGATCAAACAATATTCCTATAAACGCTTGCAGATCGCAGTATCAAAGATGGGTGCCGATGGGGCGGCTGCCGTGCGAAAAACAGAGGATGGAACATTCTATTCAGATGATTTTATTGCCTTTAAAAATTTTGCAATCACTAAAAAAAAAGCAAAATTAACAATTAACAGTATATCGGAGTTAAAAGGTAAAAATATTTTCACATGGCAGAATGCATACAAGGATTTAGGAGAAGAATTCAAGGCCTTGTTTTCCCCGGATGTAACAGCTCCATATAAAAAAAAATATAAGGAAATTCCGGTACAGGCAAAACAGGTGGAATCCTTCTGGAAAGGAAGGGGAGACAGGGTAATTGTTATTGATGAAGCCATCTTTAAATGGTTTTCAAAACAGCTTTCAACCCGGATTGATACATCAGAGGAGCTTGTTTATCACAAAATCTTTGATACCAAAACAAAATTCCAGGTTAATTTTAAAAAACAGCAGATCAGAGATGATTTTAATGCAGGCTTAAAATATATTAGGGAAAAAGGACAATACCAGGAAATCATTAATCGCTATCGTTAGGGTTCAGGCCCGATATCAAATTTCGGATGGTTTTCATTTTGTTTCATGAAGAGCGGCCGGAAGCCGGATAATGAATTTTGTCCCTTTGCCCAAAGTGGATTCAACGCTCATCTGGCCTTTATGGTCCTCCATAATAATATAATAAGATACCGAGAGCCCAAGACCTGTACCTTTATCTACCGCCTTGGTTGTAAAAAAAGGTTCAAAAATTCTGTTACGTATATTTTCATCCATTCCAGGCCCATTGTCTTCAATTTCAATACGAGCCGTGTCTTTATCTTTTAACAGACGTATAATCAGTTTTGGTTTTCTTTTTTTTCTTTTTATCTCGTCTATAGCTTCTGCTGCATTTTTAAAAATATTGAAAATAACTTGTTGAATTTTGCTTTCCTCGCAAAGAACCGCCGGGAGATCCGGATCAAATTCCCGTATAATTTCGATCTGTCTGAAATCATATCTCTTTTTCAAGTCATAATCATTTTGAGCCAGTTCCAATGTTTTTTCGATCACGCCATCAAGATGATGTTTCTGTTTTACAGAATTACTTTTTCTGGCAAAACTAAGCATATTCGCTACGATTTTTGCCGCATGGCTGCCTGCCTCATTGATTGATTTGAGCTGTCTTAAAATATTGCGTTGTTCCATATAGGCTTTTATTACCCCCATACTGGTACCAACTTTCTTTGCAACTTTTTCATTTGCATCCAATTTTTTTGTCAGGCGATTGTATATTACCTGTGCATTCTGCATCATGCCGGCAAGGGGATTGTTTATTTCATGAGCCATGCCTGCGGCAAGTCCCCCCACTGAAATCATTTTCTCAGTCTGAATCATGATCTCCTTTGTCCTTTGGCGGTCGGTAATGTCTAAGAGTGTACCTTCCATTATTGATGCTTTGCCTTTTTCCGAAATAATAGTCCATATATTTAATGATATCCATATCAGGGTGTTATCCTTTTTCTGGACCTGGATTTCAAAATCGCTGACCCTGCCTTCTTTTTTCAGCCTGCGTAGTAATCCCCTGCGTTTTTCCTGATCCGTATATACTTGTTTTCCAAGAAAAACCCCTTCTGACATGAGTTGCCCCGGGTTTTCATACCCCATGATGGCAGCAAGGGAAGGATTGGCAATGATCAGCTTCCATTGTGAATCTATTTGAAAAATACCCTCAATGGAATTTTCAAAAATCCCCCTGAATTTTTCCTCGGATTCCCTCAGGTATTCTTCGGTCTGTTTATTTTTTTCCATATAGAAATGAAGGTTTTGAATCATTGAATTAAACGAGTCTTCCAGGACTTTTAATTCATTTCGCCCGGATGTTTTTATTTCAATTTTTGAGTTTTTCAAATCATCCAGCCTAAGCTTTTTTATTGCCATGGTCAGTTGACTTAAAGGACGGCTTAACAATTTGCGAAATATCCATATAAAAAGAATCCATAAAATAATGGTTTTTATAACCGAATTAACTATAATAAATAAAAAGCCCATTTTGACTTTTTCAAACACCATATCTGAGCTGTAATAGAATGTCATTTTCCCAACCTGTTCTTTTTCCGAGGGACTTATAAAAACAATGGGGAATTCATACTCCAATACGTCTGTAAGCTTTAATGCTTTTTTTTGTTCTTGATTATTACCGGGCCCGGAAAAAACAGGATCAGAATTTGAATTGATTACCAGGCCCTGACTGAACTCTTCAAGCATATCGGCATTGATTTTCACACCGATGATAAGCGGGCTTTCATTAATACCCTTGACCATCACATGAAGCTGTTCTATGTCACCATCCCAGATCACATGGGCCAAACTTGATTCATAGGTCTTTTGTAATGCTTTGAGCTCTTTGAGGATATCTTGTTTTGTCTGATAATATTCAGCAGCCATATGTATGGCGGTTAGTGCCACCGCCAAAATAATATAGATGGAAAATACCGCCGTCAAAAGCTTGGTCGCTAAAGAGTTTTTTACATGAATTATTTTTTCTTTGTGGGTGTGAAATGGCATGTAAATTTTCACTTTGGTTTTAATTGCTGGTTGTATTTTTTTAAAATTTTATCATATAAACCTGTTGCACGAATTTTTTTCAATCCTTTATTTAAGTTATCCCGAATTTGCCTGTCCAAAAAAACACCATGTATCTGGCTGGGCGGAAAAATATTATGGAACCTCACAGGATCAGTCACGTCAAATCTGCCCTCTTTTAATGCATTTTTACGATGATACATGAAAATCAATTTGTCTGCGACCACCACCTGTGTTCGGTTCAAAAAAAGCCAATAAACCTGGGTCAACTGTTCCGGTTTCTCCATGTAATTAGGATTTTGACCTGCCATATTCGCAAATTCAGGTCCAAGATATTTATGGGCGTCCTGGAATCCGATAACATTTTTATCGGCTAAATCATTGACGCGAAAAATAGAAAAATGATTTTTGAAAAGGGAAATCGCATAATTGTGGTAGGTGATGTGCACATTTGAATAAAAAGCATCAATGTCAAGATTTTTTTTAACATCATATGCTTTGTTCATAAGAATTCCATCAACTTTTTGTTTTTTAAGAAAAAACCCCAAACGTGTATTTGTCAGATACCTGAAATTAACCATATAGCCCTGTTGAGAGAAGGCCGCTCTTATCACATCTATTTCTACACCAGAGTCTGTTTCTTTGATAATATAAGGCCGGCGGGTATGGCCTACCCCAATGACCACTTCTTTGGCACAGATGTCCAAAACAACACTATTGAATATAACAATTAAAAATAAAAGAGGCTTGACAATTTTATAGAACCGATCCATTTGAATAAAAACATTCCTTGTTGACCTGGGAGGAACCGCACAGGACACTTTGTCTTATGATCATACATTTAACATACACTATTTTGACACGCAAAGCCACCTGCATCCATTTTTCCCACAGGTAAACGCCATGTAAACATGGTATGATTTGACAAAAAATTATTTAGAAACATTCCCAAGCAATTCATGAATCTTTTGGGAAAAATCCTTCATGGAAATCGGCTTGAATAAAAAGCCTTTAATTCCCAGGGATGCTGCTTTTTCTTCGGACATGGTTTCGCTGAATCCAGTACAGAGTAATATGGGGATATCAGCTCGTATTTTAACCAATTCAGCCGACAATTTATCTCCGGACATATTCGGCATCGCCATATCGGTTATGACCAAGTCAAATTTGGCCGGATCTGCACGAAACGCTTCAAGGGCATCAATGCTGCTGGTGCGTGAAATAACCCGATAGCCCAAACGCTTCAATATTTGTTTTTCGATTGTAAGAATTGCTTCTTCATCATCCACAAGCAAGATTTGCTCTGTCCCACCCGGTAATGAGGCAAGATGCTGGATGCGCTGTGTATCAAAACTTCCTTTTTCTATTGGAAAATAAACCTTGAATTCCGTTCCTTTTCCAGGCTCGCTGTAAACTTGGATAGTACCCTCCATGCTTTTAACTATACCATGTACAACTGACAACCCCATTCCTGTTCCCTTGCCTTTTTCCTTGGTGGTAAAAAAAGGATCAAAAATTTTCTGTTTCAACTTCTCATTCATCCCTTTGCCTGTGTCAGCTACTTTTAGACAAGCATATGCACCGGGTGCTGCATCAAAGGATATCCCGTCTTGTTCTTTTATTTCAATTTCCGCAAGACTTACCCTCAGTTCCCCTCCGACTCCCTCCATGGCATGGTAAGCATTGGTGGTAAGGTTCATGACAACCTGATGGATTTGTGTGGGATCAGCTTTGACCACACCACATTCAGGGTCGATATGTTGTTTGATCTCAATTGTTGCAGGAATAGACGACCGGATAAGCTTTAATGCTTCCTCGATAACAGGCTGCATTTTCATCAGTTTTAATTCACAACTCTCTTGACGGGAAAATGTAAGTATCTGTTTTACAAGATCCCTGGCCCTTAATGCACTCGTATAAATCTCGCCAAGGCTATCGCGGATGGGACTGCCCTCGGGAGTATTCTCTAAAAGCATTTCTGTGTGCCCGACTATGGGAAAAAGCATATTATTAAAATCATGTGCAATTCCACCCGCTAAAACCCCGATGGTTTCCATCCGCTGAGACTGCTGGAGTTTTGATTCAAGTTTGTCTTTTTCTTTTTCAATTTGTATCCGTTCTATCTCACCCGACACTTTGGCTGCAATCACTTTTAATATATCCCTTGTATGCCCAGGCAGATTCATTTCCCGACGGGATATGCCACATATGATTCCCACAGCTCTACCGTCCCTGTTTTCAAGCGCCGCGCCCACATAACCTACCGCGTTCATTTTTCTTAAATCTGCATCATCCGGGAACAGGGAACTTACATTGTTCGGATAAGCGCAATAACATTTTTGCGCGGCCTCATCACAGGGACTGCCTTTTAATGGGTATGAATAATTTTTGACATATTGGCCGTCCATGATCATTGAGATCGTTCTGACTGTATTCCCATCATGGATTTCCCCAACTATGGCACATTCACAATCAAGCCATTCACATATTTGTACAACAATTTTATCAAAATAATCATGGCCAATTATCCCGATGGTACTTTCAACAATAGTTTGAAAATCTTTTTCCGCCTGTTTTATCTGAGTAATATCCCTGGTAACGCCTTCTATTCCAAGTATTTTATCATCCTTACCTCTATAAAAATGAGCGTTTGTTGAACCCCAGAAAATAGTGCCGTCCTTCCGCTTTAATTGCACCTCATAATTATTAACCTGATTTTTTTCCTGAAGTTCTGCCAGAAACTTTTCCCTTTCTTTAGGCTTTGCATATGCTTGGTTTGCAATATCCATCCCCATTGCTTCTTCCACAGTATAGCCCAGGTACTTTTTGACCGATTGCGATATAAACGTAACCTTACCTTCCATGCCTGTCCGATAACGAAGGTCCGGAGCATCTTCAATAAGCGCCCTGTACCGTTCCTCACTTTGAATCAAAGAAGATTCAATGATATAGCGCTCCTCTAATACTTTTCCCAATTCTTTGTTTTTCTTTTCAAGCGTTGCTTCAATATTTTTTCTTATTGCGAATTCTTTTTTAATGCGTTGAATCAGATTATTAAAAGACTCCGCCAGCAGCGTCATCTCATCCGATATTTTTTTTGAACCAACCTGGTAAATTTTAAGGTCTTTCTCAGAATGCAGATCAATTTGATTGGTAAAGCCTGTAATATCAATTAAACGGCTTAGAACATTTCGATAAAACAAAGCATAAAAAAAGAAAAAGATAATAACAATCAAAATCCCGTTAATAATAAAAAGAGACTGCCACCTTTCATTTATTGCTTCATACATATCGGGTATGTTACCGCCAATAAACACATGACCGATAATATTTTTTTTACCATTATGAAAATATACCAGATCAAAGTTTTGCTTGAGGGAAAAATCCTTGAGTTTGATTCCTGTGTCAGCAATAATACGCCCCTGGATATCTGTTATTGTTATTTTATCTATAATCTGGTTTTCCACTTCATTTGCAGCTGATCGTTTTACCGAGGCATAATCCAATTCCCAAACTTTAGAAGACAAAAACTCGCTATGATCTTTTTCAAAGTGTGATAATTCATCATTAAGATCAACTTTAAACATGCGGATATCATAATTAATCTCTATGATTGATATAAAGACGGTGAGAATAAACGATACAATTATTGAATAGCACAAAAGTTTATACTTAAGACTGATAAATTTCATGGTTCATCATTTCAAAAAGGAGTTGATAATTTTGTTGTATTCACCATTTGTTTTCATTGTTCTCAATTCATTCTCTAATTGAGGGACGAGTCCGCCATGCTTTTTATTGACATATAAAAACATACTCCGAACGGACAAAGGGTTGTTTAAATTGACTATCCCCTTGATCTTTTGTTTTTTCATAAAATCAAAACCGCGAAGCAACTCATATAATACGATATCCACCCTGTTTTTTTCAACAAGTTGGAACAATTCTTTTTCCGAGGCAACGAAAATTTTTGATTTTGAAACTTTTACATTTTTTTCATATATTTTCCATCCACGAATGAAAGCCACATGATAGTCTTTAAGACTGCCCCAATTTTCAATTCTAATAGATGAATCTTTAGAAAAAGCTGTAAAAGCGAAATCAATTAATTTCTCATTGACTATTCTTAAATTTTCGTATTGATTAGACAAACCGGCAATTCTGGCATACTCACCATCATCAAAACCCACACTTACATTTTCAATTGATCTGGCCGACGTCAAGTGGTTAATCTGTATCTTAACCCCGATATTTTTAAACATACCCTGTATGATTTGATCATAAATACCAGTGTTAAATTCAGTTGAATAGGGTGGTTTATCAGCGGTATTAATTGTAAAAATTTCTTTACCGCATGCAAATGAAGAGATAATCAATACAAACAACACAACCAGAAAAGACTTGTATAAATATTGCAAGAATTTTGTATTTACGTTTCCAGGTAAAATTTGTGAGATCATAGCCCTTCCTTAATTTTTTGATCCGTGCATTTCACAGAAAGTTAAAAGGGGAAACTATAAGAGATCTGCATAAAAATCATTGCCTTTATCGTCAACAATAATAAAGGCTGGGAAATTTTCAACAGTGATCATATACACCGCCTCCATTCCCAATTCTTTGTATTCCACCAGTTCTACTTTTTTGATAAAATCCTTACCCAGACGGGCAGCAGGGCCGCCTGGAGAGCCAAGATAGAATCCACCGTATGCTTTGCAGGCATCCGTGACCTGCCGGGTTCTGTTTCCCTTGGCCAGCATGATCATAGATGCGCCCTCTTTTTGAAAAACAGGGACATAGGGGTCCATTCTGCCGGCAGTCGTAGGCCCAAATGATCCCGAGGCTTCGCCTTTTGGTGTTTTGGCAGGGCCCGCATAATAGATAATATGATTTTTCAGGTATTCGGGCAGCCCCTCTCCTGCTTCAAATCGTTCCATGAACTTGGCATGGGCGATATCTCTTGCCACAATAATCTTCCCGGAAAGGGACAATCTTGTGGAGACCGGATAGTTGGATAATTCAGCCCGGATCTCATCCATGGGTTTGTTCAAATCCACTGGAATCGCTTCTTTCATTTCCGGTTCTTTTTCGGGCAGGTACCGGGATGGATTTTCTTCCAATTGTTCAAGGAAAATACCGTCCCGTGTAATCTTACCCTTAATCTGGCGATCTGCTGAACAGGACACACCAAGACCAATGGGGCAGGATGCGCCATGTCTTGGCAGACGAATCACCCGGATATCAAGTGCAAAATGCTTACCGCCAAACTGGGCACCCAGACCCAATTTATGAGATCGTGCCAATACTTTATCTTCTATCTCAATATCTCTGAATGCATGGGCGGTATCACTGCCTGTTGTGGGAAGTGTATCCAGATATCGGGCCGATGCAAGTTTCACTGCCTTAAGATTTTGCTCGGCAGACGTACCACCAATGACAAAGGCGATATGATAGGGAGGACAGGCTGCCGTGCCCAGACCTTTCATTTTTTCCAGCATAAAATCGATCAGGGTCTCTTCAGAATTTAAAACCGCTTTGGTCATCTGGAAAAGGGTGGTTTTATTTGCCGATCCGCCGCCTTTGGCCATGAACAAAAACTTATATGCCTCTCCCTGGATGGATGCGATATCAATCTGGGCCGGCAAATTTGTTTTGGTATTGGCCTCTTTGTACATGGTCAAGGGTGCATTCTGGGAATACCTTAAATTATTTTGTGTATATGCATTGAATGCGCCTTTGGACAATTCTTCTTCGTCATCTGTCCAGGTCCAGACCTGCTGGCCTTTTTTGCCCATGACAATGGCAGTTCCAGTATCCTGGCACATGGGATACACTTTTTGAGATGCAATGGCTGCATTTTTAAGAAGTTCCAGGGCCACATACCGGTCATTATCCGAACTTTGCGGGTCATCAATGATCTTTTTCAATTTTTCAAGATGCCCTGACCGGTAAAGATGGGCCACATCCTTAAATGCCTGGGTGGAAAGAAGCGTCAAGGCTTCGGGTTCCACCATTAAAACCTCTCTGCCTTCAAACTCTTTCACCCGGATATATTCTTTTGCAACAAGCCTGTATTCCGTAGTATCCTCGCCCAGCGGAAACATGGTTTCAAACTTAAATTCACTCATTATAATTTTCCTTTAAGACTCAACAGGCAGTGAACATTTATAGCCCCACTGCCTGATGAAGTGGTGTTTTTTTATGTATTGTCTGCTATAGACCTGTGATTAACGTATAAGAACCATTTTGCGACGCAAATACGCAATCTGGGTCTGGTGCGGCAGATCCTTGGGACAATAATCTTCACATCCCAAAAGTGTCATGCAGCCGAATACCCCGTCATCATCCCCCATGATTTCATAGAACTCATCATCCGTTCTTTTATCCCGTGGGTCCAGAGCGAATCTTGCCAGCCGCATAAACCCGACAGCAGACAGAAAATCAGGCCGCATCCTTTTTGTGGCACAGGCAGACACACAGCATCCGCATTCCACACAACGTTCAAGCTCGTAGATCTCGTCTGCCACATCCGGGTCCATTCTTTCTTCCAGTTTTTCATAATTGACATCATCTGCACGCGTATCATGAATCCAGGATTCAACTCTTTCGGACATGGCCCGCATGAATTTTCCCGTATTCACTGAAAGGTCACCAATGAGTTCAAATCCAGGCAAAGGTAATAGTTTGATCTCACCATCTTCATATAGTGATGTAAGGGTCCGGCAGGCAAGGGTCGGCTGCCCGTTAACCACCATTGCACAGGAACCGCAGATACCGGCCCTGCAGACAAAATCAAATTGTATGGACGGATCCTGCTGTTCGCGGATATCGTTTAGCGCGATAAAAATCGTCATCCCCGGGGCTTCTGTGACCTCATAGGTTACCATACGAGGCTTGTCACCCTTTTTGAGGGGATTGTATCTAAAGATTTGAAATTTTAAAACTCTTTCCTGATCACTCATTATTTAAACCCCCTGCCTATACGCTCATTTTTACCTTTAAATTTTTCCGGAATCGGGATTGGATTAAGCAGTTCCTGCAGTTCAAACCTGTCGGCTCCCGGGTTGGCTTTTTTGATTTCTTCAATTTCCAGTTCCCGTTTGACGGTGTCCGGATGATGCACAGTATTGTCCACACCATACCCCCTTGATCCCGGCGGCATTTCCATTTTCATGACATCCAGATCTTCATAAAAGACTTCAGGCATATCAGCAGAATCATCTTTCCAGGTGGTCAGCGTTCTTTTCAACCAGTCTCTGTCATTTCTTTCAGGGAAATCTTCCCTTGCATGGGCGCCGCGGCTTTCGGTTCTCAACAGGGCACCATAGGCAACGCATTGGGCAAGTTTTATCATTTTAGGTACACGAATCGCTTCCACAAGTTCCGGGTTTGATGAACTGATCCTGTTTCTCAAAGCAATCTTTTTGGCTCTCCGGTTGAGTACTTTTAATTCTTCCACAGCCTGGCTCAAATCTTCACCATTCCTGAATATACCCACCTTATCCATCATGATTTTCTGCATTTCAGCTTTTAATTGGAACGGGTTTTCACCAAAATCTCTGACAAGCAAGTCGGTAATTTTCTTTTCTTCCTGTTTCATGAAACGCTGGATAGTGGATGTACTCACATTTAATGCATTTGCTGCACAATAATCCGCCACAAACTCACCAACGATCATACCGGCCACAACGGTTTCAGCAACAGAGTTACCCCCCAGTCGGTTAAATCCGTGCATATCCCAGCAAGCGGCTTCACCGGCAGAGAAAAGGCCCTTGAGTGTCGGACTTTCCCCGGTGGGTTTGGTCCTGATGCCACCCATGGAGTAATGCTGGGTGGGTCTGACCGGGATATATTCTTCAACCGGATCAATACCTAAAAAGTATTCACAAATTTCTTTAACTTCTCTCAAATTCTTTTCTATATGCTTGCGGCCGAGCAGTGTAATATCCAGCCATAGATGATCGCCGTAACGGGATGGAACACCTTTGCCTTTTCTCATATGTTCGGTCATTCTGCGAGAGACAACATCCCTTGATGCCAGCTCTTTTTTTCCAGGTTCATAGTCCGGCATAAACCGGTACCCGTCCTTATCAAGAAGAAGTCCGCCGTCACCTCGGCATCCTTCAGTGGTCAAAATACCAACCGGAACAATGGCGGTTGGATGAAACTGAACCGCTTCCATATTTCCAAGTGCTGCAATTCCGGTTTCAAGGGCAATGGCATTGCCGATCCCTTCGGAAATAATGGCGTTGGTAGTGATGGAATAAAGCCGTCCATACCCGCCGGTGGCAATGGTGGTTGCTTTTGCCACATAGGCAATGAGCTCACCTGAGATAAGATCCCTTACAATGGCACCATGACAGACACCGTCTTCATGAATCAGGGCAATGGCTTCTTTTCTTTCGTGAATCGGAATACCCATCTGGATAGCCTTATTATCCATGGCATAGAGCATGGTATGACCTGCTCCGTCAGAGGTATAACAGGTTCGCCATTTTTTTGTACCGCCAAAATCTCTGGCTGTAATCAAACCATGGGCCTCATCTTTTTCCGTTATGATGACTTTTTCACCATTAATCACAACTTCTCTGTCTCCGCGCCTGACCCTTGACCAGGGTACGCCCCAGGCGGATAACTGCCGTATGGCTTTGGGAGAAGTATTAACGAACATTCTGGCGACATCCTGATCACATCCCCAGTCGCTTCCTTTTACCGTATCTGCAAAATGAATTTCTTCATCATCGCCTTCGCCTTTTATAGTTGCACCAAGACTTGCCTGCATGCCACCCTGGGCTGCTGCAGAATGAGATCTTTTTGCAGGCACAAGAGAAAGGATAATAGTATCATAGCCTCTCTGCATAGCTGCAATGGCAACTCTAAGTCCTGCCAGGCCTCCGCCGATTACAAGTGAATCCGTATATATGACTTTCATTGAGAGTTCCCCTTATTCATGTGTTACTTCAACTTCTTGAACGATTTCCGGTTCATGGGCTTGTTCTGATTCCAAAGTGCCTTCTACTACCGGAACCTGTGGTTCTGCCGGAACAGCTATAGCAGTATCCGTTTGAACCTGCTCAACCTGCTCAACCTGCTCAACTGCTACATAACTGCCATACCTCTCACCGACTTTATCCCGGTGGTTAATACCGATGACGATGAAGACCAATAATGCTAAGATACCGACGGTCATAAAGAAAATGGTTGCGCGATTTTTAAATTTCTTCAATGCCTGACGAGATTTTTTGGCATCCTTGCCTGCGAACCAACCCCATTTCATGCACAACCGGTATAGTCCGATCGTACCGTGAAGCTCCACACAAATGAGAAGGACAAGATAAAGCGGCCACATATTCCCGGATACAATTCTGTCAGCAGACATATAGGGTCCGATACTTCCCGGATTGGTCATCATGATGTAAAGGTGAACCGATCCTGCAAAAAACATGATAAACCCGGTGATCACCTGGACATACCAGAGATTGGTATCTGTATGGTTCATCATCTGCATCTGATCCCTCATAATCCGATGCTGTTTCCAGGAAATAGGAAACTTTCGAACGCCCAGCAGGGCATGGGTGATAAAAAGGGTGAATATGGTTAGTACGGCAAAAAATACAGCAATGGGAAATCCATGTCCGGTTTCTGACAAAAATGCCAGTTCCATTGTTTTTGCCACAAAATTAAACGAGCCTTTGCCCAGAATAATACTGCCGATAAGCATCATGTGAACCCACATGAACAGACCCAGTATCAGACCTGTGCCGCTTTGGGCAAAATCAAGCCTTGCCGGCAGCCTGCTCTTTTTCTTATTTGATTCTATTATATAGCTATCCAATTGTTGTTAACCTCCTTTAGGTTATGTAAATGCACCTATAAAATATCAAATTTTATTGATGCATTAGAAAACATCCTTACAAATCTGACCAATGAGCCCTAGGTTCTCGCAGACATGAATTCCATTGTCTTTGAAGGCTGCAATTTTTGCTGCACCTGTACCGCTGGAACCTGAAATAATGGCCCCGGCATGTCCCATCCTTCTGCCGGGAGGAGCGGTAAGGCCTGCAATAAAGCCGACAACCGGTTTTGTAAGGTTTTCTTTTATATATATTGCTGCTTCTTCTTCTGCACTTCCGCCAATTTCTCCGACCATGACGATCCCTTGGGTCTCGTCATCTTTTTCAAAGGCCGAAAGTACATCTATAAAATTAGTTCCATTCACAGGATCGCCGCCGATACCGATGCATGTAGACTGTCCCATATCAAGTTTTGTCAGTTGATCAACTACCTCATAAGTAAGCGTCCCTGATCTTGAAACTACCCCTATATTTCCTTTTTTATGAATGTTACCGGGCATGATA
>JAKIUJ010000310.1 GCA_021647625.1 Desulfobacula sp.
GCCACTACGTACTCTTTATTTGGACGAATTTTTATACTCAGATTGATTCTTCCAAATCGCATCATCCAGAATAGTTTTGAAATAAGGTGTGATATCCTCAAATTTAATGGCCATGCCTTGTTGTTCTACCCGAACAATTTTACCTTGCAGTTTGAATGGTTTTTCAAAATCAGGGACTGTGAACACTACCCGGACACGTTCATCCATTGCAAATTTACCGGATGTATTGATATAAACCCCACTGCCGCTGATATCTCTCATATCGGTTTGAATGACGCGATTGGTACCTGCAACAGCAACTTCACTTCTGCGATTGAGCCGTTTAAACTCCCGCTCTTTCCCCTGTTGCCATTCTTTTAAGATATCAAGCAGCTTTTCCTGTTTTTCGAAAGATAGGTTTTTGATCCTCTTGATAATTTGGTCCAGTATTTTCATAGCAGTATCCAACGGTTATGCGAAATATTCATCGCGTTAGAATTTTAAATTAATATAGACCATTTAACTTGATTGCACAATGTATCCTTTCAGGCATTCTTTTAAATTTAATTATTTAGTTTGATAATCAAAATAGATTGCTTTATAGTTGGACCAGCAAACTAAATGATTTAATTTACAGATAAGGCATTTATGAAAAGATCAGATCTTGACCAATTCAGTGAATCCATCATCCGGTTTTATGAAAAACTTTTTTCCCGGGAGCATGCAGTTGCCAAGGACACCGGGCTTTCTCCCCAGCAAAATCACACCATTGATATTGTTGGCAGCACAGGATCCATCAGAATGAAATCACTGGCCAAAAAACTTAGTGTCACAACCGGCACATTGACAGTGATGATTGACCGGCTGGAAAAATCCGGATTTGTCTATAGAGAAAAAGATCCCAGAGATGGACGAGGATTCAACATTAATCTTACTCAAAAAGGCGATGCAGTACACAAAGAACATCATGCCTGTCATATAAAACTTGCCGAAGATATTTTAAGTGGACTCGAACCCGATGAAGCCGCAAATTTTGCAGATATCTTAATTAAAATCAATGAAAGCATATAAAAAAACGAAAAAGCAACTTTAATTGTCGTTATCATCACTTATGGCCATGGCAGTTGAAATCACAGGACGACCATGACCGGATCAAAGAACCTGAATAACAAGGATATAACATAATGATTAAAATCTGGATAATTTTGCTTGTTCATCAAATTCTGTTTCAAGGCATGTTTGTGACTAAAAATATTTTGCTTGCCAAAAAAACAGGAAAACAAATTCGGGGCCATAACAAAGAAGCCAATATCTCTATTATCTTTTTTGCAGGATTTATTGCCCTTTCATTTTATTTTGGCCTTAAAACACAACCATTTGCGACATTTGAACTTGTAAATACGTGGGTTTCAACTGGTGCCGGCCTTTTGCTTCTCCTGCTTAACCTTGGAATTTCTGCTACATCACTGATTCATTTAAAAGATTCCTGGCGGGTCGGTGTAGTAGAGAATCAGAAGACGAAACTGGTTACAACAGGTATTTACAGATTTACCCGCAATCCTTATTTTGTATCTTATTTTCTAATGTTTCTTGCATATACGGCGCTTTTGCAAAATATATTGTTATTGGGATTGGCAATCATCGGATTTATCCTTATACATCAAATGATACGCAAAGAAGAAACGTTTTTGATAAATCTCCATGGCAAAAATTATCTTGCATATAAAAACCGCGTTCCCAGGTATTTTATTTTTTGAGTGAGCCCTGTTTAAATTGCAGCCACCCCTTGAAATTAACAGGGTATGATGATATTTCGTTTTTTGAGACCATGGGCATTATCAATATGAGGAAAAATGACAGATCATACATTAACTTTTGAAACCGAAGTAATTTCTTTGAGAAAAAAGATAGACCGGATTGATGCTCAAGTTCTGTCTCTCCTTGAAAAACGCCAGGCCCAGGTCGAAAAAGTTGTTACCTTAAAGAAAAAACATCATATCCCGGTATATCATCCGGCCAGAGAAGAAGATTTAATTTCAAGGCTGAGATCCCAGGCTCAAAAAGCCGATCTTGATCCGGATTTCATGGAAGATATATACCGGGTAATCTTAAGACAGTCCAGGGACCGGCAAGCCGGACAAATGAAATACAAATGTATCTTGAGGCATGGCAAGGTGTTGATCGTTGGCGGAGACGGTCAGATGGGACAATTCTTTGCTTCTCTTTTCCAAAAATCAGGATACGTCGTAAGGATTCTGGGTGAAAATGATTGGGACAACGCCGCTGCCCTCTGTGCTGATATTGACCTTTGCCTGGTGTCTGTGCCCATTGAGATTACACCTAAGGTGATTGATAAAATAGCTGTTCATCTGCCCCCCGAAACCGTGCTTGCGGATTTAACCAGTATTAAAGCCGGCCCCGTAGACGTCATGCTAAAGGCCCATTGTGGGCCTGTGCTTGGCCTTCACCCGATTTTCGGCCCCACCACAGGTTCTCTGGATAAGCAAATCATAGTCATCTGCCCTGGAAGAGACAATAAAGGCTGCCAATGGCTTTTGGATCAGCTCTCTGTCTGGGATGCTGTAATTATTGAAGCAAGCGCCCAAGAACATGACGAGGTAATGGAGATTGTCCAGGCCCTGCGCCATTTTGCCACCTTCTGCTTTGGACGATTTTTATATGAAAAACAGATTCAGCTTGAAAGAACGCTTGAATTTTCAAGCCCGATTTACCGCCTGGAACTTGGTATGGTGGGCAGGCTTTTTGCCCAGGATGCTCATCTTTATTCTGAGATTATTTTTGCCTCACCAAACCGAAGAAACCTTTTAAAAGATTATGTCTCTTCCATGGCTTCCCATCTTGATATGCTGGAGAACAATGATAAACAGCAATTCAACGACAATTTCAACGAAATTGCCGCCTGGTTTGGCCCATTCAGCGAACAGGACATGCGCGAGAGCACATTCCTTATCAATAAACTGATCG
>JAKIUJ010000081.1 GCA_021647625.1 Desulfobacula sp.
TCCATGCAATAAGCCCCTGTATATGTTAGTCACCTTGGCTTTATTACATGTTTTTGCTTGCTTGTCCAGTTTTATGTATAACTTATTATTATAATGAATCATATTCAATGGCGTGAAATCACCCTGTACTCTATTCATTGTAAAAAAAGGCTTTAACCAACTTAAATGCTTTAAGATTTTTTCGTAATGTAGGTCACATTGGGTTGATCTTTAAGATCCGAATCCGAAGAAATTATACTGCAATTATGGACTCGCGATACAGCTATTATGATGGCGTCGGCCATGGCTAATTTTTCCTGTAGAGCTATATCGGCAGCTGAAATGGCAAGAGTCTCATCGAGCAAAATTACCAAAGAGTTTTTCATATATCCGACAGCTAGCAGCGCCTTTTCTTCGGTGGTCTCTCTTTTAAGCACCTTATAAACCTCGTAGATAATGATTGCAGGTATCAGGAGTTTATCACGGTTTGCAAGATAACCTTTATACTTATCGGCCAATTCCCCGTCGGTAAACCATTCCAGCCAGCCGCAAGAATCAACAATAACCATCAGAAGCGATCCTTCTTGTCCCGGTAGCCATCGGTCTTGGCACCGGCGGCTATACCTCGTAAGTCATCAAGAGAGGCCTGGGGTATGAGGATGAGCATCCTGTCCTTTTCTATGACTGTCAGCTTTTGCTTCGGCTTGAGATTTAGGCGCTCTCTAACCGGTTTGGGAATGACTACTTGATATTTGCTTGATATTGTTGTTTGCATTATATTCTCCTTATTGCCTATCGATGCCATTATTGTAGAGATTTTGTAAGGAGGCGTCAAGTTTGGCGCCATATGTTTTGAGCAAGTATAAGGTGGCTGGGGAACAGGGATTCCCTCTGCCGTTACAGAGTCAGCAATTGTAGAGGTTTGCCTCTCCAGGCAAAAAACGTTCAGTATGGTTCAGCCGAATATATCACGACCCATCCTGAACTTATTATTAAATTAATCTGCCAGTCTTTTGGCCAGAAGATCCAGAAACTGTGCGGAGTCCAACACCTCTTTTGCAGCCGGTTTACAGATCGATGCCAGATCCCCTGTCATAAAACCGTCTTCTATTGTATCAATGACTGTTTTTTCAAGCCGATCTGCAAAATCCGACAGATCTGCAAGGTTATCCAACTCGCCTCGTTTTCTCAGAGCGCCTGTCCAGGCAAAGATCAATGCCACGGCGTTGGTGGAAGTTTTTTCTCCCTTGAGATGTTTGTAATAATGACGCTGAACCGTTCCATGGGCAGCTTCATATTCAAAATATCCATGGGGTGATACCAGAACCGATGACATCATGGCAAGTGATCCAAAAGCCGAGGCCACCATGTCACTCATGACATCCCCGTCATAGTTTTTACAGGCCCAGAGCATACCCCCTTCCGTCTTCATCATTCTTGCAACCACATCATCGATAAGCGTATAGAAAAAAGAAATGCCAACGGCTTCAAACTTGGTTTTGTATTCTTTTTCAAAAATATTTTCAAAAATAAGTTTAAATGTCTGATCATATCTTTTGGAAATTGTATCTTTTGTGGCAAACCAGCAATCTATTCTTTCATCAAGGGCATATTTAAAACAGGCCCGCGCAAAGCTTGAAATCGAAGCATCGGTATTGTGCATTCCCTGGATTATGCCCGGACCCGCAAGTTCCATAATGGTTTCCCTGGTTTCATTGCCATCTTTATCTGTAAAAACGATTTCAGCTTTACCAGCTGTTTTCGCTTTTATCTCTGCATTTTTATATACATCACCATAGGCATGCCTGCCGACCACGATGGGTTTTTTCCAGGATTTTACAGCAGGCGTGATATTATTCACCAGGATGGGTTTTCTAAAAACAGTACCGTCCAGCATGGCACGAATAGTGCCGTTTGGGCTTTTCCATTGTGCCTTAAGATCATACTCGTCCACCCTTTCCTGGTTGGGCGTAATGGTTGCATTTTTTACGCCGACTCCGTATTTTTTGATGGCGTTGGCAGCATCCACCGTGATCTGATCGCAGGTTTCATCCCGTTTTTTAATCCCCAAATCATAATATTCAGTCTTCAGGTCCACAAAGGGTTCAATAAGCTTTTTTTTTATGATGGGCCATAAAACCCTTGTCATCTCATCGCCATCCAACTCAACTATCGGCGTTTTCATTTGAATTTTTGACATGAACGTCTCCTTAATATTTTTTGATAGCCCTATGGTTATCTATTTTATTTTGCTATATCTTTTATCTGATCAGATACTTGGCCATATATCAGGTCTTTTATTTGGTCATTTATCGGGTCTGTAATAATCGAAACAGACTACTTCACCAAGGATTCAAAGATGTGGTATTCTTCAATATGATAATCGGGTTCCGGGTATATGGCAATGGGCTTTGAGAACTGCTTCTCAAGGGAAGATATCAAATGTTTTTCCCGGCCGTGAAGCAATTGCGCAATTTCAGGATGCACCTTAACCGTAAAGCGATTACCCATAATATCTCCGGCTTCAGCAACAAGATCCCGATAAATTTTATGGCAGATGGATTTTCCAGACAGAAGATGTCCGTCCCCGTTACAATAAAAGCAGGATTTACAAAGGGTGCGGGTCAAGTTACGTCGAATTCTTTTACGGGTCATCTGAACCAGGCCCAGTTCGGTTAAGGGCAGGACATTGGTCTGGCTTTTATCTTTTTTCATGGCTTCGTTCATATGGGCCATGACCTTGTCCTTGTGCTGCTCTTTTTTCATGTCAATGAAGTCTATAATAATGATCCCGCCGGAGTTTCGAAGTCTGATCTGGTAGGCGATTTCTTTGACAGCCTCAAGATTGGTCTTTAAAATTGTTTCATCAAAATTATGTTTGCCAACATATCGGCCTGTATTCACATCAATCGCCACCAGGGCTTCTGTCTGCTCTATAACAATATATCCACCGGATTTTAACCAGACCTTTTTCTTTAGGGCTCGAGCCACATCCCCTTCAATATTGTAGGCATCAAAAATGGATTCCCGACCCTGGTAGAGTTCCACGGATAATTTTACATCCGGCATCAATTTTTTCAAAAAATTCTGGACGTTATCATATTCATCTTTTGAATCAATAATCAACTTATCGGCCTCGTTGGCCAGAAGGTCCCTGACGGCCCTGAAGGTAACGGTGAGGTCTTTGTACACAAGGGAAGGGGCGGATGCTGTTTTGTTTTTGGTTTGAATATTCTCCCAGGTTTTGGTTAAAAAATCGATCTCTTTTTTAATGGTGTCTTCTTTAATACCCTCTGCCTGTGTCCTTAAAATATACCCGAACAAATTTTTGCGTATGGACAAAAGCAGAGCTTTAAGCCTCGCTCTTTCCGTATCATCCACAATTCTTTTGGAAATGCCGATATGATCTACAGTAGGCATTAAAACCATATAGCGACCAGCCAAAGAGATATGCGTGGTCACCCTGGGCCCTTTTGTGCCGATGGAAGATTTTGCCACTTGAACCAGAATCTCCTGACCCTCGGTCAAAAGGTCTTCAATATTATAATCATTATTCAAGGATGCTTTCCAGGATCGATGGTTGGTGGTCGGCTCTTCATCTTCATTATCACTGGATTCCTCTTCCTCTTCCACATCAGAATCCTGTTCAAACTTCAGATACATCTTATGACTTTCCGTATCCAGTACATCGTCCACATAAATAAAGGCGGCCTGGCCAAACCCGATATCCACAAACGCCGCCTGCATACCGGGAAGCACACGTTGGACCCTGCCTTTATATATATTTCCAGCAATGGATGTTTCATCTTCTCTTTCAATAAACACCTCAACAATGGTACCGTTTTCTAACAGCGCCACGCGTGTTTCATGGGGGGCGGAATTGACAACAAGCTCTTTTAACATGGGATTATCCTTGTTTTTTCTTTTTTATTCTTGCTGTAAGGATTGTGTCCTCATCCAGCTTGAAAACCGAACTTAATATTTCGATGGGCCTTATGGTCCTTTGTTCAACTTTTTGTAAAACGAACTCAATGGTTTGTGCCGTTAAAATGGATATCTTGACTACTGATTTTCTAAGATCGGTTTTCCGAATCTTACCTTTTTTACTTCGATCCTCGACCATAAAAGAGGACATATTCAAAAAATCATTTATCTTTTCTTTATCAAGGTCGGCACCTGCAAACCGAATGGTATAAACAGATCGGCCATCGTCTCTTTTTTTATTTTTTTGAAACCTGTCACATACTGGGATGGTTATCCCGTCGGGTAGCTGTCCATTTAATTTGTCTTGAATAGTTCTTGTCGCAAGACTCCTGTCAAGATAAATAAAAAGACGCTCTCCTTCGCTTTCCATCCCCACCGGCAGGGCGTTATCAAAGGACAATTTCATGGATGGGTTAAACCCCTGGGAAAACTTAACAATAAGACCGGCTCTTTTCACGGCGCGTCGGACAAGGGTGGCAAGTTCAAGATGTCCGAAAAATCTGGCCTGATCAAGTTTTGAAAATGTAATATCAAATTTTTGAAAGGCCTCGTCCGGCAATCTTTTGAAAGTATCAATACTGGAACTACCTGGGGTTGAACCTATCGTTAAAACGTCATTAAGCACAGGTTCGATTGTCTTAAAATCACACACACCACATCCGGTACAGTCGTTTTCCCGGCAGTCCGGGGTTAAGGCTCTATCCTTTGCTTTTTCAAATTCCATTGCAAAAAAATTGGGGGATACACCGGAATCAATGTGATCCCAGGGCAGTATCTCTTTTTCGTCCCGAACCCGCGTGGTATAAAATTCAGGGTCAATTCCAGTTTCATCAAAAGCTGCATTCCATTTTAACACATCAAACTTATCGCTCCAGCCATCCAGGCGGCATCCTTTTTCAAATGCCGACACCAACAGGCCTGACAATCTGCGGTCCCCCCTGGCCCAGACACCTTCAACCCTGCTCATTTCAGGGTCCTGCCATTTCAATTTCACTTTCCGGTGTTTCAAATTATCTTTTAAATACTGCAACTTTTCTTTTGTCTGATCCAAAGAGATCTGCGCACATCGCTGGAACGGGGTGTGTGCCTTAGGTATAAACGTTGTGGCGCTGACATTGATATTTTTATTGCCCTTGGCATATGCAAATGCGATCTTTTGGGACAGGGTCACTATGGCGTCTATATCTGCCACGGCTTCAAAAGGAAGCCCCATCATAAAATAGAGTTTAATATTCTTCCAGCCCAGCTCAAAGGCATTTTCAACGGTTGCCGCAATGCTTTCTTCGGTGAGATTTTTATTAATGATATCCCGCATTCTCTGGGAGCCTGCCTCGGGGGCTATGGTAAACCCTGTTTTTCTCACCTTTTTTATTATATTCATCAGCTGGGGCGTCAATTTTTCAGCCCGTATAGACGGCAGAGAGATGGCATTGCAATACCCGCGATTTATGCCTAAAAGCTGTTCCATCAATTCGGGCAGATCTGAATAATCCCCGGTACTCAAGGACAATAAAGAAACATCTGAGTATCCTGTATTCTTCAATGATTCTTTGGTAATGGAAACAAGATCTTCCAAGGGCCGTTCCCGGACAGGCCTGTAAATCATACCGGCCTGGCAGAATCGACACCCCCTTGAACATCCCCTGGCGATTTCCAGCCTCAACCTGTCGTGAACAGGTTTACCAAAAGGAACAATGGGGGACATGGGAAACAACTCACGGGTCAGTGCAGGTAAAAAGGCGCGTTTTACAGATGTATAATCTTCATAAAACGGAGAAACCATCGGCACGCCATTTCCATCATAGGAAACATCAAAAAACGAAGGCACATAGACACCTGCAATTTTTGACAGCATCTTGAGCAATGTTTTCTTTTTCCCATCACCTTGTTGTTTAAACGCTATCACTTTTTCGGAAATTTCCACACAGGCATTTTCTCCATCACCGATAACAAAGGCATCAAAAAAATCAGCCAGAGGTTCAGGATTAAAGGCACACGGTCCCCCACCAATGATCAACGGAAATGTATCGGATCTTTGTTCAGCATAAAACGGGATATTGGACAGCTTAAAAACAGTCAGGATATTGGTAAAATTTAATTCATATAAAAGACTGATACCGATGATGTCAAACAGATCTAACTGGGTCTGTGACTCCATGGACAGGCAGGGAACATTTTTTGAAACCATCAGGGCTTCCATATCCGGTGCCGGTGCAAAAAATCGCTCTGCGGCAATATTTTTTTTGCTGTTTAAAATAGAGTATAAAATCTGGAGTCCGAAGTGGGAGGTTCCAATTTCATAAAGGTCCGGAAAGACCAGAGCAAAGGTCAAATCAATAGTTTCGAAGTCTTTTTTTACAGCATTGATTTCATTGCCCGTATACCGGGTTGGAGCCTGGACTAATGCAAGGATGTCTTGATAATTTTGCTTATGCATGATACTGATTTTTCTCGCAATATAACTTTTAAGTTGTGGGTACAATCAAATTTTTTAATATATTATTTTTTGCAGGATAAAGCAATGGAAAGAACCAAAATTAATGTGGTGTTAAAACTTGAAAAAACACCCGGAGACATCTTTATTAAAGGCTGGATCAGAACAAAACGGAATGCCAAAGAGTTCTCTTTTATGGAAATCAATGACGGCTCATGCCTGAACAATATTCAGGTGGTCGCAAACAATGACCTGGCCAATTATGCAGATATCGAAAAACTGACCACCGGCAGTTCTGCAGAGATTTCAGGCCAGCTCATCGAATCACCGGGCAAGGGTCAAAAATGGGAAATACAGGCCACACAGATTGATATCATCTCTGTGGCACCCGATGACTACCCCCTGCAAAAGAAACGACATTCTGATGAATTTTTAAGAACCATAGCTCATTTGCGACCCCGCACCAATAAATATGGTGCAGTCTTCAGGATCCGATCCGAGATGGCCTATGCCGTTCATAAATTTTACAAAAAAAAAGGATTCCGCTACCTGACCGCCCCCTTGATCACAGGATCTGACTGCGAGGGTGCAGGAGAAATGTTCAGGGTAACCAGCCTTGACCCAAAATCAGTAAAAAAACAGGGGAAAATGGATTTTACCCAGGACTTTTTCGGCCAGGAAACAAATTTAACCGTTTCCGGACAATTGTCCGGTGAAATGTTTGCTTTGGCTTTGGGAGACGTTTATACCTTTGGCCCCACCTTCAGGGCTGAAAATTCCAATACCAGCCGCCATGTGGCTGAATTCTGGATGCTGGAACCCGAAATGGCTTTTTGTGATTTATCCGGCAATATGGACCATGGAGAAGAACTGGTAAAAACATTAACCCAGCATGCATTGAAGGAATGCCAGGACGATATGAACCTGTTCTCAAACTTCGTGGATAAATCTTTGCCAAAGCTTTTTGATACCATTTTGAATTCTGATTTCATCCGGTTGACCTATACTGAAGCCATAGACATTTTACAAAAAGCAAAAACCAAATTTGACTACAAGGTAGAATACGGCATCGATCTACAAAGCGAACATGAACGCTATCTTGCTGAAAAACATTTCAAAAGGCCCGTATTCCTCACAGATTATCCAAAACAGATCAAACCCTTTTACATGCGCATGAACGATGACGGCAAAACCGTTGCCGCAGTGGACCTGCTTGTCCCGCGCATCGGGGAATTGATCGGGGGAAGCCAGAGAGAAGAAAGGCTGAATGTGCTTGAAAGCCGGATGGATGAAATGAAACTGCCTAAAAAAGATTATTGGTGGTATCTGGATTCCAGAAGATTTGGTTCTGTACCCCACTCTGGATTCGGCATGGGATTTGAGAGATTTTTAATGATGATTACGGGTATTAAAAACATAAGAGATGTCATTCCGTTTCCAAGAACACCGGGCAGCATTGACTTTTAATAGCGGGTTAGCTCTTTAATACCCCGGGTATTAAAAACATAAGAGATGTCATTCCGTTTCCAAGAACACCGGGCAGCATTGACTTTTAATAGCGGGTTAGCTCTTTAATACCCCGGGTATTAAGCTTTAGTAACAGATTTTGCTTGATTTTTTGACAGCTTTTTGTTTGGTATACTATAAGTGCCTGACCGAAATCTAAAAATTTTTTGTGAGCTTGTGCCCCTCGTGTTTGAGCGGCTCGAAGAGGAGCAAAACTCACAAAATCGCCCATATGCAAGACGCAAGGGCTCGAAGAAATGCGGATGTATATATTTTCAAACCGGAGTGTGTAGTACATGATGCCGCTCTTATAATTTGGCAGGATTTTGCAGCAACGAAGCAGATGAGCGCTGCCGACGGGTGAGTTTTCGTTCAAACACTATAGTTAATTTTAATTGACTTCATACCGGTGCTTTATAATATAAGGTAAAAAATGTACTAGATCATATGGAAAGCACTGTAAGTTAAGATATAAAATATGGGAGGTTATATGCCGACACTTGACGAAAGATCAAATGAAAGCACTAAGGAACGCAATCAAAGGCTTGAGGCAAAAACCCTTGAAATGGGCATCACCCATACGTTTGCCCAATATTTAGAACAAATGGAAACATATTTGCTTGCGCTGGAAAAAAGGGTTAAGACCCTTGAAACACAAAACCATAAAGCTCCCAGTGGCATAAAACCCGATAAAAAAGAGTGAGTAAATCAGCAAGGCAAGCTAAGCTTTTAACAAAAAAAACATAACCCTTTAGCTTCTGGTGTGGTTTAGCCATTCCAGAAGCTTTTTTATTTTTATGAATATTAAATATGACCACTTATTACTTTCATTTTGACATAGCTTTAAAAGCCATTGAGGCTGCAAAGAACAAAGAAAAAGAGATCTGTTTATCCCTGGATTTAAACCTGACAAAAAAAAGTTGGCAGATAAGGGGAAACCAATTGATTTTTGATGAAAATACCCGTCTTGACATCAACATGCTTGAACCTATCTGCAAGGATAAAAACAAAGTTTTTTATCTTCAGGATAATCAACTCATTCCAGCCGAGGTAAGAAGTGACGGGTATTATAAACTTGTGCCGACAGATAGCGCCCCAACACTTGAAATAAACGGCATAAAAATGCACCGTTCCAAAGATATTGATCCGCTCACCGATGCCAGATTAAAAACCCAACATGTCGTGGAGCCCAATGATACCGTACTGGATACGTGTGGCGGGCTTGGTTATTCGGCCATCTTTGCAATAAAGGCGGGTGCCGCCAAGGTTATTTCAACTGAAAAAAGCCGTGCTGTCATTACTTTGCGTAATATGAATCCATGGTTAAAAGAATACAACAACAAAAAGATTGAATTGATTCATTCAGATATCACCCGAACGATCGGCCAATTTGATGATGGGTTGTTCAACAGCATTATCCATGACCCGCCACGATTTACATCGGCAACCGGAGATTTATATGGGAAAAAATTTTATAGCGAATTGTATAGAGTTCTGGCACCACGGGGCAAATTATTTCATTACACCGGCAGCCCTAAAAAAATTAAAGAAAAAGATAGGTTTCTTCAAAACACAAAAAAACGACTTGAACTCATAGGATTTGCCAATGTCTGCTTTAATAAAAATCTTCAGGGATTTTTTGCAGCACATCAATAACCGTTACATTGATATAATAATGAACACACAAAATTTTAAATATTGATTTAAAAAGACAATATAAAGGAAATAAAATATGGAACCTGAAATTAGAATTCGTGGATATCATACAGATATGTTTCAACATGTAAATAATGCCCGCTACCTTGAATTTTTAGAAGAGGGCCGGTGGCAGATGCTGGAAAACCACATGGATCTTGAAGCCTTTTTACAGAAAGGTTATATGCTGTTCGTTGTAAACATCAATATCTCCTATAAAAATCAGGCCCGGGTTAACGACATTGTTGTTATAAAATCAGGCCTGGGAAAAATCGGCAATAAAAGTTGTGTTATTAACCAGCAGGTTGTAAACAAGACCATCGGTGCTGTCTGTGCTATAGCTGATGTAACCTTTGTTATTGCCGATATCAGTGGTAAACCATTGAAAATTGAAGGTGAACTCAAAGAATTTATCGCACAAATCCCTGCTTTAAAAGGATAAAGCTCATGAAAATCACACTGCTCGATTATGGGGCCGGTAATGTTCGAAGTGTTGCCAATGCCATAGAAAAACTTGGGGCACAGATCAAAACGGTTACCACCCCTGCGGATATTCTTAATGCTGAAAAACTGCTATTTCCCGGTGTGGGCAATTATGAAAACATGATCCGCGTCCTCAACGAAAAAAAATATATTAACCCGTTAAGAGAATATATTAAGGCCGACAAGCCCTTTTTGGGTATATGCTTAGGCATGCAGGCACTTTTTGAAGGCAGCGAGGAAGATTTTTCCGGTAATGAAAGTTTGAGCATTTTAAAGGGTCGGGTGAAACGATTTAAAACAAATCTTGCAGTACCGCATATAGGTTGGAATGGTGTGAACTTAAAACAGGAATCTCCTTTATTTAATGGCATCGATATTGATACCAAATTCTATTTTGTACACTCCTTTCATATCGTTCCGGAAAACAAAGATGTTGTCCTGACAACCACCACCTATGACTATGATTTTGTCAGCAGTGTTCAAAAAGGCAATGTCATGGGAACCCAGTTTCATCCGGAAAAAAGCGGAAATGCCGGCCTCAAACTCTTGGAAAATTTTATTTATCAAAAAGAGTTGAAATCCACCGGGCCTGTCGACAAAAAAGGAAAGGGCCTGACAAAAAGAATCATCGCCTGCCTGGATGTAAGAACCAACGACCATGGCGATCTTGTCGTAACAAAAGGGGATCAATATGATGTCAGAGACAAAGGGAATGTCAGAAATCTTGGTAAGCCCGTGGAGCTTGCCAAAAGATATTATGATGAAGGTGCAGATGAGATTACCTTCTTAAATATCACTGGATTTCGAGATTTCCCCTTAAAAGACATGCCCATGATCGAAGTATTGGAAAAAACCAGTAAAAATGTTTTTGTTCCCCTGACCATCGGCGGCGGTATAAAAGACTATACAGACAGTAATGGAATAACCTATACCGCACTTGATGTGGCTGCCCGGTATTTCAGGTCCGGGGCTGATAAAATTTCCATTGGCAGTGATGCGGTTGAGATCGCATTGGAATTTATTAAAACAAAACAAAAAACCGGCACAAGCTCCATTGAACAGATCTCAAAGGTTTATGGCAACCAGGCGGTTGTTATCTCTATTGATCCCAAAAGAGTCTATGTCAACTCTCCGGATGATGCAAAAAAACACAATGTCATTAAAACACAATTTAAAGGCCCGGGCAATGAATCGTATTGCTGGTATCAATGCACTGTTCAAGGCGGAAGAATAGCAAAGGACCTGGATGCGGCATCTCTGGCAAAAGCGTGTGAACAATTGGGTGCAGGGGAGATCCTTCTCAACTGTATTGATAAGGATGGAACAAACTCAGGATTCGATATAGAACTGATCCAATTGGTGAAATCCGCAGTATCCATCCCTGTCATTGCATCCAGCGGTGCCGGATGTGAAGAACATTTTAATGAGGTTTTTCAACAAACAGATGCCGAAGCTGCTCTTGCCGCAGGCATCTTCCACAGGAAAGAAGTTCCCGTTAAAGATGTAAAAGACCATCTTGCAAAAAACAAAATTGAAGTTAGGCAGAATAGACACATATAGATTTGGCATGAAGTTTAATCCTCTTATTTTCCAGAGACTTACAAAAGTGTGCGTACTGGGCTGTGTTTGCCGTTGACACATAAGGGTTTGAATTTATTAGGTTGAACAAATCACATGCGTTTGGCCTGTGAAAATAGAGCTAAAATATAGCTTTTTTGTATTTTCCCTTGTAATAATCAAATTTGCCATTTAGAATAGGCTCTGGAATAGGGATTATCAAATTCATAAATCATTCCAGCCATATTCAAAAGGATCGTTTGAGATTTACCTTGCAAATACGTGAGGATACAGGATTACAAATTTAGACAAGGAGAAGACACATGCCAAATATCGGTTTTGATAAAAAGCTTTACATCGGTTCTTTTGGAATCATTGTCATAACCATACTGATCATTGCTGTGGTAAATTTTTATCAAAGTAAAAATTCTTTTCTCTCAAAAGGGGAAACCAGTATCCAAAACGTCTCCGATGTTTTATTAAAGACAGTACAGCTCAAATACAATCTCCAAAAAGAGAAAATTCAATCAGATATGGGCGCTCTTATTGCCGAGAGTCAGAGTGAAGGAAACATAATGGTGGTCAATGCCCGAACCATTGATCTGGATATCTATGACATAAATTCGGGGAAAAAAGAAAAAAGCACTATACCCAAGATAATTTTCGGTCTGGAATTTGTTACCGGCAGTAATGTAACTGTTGATAAAGTCGGGAAATTCAGCACATCCGATATCGCCGTATACCAGCTCCATGCCGATAAATTGATTAAGGTGTCTTCAAGTTCGAAAAACAAAGATGATTCCAGGTCTATTGGTGAATATTATTCGTCAGGGACGGATGTTTACAAATTGATCATGGAACAAAAGAAAGTCATGATTCTTACTAAAACCGGTACTGAGATTTCCATGCAGCATTTGCAGCCATTTGTTGAAACTCTGGAGGGAAAAATTTCCGGTGCATACTCTGTTACCAGTAAAATATTGACATCTGACTTAGTTGATCTGACAAAAAAAGTCAATGTGGGTGGATATGGCTATTCATACATCAGCAGTTCTGATGGAAAAATACTTGTCCACCCGGACAAAGATTATATCTCCATGAACGTGGCTGAATTCAAAAACGGAAAAGAAATGGTGAATGGCAAATCCGGAGCAGCCACATACCAATATAAAAACATGGCATATTATGCCTATATAAACTATTTCAAAGAGTGGGGGCTTTATTTCACCGTAGCAGTATCAGAAAAAGAGTTGATGACCGGCGTTTCCCAGCAGATTCTGACCAGCGCTGCAATCAGCGGAACCCTTGCACTGATTATTGGTGCCTTAATTATCATGTTTATGAACAAGCAGTTGATGAAGAGCATGAGAGGAATGGCTAAACTGGCAAAAGAGGTATCCCAGGGCAATTTTAGATACTCTTTTACCTATGATGCCAATGATGCCATTAAAGATACCGTGGACTCCATGAACTCGATGGTCAAAGGTCTGGCCCATTTAATTCGAGAACTCAATTCCGGTATTCACACCTTGAGTGAAGCATCGGGAGAACTCAATCATATTTCAGATAAAATGAGCGAAAGTTCTGAAGGCACGGTTACAAAAGTAAACACAGTTGCTTCTGCTGCGGAAGAGATGAGTGTCAATATGGATTCGGTTGCCGCTGCCATGGAACAGGCAAGCACCAATGTTGAAATTGTTGCCACGGGTACCAATGACATGAGTTCCAGCATTGAAAAAGTTTCCCAGAATTCAAACCGCACCAGGCAGATTACCAATAAGGCTGTTGAACAGGCACAAGCTACATCGGAACGGGTTCGCGAATTAGGCAGAGCGGCAGAAGAGATCAATAAAGTTACCGATACCATTAACAGTATTTCATCCCAAACCAATTTGCTGGCCTTAAATGCTACCATTGAAGCTGCCAGGGCCGGGGAAGCGGGAAAAGGGTTTGCAGTTGTGGCCAATGAAATCAAAGAACTGGCGGGTCAAACAGCAGGGGCCACCGAAGATATTGCAAAAAATATCCAGGAAATACAGGACCAAATCGGAGGGGCCGTCACTGAAATCCAGGAAATTTCCGAAATCATCAACCAGATTGACGGTTTTGTAAATGAAGCTGCCACAGCCATTGAAAGCCAGTCAGGAACGACTAATGAAATCGCTGAAAATATCAACCAGGTTTCCCTGGGAATCCAGGAGGTCAATGTGAATGTAAATCAGAGTTCCGAAGTTTCCGGTCAGGTTGCTGAGGAAATCAGTGGTGTTCTTGCCTCTTCCCAGCAGATTAATGGATTTTCTTCAACAGTTAAAGAAAAAGCGCAGATTTTAAATAACGTCATGACTCAATTGCAGTCTCTGACAGAAAAATTTCAAATTTAGCACAGCTTTTTTAAAATCAAATCACTATAGTCCAGGATTCTAAATTCTGGACTATTTTAATTTTTGATGCAATGCCGACAATGTGTTTACTTAAAACGTGAAAAAATAGCAGGTCAGATGGATTCACCTGTCAGTTCCGATATCCCAGTTCTATATGACCGGGTGACCTGTGTGGCTTCTAACACAATACGGAAAACCACATCCATAGTGCGGCAACAGCAATCAGACAAGCTAAAATCCTTCGAAGCCACAGGACAGGAACTTTTGAGCTGACATATCCACCTATGGCTGAAAATGGAATCACAGTAAGAACGATTGGGATCGTCATCAGCCATTGTATCTGTCCGGTGGCCACTTTGGCAATAAAAGCAGCCAGCGAGGATAGCAAAACTATGGCCAAATTGCTGCCGATGGCGATTCTTGTCGGTACCTTTACATAGGAACTCATTAAGGGGATCAGGATAAAAGAGCCGCCCTGCCCAACCATACCGCCAAGCAGACCGACCCCAGATGCAGCAGTGACAGCCCGGGGCAAACTAAAACGCATGGTAGTTGGGTCAGGTCTTTCTGGTTCATTTTTAACCGGCCTTATCATCAATACAGCAGCAATAAAGGCAAGGCTTGCAAAAATAAAAAGCAGTATTTCATTTGCAATAAAGCCCGAAGCCGCCCCGCCAATACCGGCTGCGATAAAAATAGTGATTCCCATACATACAGAAAGCTTATCACTGACAAATTGAAATTTCCGATGCACAAAAACACCACCCAGGCACGCCAGCAATCCCTGTACAATTGTCAAGCCGGCCACGTCGCGCATGAAAAGTGATTCAAGCCCCAATAGCGGTGGTACGTATAAAAGAAGTGGGGCAAGGATGATACCGCCTCCAATACCCAACAAGCCTGACAAAAAACCGGTTATCAAGCTTAAGCCCCCTATAACATAGTAGATCTCCATAATCTAAACAACGATAATTCCTGCAGGGTCGGCATCCACATGTCCAATCTTTTGTGCAGTAACACCCGCTTTTTTCATTGTTTTGATAAGGTTAGTGCTTTGAGAGTCAGGCACAGACAGCAACAGGCCACCCGAGGTCTGGGGATCAAAAAGCAACTCCTCTTCCTGTTTTGATAAAGAGGTTTGTATCTCAAAACTATGCGTGTTCACCATCTCACGATTACCCTTGTTGCTTCCGGTTGATTCGCCTTTATGGTACATCTCCAGAGCATACGGATAGACAGGCAGCGCCTTAAAATCCACCACCACCTTTGCGTCACACCCCAGGGAAATCTCAAGAAGATGCCCAAGAATACCAAACCCCGTGATATCGGTACAGGCATGGACATCAAACTGAAGGGCCGTTGCCATGGCAATATCATTCAAGGAGGCAAGGATTGGAAGAACATTTTGTTCCAAATCCTTAAATGGCAATTTACCCGAACGTACTGCATTAAATAAAACTCCGGAACCGATAGGTTTAGTGAGAACCAGGGCATCGCCCGGCTTGGAACCGGCATTCGTGATAACCTTGTTCGGATCAACAATACCATTGACACAGAGTCCATATTTGGGTTCTTCATCATCAACCGTGTGACCTCCGACAAGACAGGCACCTGCCTCAACAACCTTGTCATTCCCACCTTGTAAAATATCATGCAGCATACCCATATCGAGGCTTTTAGAGGGAAACATGACTAGATTCAAAGCTGTGAGCGGTTTGCCACCCATTGAGTAAATATCTGAAATGGAATTGGCCGCAGAAATCTGGCCGAACCAGTATGGATCATCAACCGGTGGCGTGATGAAATCCACTGTATTGATCATGGCCATATCATCGGACAGCTTATAGACGGCCGCATCGTCCGCTGTTTCAATGCCTACCAGAAGATTCGGGTCAGACGGTGGCGTAAGGCCCTTTAGCGCATCCGACAGATCCGTCGGACTAATTTTTGCCGCTCAACCACAGGTTCTTGACAGACTCGTCAATGTCTTTTTCTTTAAAAACTGCATCTACTCCTCCTTGCAAAATAGAAAATATCTATGCGATATTAAAAATTTATAGGTTATTTCTATAATGTAACAATAAATTTGGCGATTACAAGTTTATTTTGTTTTTTTAATGTATAATTATTAAACAGTCTTCGGATGATCTGAATAAAATTTATCCACCACCACCTGGTTCGGAATATTAATATTTACAGATTTGAATTTTACCACTCCCCAACAGGGCATTTGATGGATAATTTTCGATTTTTTATCTCACCAAGGAAACTGTGGCATACCCTTTGCTACCACCATCAAATGTAAAAGCGCTATGGCCTTTTAAGAGATAAAAAATGGAAAGGATGAACAACAGGACGACGGTCCTTACTCCTGGACATGGCAATATCTGCCTTCTTATTGGTCTAATTTATGGGATGACGTCAGATTGAAGTAAAAAATGATTGTATTTACCCGGGAATGATATTGATTTATCAGTGGTTTAAGAAAATTTGTCATCTGATTTTCAATACCAGCTCCCGAAGAAAATTAAAATTAACATAGGAAAAAAATAATGTTTAAACACTTTGTACGTTTCACTATATGGGTAGCTATGGTTTTTATGGTATCAACATCAGGTATAGGTAATGTTTTTGCACAAGAAAAAGAGTCCGCCCCATTGCCCCTTCACGGTATTGAGGGATATGGCGGAATTGCAGCTACATATAGCGCTTACCTTACCAATCCCGCATCATCAGGTAAAGTTTTCGGAAAACCAAGTTTTGGAGCAGGTGGCGTTGCAATGGCAGGCGGTAAATTTCTGGGATTTGCTACAATAACGGAAACACTATGGGACAGAGTGGAGTTGGGATATGGACTCCAGACCCTTTCACTGGATGATTTGCCAAATGACATAGAGACGGCAACAGGAGTAAAGATCAGTGATGACTTTGTAACCCTGCACAATTTCAATGCAAGGGTAGCACTTGTAAAAGAAGGGGAATTCGATAAGTCATGGATGCCGGCTATTACAGCAGGAATTCACTATAAATACAATGACACCGTTAGCACAATGGA
>JAKIUJ010000082.1 GCA_021647625.1 Desulfobacula sp.
GTCCATGCAATAAGCCCCTGTATATGTTAGTCACCTTGGCTTTATTACATGTTTTTGCTTGCTTGTCCAGTTTTATGTATAACTTATTATTATAATGAATCATATTCAATGGCGTGAAATCACCCTGACTTTACCTTTAGCCGGAACATTTAAATAATCTTCAGCAAAAGCACCTGTCGTGAAAAACAGCACCAAAATGACAAGCGACACACTCAACTTTTTAAGAACCTGTTTCATTTTTCCTCTCTTTGCTTATTTTAACAGCCAATTTTTTATATCGGCTTTTTTAGGCACTTTACCTGTACATTTAACTTCTCCATCTACGATAACCGACGGAGTGCCAAACACGCCGTATGAAGCGATCTGCATCATATCATTTACCTTTTCAACTACAGCATCAACACCTGTTTCATTAATTACTTCCCTGACCAGTTTTTCTGTCTTTTTGCATTTGGCACAACCCGGCCCCAAAACTTTTATTTCCATTGTAAACTCCTTTTAATTTGTTAATCGTTATATTTTTAAAGAATCATATTAAATAAATACCCTACAAACAGAATCCCGCTTGCAACAACGCCCACAAATACGACAATTAGTTTGGGTTTTAATACTTTTCTTAAAATCACCATTTCTGGTAAAGACAAAGCAATAACACTCATCATGAATGCCAGGACAGAACCCAGGGCAGCACCTTTCCCTAAAAGTGCTTCAACTACCGGAATAATTCCTGCAGCATTGGAATACATTGGGACACCGATGACAATAGACAAGGGGACAGACCACCAGGAATCTTTGCCCATGATTGAAGCCATAACCCCTTCAGGTACAAACCCATGGATACCTGCACCGACAGCGATGCCTATAATGACATATATCCATACACGACCAATAATTTCTTTAACAGCATCCCATCCATAAACAAGACGGTCATTCCAGGTCAATTTTTCTTCTTCCATGGTCAAATTTGCTGCATTTGCCTGGGTTACCCATTCTTCAACATGATTTTCAAGTTTAAGACGGCCGATTACCCAACCTGCGAATATGGCGATAAACAAACCTGTCCCCATATATATTGCAGCCACTTTCCAACCCAATAGTCCATATAAGAGTCCAAGGGCGATTTCATTAACCATGGGAGCTCCAATTAAAAAAGAGAAAGTAACACCAAGAGGAACGCCGGCGGTCACAAAACCGATAAACAGCGGTACAGCGGAACAAGAACAAAAAGGTGTAATAATACCCAGTAGTGCGGCAAAAATATTACCAACAAACTCACTTTTTCCAGACAGAAAAGCCCGTGTCTTTTCAGGTGTAAAAAAACTTCTTATAACACCCACTCCAAAAACAACAAGGAATAAAAGCATCATTACTTTTGGCGTGTCATAAAAGAAAAATTCCACGGAAGAACCCAGATGAGACCCCACCTTGACTGGCAACAAATTGTAGGTGAGCCATTTTGATAGATCCGGCAAAATATGATAAATTGTCCACCACAGGTATACACCAATACTTCCCATCAGAAGATTAAAAAATAGTATTTTATTTATTTTCCCCCCATTATGAAGTTGGTGGTTTATCTTTGATTCCATGATATCTCCTTTAATTTATATGTGGTCACTTATCGATGTAAAAAATAAAAATTTTTTTTTTAAGGATTACTATTTCCCAATAATATCATGACGATCAATATCCGGGAGAATCCGGTGTAACTCTTTAATTTCAGATTCAGCATCCAGCCAATGTTTTAAATTCCCGATCATGCTGGCAGCATAAGGTGAGCCTTCACCATCAGAAAGAAAATAATTAACCCATAGTCCGTCTTTAAAACCTCTTACCAGTTCAGCATCTTCAAGGATTTTTAAATGTTTGCTTGCCGTTGACTGAGCTATGCCCAGGGCTTCCTTGATCTCACATACGCAAAGAGGGCGTACTTGAAGCATTTTTATCATTTTTACCCGATTAGGGTCAGACAATGCTTTCATAACTCTAATGAATACTTTCATACCATTCCTTTACCATTTTTATCATTATTGTTTAAAATCAGCCTGTGCTTCCTGGATAAAACCACTGATTTATATTGTGGTTTGTTATATACAATTTCAATATATCGTCATGTTGGAATATAGCAATATGATCATGCTTTGTCAATACATGAAGTAAAAAATATTGACAGTTTTAATCATCCATCTTCTATAATTAGTTATTCAGCAAATTATGTAATTATAAAAAAATTACTCTTATTTAAACCCTTTAATGATAGCTGTCACATTATCGGTTCCGCCCATTTTGGGGATAAGAAAGAAGTTGAACTGGTCTGGAACGGCAAAACCGGTGACGTCTGTAATATTGTCTTGTCTTTTCAGGTGATTGAGCAGGTGGATGAGCCCCGTGCTGAAGAGAACAGAGCATTGCAGATGGATATCTTTGATCAGCAGACCGGTCGGCAGATCACCGGCTGGAACAACAAGTTGATCTGGGGGGACAATAAATTGATTTTATCCTCCCTTAAAAACGGGCCGCTGCGAGAAGAGATTGAAGCCCAGGGCGGTATCAAGCTGAACTCTGCCTGACCCGTTAACATAGATTCAATGCAGTTTGCCAGTTCTTTGTACTGATCAGAAGGGATATCAACTGATCCGAGATTGAGGATGAGTCGCTGGCGTGGGCCCTTTTCTGTGCGTATGTTTTCGACAAGGTGAAGGTATTCGTAGACCTTGCTGGAGTTCTTGTTCGATTTCTTTACTTTTTTAATATACATAGAAAAAATAAATATCAGATTAAAACCAAAAATCAACAATAAAATTAATTTATGGATCACTACATTGAGGATTTCAAAACTCAATTCTAATAATTACAGCAACTTACAGCGTATGATGGATAGTTTTTTGCAAATTTTAGCTTCGCTAAGTAAAAAAATGACGAACCTGGGCTAAGGATCGGCTCCAAAATCAGTTGATCTTTTGTTTTCATAATACCCAGTCTTTTAAGGGACTTTGGAAACAATTTATATCAAGTTATTTTGTAACGATTCATAAGGGCCCACTCAAAAAGACGGGCTAATGACTTTTTTGAATTGTTCCCTTACCAATAATGTCATGACAGCAGTGGGTATTCCGGTTTAAAAGTCTGTTAACAGTTGGATCTTATTTTTTTCAATATATTTTCATTCATTGCCATTATATTGCCAGTCATATTGTTGCCAATCCGGCTTCGAATTATTTTTCCCGTAAAATCAATTGGTTAAAAAAGAATAGATAGCGGCATACCATTTGCATTAAAGAATTGCGTATCTGATTTTTTCAACAATTGATCTGCTGGAGATTATTTTCAATGGCCTATTCTTCTGTTTTTTGCCGGGAGCTTGTCAAAAAAAAAAATCGTTATGCGTTTTTGCCTGGTGCCATTATTTGTATCTTGGTTACGCTGCTGACTTGCATGCAGGCCCATGCAGGCATGCAGGTCATGGATGATGGCGAACTGGCCGGGATTACTGCTTCCGGTTTTTCAAAATTTACATTGACGCAGGGTGTAACAGATATCGCCAGAATAGATTTAAATCTGACTGCCGCGACCTATACACAGGTAGGAGTGATGAAGATGGGATACTGGGATAACGGGTCCGGCCAGGGTTGGGATCAGGACTGGCAGTCGTTATCCTTTGGTTCAAACCTCAGTGACCTGGTGCTTAAAAATTTTGTACTGGAAGCCAGGTTTAATAATATCTCAGATCCGGGCAACCGCCAGCTCCAGAGCATCACGATGGGTTTTACAGATGTGACCGGGACCATTTCTACGGATTTCGGTACTTTCTCCGGGAGTATTCAAGGAGTGAATTATAACCGTGCGCTTTTAGGATTCAGAACAGTTACACTTGCCAATGAGCCCTTTTTGCTCACACTTGAAATCACAAACGGTGTTTCCTTTAAAATCGGGTGGTAAGCTGAATTTACAGTTTTGAAATATAATAGACACAAAAGAAAGGGGGTGGTGAAAAAACTTTTTTGGTATCGCTAAAACCTTCATAGAAAAAGCCAACGTCCGAAGATAAAATTTGGGCTGCGGAAAACCATGAGTCCTGAGGGATAGTCGGGTTGCCTATGATCCTTTTAATTTTGATTTTAACAAGGAATTTACTATGAAGAAAATACTTGCACTTGTATCCATGCTTTTTTTGTTACCTATAAGCTCATTCGCCCTCACTGTCATGCAGGATGACCAGATGAGCAGCATCACGGGACAGGCCGGTGTCTCAATTGCAACCGATATATATCTGGGTTTACAGGTTGATACGGTTGCCTGGGGGGATTCCGACGGCACAGACGGTACTGTCGGCTGGGTTGGTATAAGTGACCTGAACGCAGACCTCTTTTTTGGTTTGAGAACTGATGTCGGTACGGGTATTGCCGCAAATGACCTGGAAGTTCTGACAATTGATGTTGGAACAGATGCCACAGGAGCCCTATATAATGGTGCATCCTATGTCCGGATCGGACTGGGAACTTTTGAGCTGAACGGTAATATGGATATGGATTTTGAATTGGGCAATGCCAATACACTGGGACAGGAACTTGGAACATTGGATATTACGGGAATGGTTGTCCGTGGTGCAAAGGGCAGTTATGTTGATATCACCACAATGGGACGTAATTCAGGAGTGACCCTGAACATGAACGTTCTGATCGATGAAATCAACATTGCCTCTACGGCATGGGGAGATTCCGACGGCGTGGTCCATGTCTATAACAATGCAGCAGCAGCTGGTGCCGGTTATACCGGTCTGGCCAACCTGGATATCGATAATCTGGCAATTACAGGTATGCTGGGGATTGATACGGTAACATTAGATTATAATTCTATTGTGGCTGATGTGGCATCCGGCGCGTGGGCACCCTCAACCAATCCTGAAATCGTTCTTTATAAACTTTCAGGCCTCATGGCAGCCAATCCAGGTGATATGTCCGACACCCTGGTCATACTCACTCTTGGTAATGCTGATGGCATAGCAGATGCAGCCGGAGGCGACATCAATATTAATGTGGGCACTATGTCTGCAACTTCTGCCATAGGTTCCACAACTGACCTTACAGCAGGTGCTCAAATGGGTCAGATTTACATCAGTAATGCCAATATTACCGTTGACGGCCTGGTTGCCATAGCAGCCCACTAATTTGACCACTGCCTGGAAGCTGTAGCCTTTAATTAATACAGCCGTCCTGCAAACAAATCACGGCGTTCCGAAAAAGTTTTTATCCTTTTCGGAACGCTGCCTGATTTTTTTAAATTATAAAATATAACTTTAAATGGAGGCGTGAAAGGCAGGTGGTAAGAACAAGTCTTCTTTTTATTGTATTTGTCCTGGTTTTTTTTCCAAGTGTCTCCATGGCGGATATGGAACAGCTGACCAAAGAACAATTGTCCAATATTTCAGGCCGGGCAGGACTGACTATCGTTTTTGATACCAGGATGCTCATCCGTGCCGATACCATCGCATTTTCCGATACGGATTCAAACCCGGTCAACTGGATAAGCCTCAATGGATTTACTGTGGATGACGGTACAGGACAGGGTTTCCAAATCTCTACCATGGACAGCGAACCCTTTGTCATGGATGCAGGTACAACTGCCGATGGAAGGACTCTGCTGCAGTTTAATCTGACACCCTTTGCCAACCCCATATCCTTTCATGTGCAGAATATTGTGTTCAGCGGTCAGGATATAGGAGGAGCAGATATTAATCTGTTTGAATTGTCACCGGCGTCTGTTTTGCGACTATCCCACCATATGGACGGATCATCCGGTATTGAATTTGATGCCGGTATTGCCCTGGACGTGGGTTCTTTTAACTATACATATAATTTGTTTGATGAAATGTTTTCTGTTGCCGGCATTCAGATAGGCGGGACTGCTACAGGTGTTGCCGAAGACCCGTCAACCTGGGGTATGGCAGGACTGTTTTCCATCGGTAATCTTACAACATCCCCCGGAACCATGGATATTAATACGGACAGCACGGGATATACAAGCCTGATATTTAATCTGCCTGTTTCAGGATCCATCAGAATTAAAGGTGTTTCCATGGGCGGCACTTCGTTCGGGCCCATGGTTATAGATAATATAATTGCCCACCGACTTAACCTTTCCTTTTCTCCTTGAATAATGGCCATGCGCAGCTTGGTCTGCAAGCAATTGCGAAAAAAACCAGAGGTTTAGACAAAAATATGAAATATTAGACTGATTTTGAATATTATTTCATATAAACGATTTCAGGGCAGCGCATGGCTGGTATTTAAAAAGGCTTTAAAATAGAAAAAATCTTTTCCGCTTTTTCAATCAGTTCCCCTGTCATATGACTCATTACTGAAAGCGGCATGGAAATCGTCAGGCCAAAAAGGTAGATGTCATAATCCTGTTCATAATCCAGACCGGCATAGGGATTGTAAATGGGGCTTGTGAAACTTGTGTTGTTCAGGTGATTGCTCTCGTTTACCCCTACCTTTAAGGTATCTGATTTTACCCAGGCAGCAGAAATATCCACGGTCATCCCGCTTCCAAGCTTGATTCCGGCACCTGCACTGTAAACATTCCAATCCGGAAAATTCCATATGGTATCAATATATTTTTTCGGCACGGAAGTGAATCGTTTTTGATACCCTAATCGCAGGGCCAGACGGTTAGTGGGAAATATTTCTAGACCAATACTGTAGTTGAATGTATCTTCAAGATCCCTTCTTAGAACAAAGTTATTATCACCATAGGTGTAGCCCATGAGTTTTGCCACTCTGAGGGCCTGAATTTTTTGATCAAATACAATGCGGTCTTCGGTTCGAACAGACCATTGTGCCCAATTGATATCCATTAGTATACTTAAAAAATCAAAGGGCTTGACTTTGATACCGGCCTGGATCGTACGGGGGATTATCATCTCGGTGGTGAAGGTGCCGGTCTGTGCTGCAACCGGTGTTGTCGGCAGATCCAAGATTGCAGATACAACCTGGAGAAAGGGGCTGGAACCAAGCCAGGAGATCATGTCCTGAAAATTCTTAGAATAGGACATTTTGTATTTTCCTGTAATTTCCTGTTTAATTTCACTGTGATATACCAGGCCTAAAGAAAACCATTCATATGGCTCCCACAATACACCAAGATTGAAACTAGGGGCAAAATTATCCACACCGCCGATGTCCATGGAGGCTGGGCTTTCATAGGGGTGAAGCCCTCCTCCAAACCAGGGAGGAGGCAGGGTTAAGTCTGTAAACGGTGGTATGGCAAGGCCTTTGGTTGCCTCTCCCAGTATATCGGTCAGGGCAACCATGCTGTTGGGAAGACGTACGTCTGTGGCAATTCCCATGGCCGAGAATCCAAGGCCGATCGATACCCCGAAAGACAAACTAGATGTCGCTTTAAAACTTACGGAAGGGGAAAATATCATGTGCTGCCAATAGTAGTCATAAGTACCGTATCGAAAGGGATTGTCCGCTCCTTCCCTTGCAAACCCGCCGATGAGGGGGGAATATAATCCTGTGGCAAAAGTCCACCTGGAATTGGGTGCCCGGTAGGATATGCCGGCATTGGTGGGCAGAAGAACAGTGGCCGGCAGGGTCACTGAGTCTCCGTAGCCTGGAACGTATATAACCAGACCTGTTACATCCCCTTCGGTGTTTGCAAGGGGGTCTTTGTATTCTCCAGGCAGGAAATCAGCATAATCCGGATTATACAAAAATTTTGAACTGGCCTGTATACTTAGAACACCAAAAGAATTGCTAACCTGGAAACCTTTGTCCATATTGGAAAGACCGGCCGGATTATAATGCATGGACATGATACCCGGGGGATCTGCAGTAACTGCGTTTCCCAGTGCCATTGAACGGGCATCCATGAGCAATTGTTCGTGCATGGATGCCTGTAGTATGCCTGGGGTTAATAAAAGTGTAACCCCGATAATCCATATCCAGATTCTGGAAGACGGCAGCGGCAAATCCTGGACAGCCATCTATTGTTTTTTCTTTGACAGATCAAAATTAAAGGGTATCCGGCAGAAAAATGAAAAATCCGGATCATTGCTGGTCAGTCCGACGGTGAGCTTTATGTTTACCGACGTCTTGGATGAGACCCGCCAGCCCGTTCCCAGGCTGAAAGATGCCCGTGTAGAATTACCGCTGGTGGTGGTACCGTTGTTCTGCCAGTCATAGTCGTTTGAAAAGGCATAAGTGTAAGAGCTGCTCAAATTCATGGAAACCTTGTAAGACATGGAAAAGGCAAATCCCATACTTGCGCTGATGGTGGGCCCCAGCTCAACTTTTTTAAGGGTGTCGCCGGATCTGTTCTGGTTTAAATCTTCAACAGGGAAATAATAGGTTGAAAAAAGGCTCCCGAAAACAACCACCGGGTCCTGGGTTTTGGAAAAACTCGCTCCGCCTGTGACTGCCCATGCACCGCTGCCTGTTGCTATTTCGGTATTAACGTTTATTTCATAGGGGCTACGCCCCGATGGAACGGTCAGCGTACCAAACATAAGGGTGGTGGGAAAGTCTCCACCGGATTTGAGCGGTTGATACGTGACTCCGAGGCTGAGGTCTCCAAGATCGGTAACGCTCTTGTCCTGTTTGGTACCCAGCTGGTCATACTTGTAAACAAAAGGCAGGCTTGCATTGACAGCAACATTGTTCAGCAGGCCGTACTCCAGAAATATCGTGCTGGTCAGGTTGTGGTCCACCTGCTGTTCCACAGTGGAGACCTGGCTGATAATATCATAGGAGTTGTAGCTGTAGTTGAATCTATATTCGATCCCCAGGGTATTTTTTTTGAGCATGGAATATTCACGTCCTGCGGCAAAGAGAGCTTCCGCTTCATCCGCTTCCTGCTCTGTTTGTGTCGGTACAAGTTTTCTGCGGACTATTGTCTCTTCCTTAAGTTGTTTTATTTCAGATTCAAGAATTTTTATTCTCTTTTCGATCGAGGTTTCATCTGATGCCAATGCCTTGCTTGTGCCAATGCCGGCTGTCAGGAAAAACATTCCTGAAATCAAAACGATAATAATGCTTTTACATATTGTGTTTTTACCCGAATGCATGGTGTTGGTCCTTTTTATTTAGATTCATCTTTTATAGACGTTCATGGCACCTGGTCCATTGTTGATGCTGCGATCTGTAAGCTGTATCTGTCGGAGCTGTTCCGACATTAAGTCCCTTACCTCATCTTCATCAATAAGCCTTAAATCGTTTTCAGTAAGACTAAGTCTGCCCCAGGAGGCATCGCCTGTGTCAGAGAGAAGAAAAATAACATGCTTATACCAGGATCGTTCAAATTCACCCATCGTAAAACTGATATTACCGCGCCAGGGGTCAGCCAGGAATACATGGCCCTTGGTAATCCCCTTGAACACGACAAAATGGCGATAGTTGAACATTTTGATCGGCAGGATTCCTGGTTGCCCTAATTGTGTCAAATCTTCCATGCCGGCTTTGTATCCATTACCATCATATCCTATTTTTTGGGCAAAGCGTTTCATGTCCAGCAACGAGAATGCACGCCTTTTAGCTATTTTTTTTGCGTCTCCGTATTCAAGCAGTCCTCTTATGACCTGCTTTTCGGTAAACTGTTCTCCAAACTGCCCGTTTAACAGGGTGGCAAGAGCGGCTGATCCGCAGCTGAAATCATGGGCCTGTTTTGTTATGCCCTTTGCTGAAAAAATTTCCTGGGAAGTAACCTGGCTTTTGATAGCTGCGGTCTGTTGCGGGCCAGTTACGATGTCCAGTTCATTTTCGGGAAAATCGGTCATTAAAAAAAATTGACTGAAAATACCTGTAAAAATTATCAGTGCTGCTAGAATATTCATAAAGCGCTCCTGTAAAAAGATAAATCAGTTATCATGGATCGTTATGTCAACACGGTAAAACTCAAGACTGGAAGGCGATAAAACAAGAGTATGAAAACCGTCTGGGTTATCAAATACAATCCCTGCTCCCTTGAGCGCTCCGGCAAATCTAAGACGGCCTTCTTTGTTGTCTACAGATATCAGCCATAAGCGGTCTTTTTTTGCCAGAAAGACTATGTGTTCCCCGTTCGGGCTGAATGCCGGAATGGCTACGCCGTCGTAGAGAGGGCCCTCCTTGCCATCCACCACTATCGTCCACTGGGTTCCTTTTTTTGCCATAAAAAGCATCCTTTTGCCATTTGGGCTGAAAATAACCGGCCTGACCTCTTCATACCCAGGGCTTTTTTTCCCATTCACCACCACATGGAATTTGCCTTTTTCAAGGATGATGCCGATTGTTTTTGAAGAATCCATGTTAAATCTCAAAAGACCCATTTTTTCATATGGATCACTGATGCCGTTCCCGGAGACCATATGCCACATGTTTCCTTTTCGGGCGCTGTAGATATACCGAGTTGAATCCGGGCTGAAATTGAGCAGGGCAATTTCATCAAATACCGGGCCTTTTTTTCCGTTGGTTACCATGGTCCACTCTTTATTGAGGATGCCTAGATATGCAAGGATGGATGAATCCGGTGAGAAAATCGGCATAGCTATGCTGTCAAACACCGGACCCATCATTTCTTTGCCTGCCATGAACCATTGACCGTCACTTTTGGCAGCATAATATAGACGTTTGGAATCCGGACTGAAAGAGAACATTCCGATTCTTTCATACAAGGGGCCTTGTTTGCCGTTTTCAACCATGAAAAATTGATTTTTTTTCTGGGCAGTGTAGGCAATCTTTGAGGAATCCGGTGAAAAAACAGGCGGGTTGACCCCGTCATACAAGGGTCCTTTTTTATCGTCAATCACCATTGCAAATTTTTTATCCTTATATGCCACATAAGCCACATGTTTTCCATCAGGGCTGAAACCGGGACTGGAAAATCGATGCACAATTCCTTCCCATGGTGTTTGGGGGATCGAATCTATCACCAGGCGCTGGTTGCGGCCAGACTGAGATATGTAAAAAAAGCGGCCTCCATCCGGGCTGAATTTCGGTGCACTGACTGCATCAAATCCCTGGCCGGCAACACCATCCACCACCATGTGCCACTTTTTGTTTTTCCTGGCAGAGAATGCAACACGCCCGCCATCCGGGCTGAAAACAGGTGTTCCTTTTCCAATGGCATCAAAAATGCCTTGGCTAATTCCGTTTATCAGCACGGCAAATCGTCGTTTTTTTTTTGCAACCACCGCAAATTTGCTTGAGTCTGAATTGATTTTCAGGGAGGGCAAAAATACCTGCCATTCCCCTTCAAGACTCCAGATGGAGGTCTCTTTTTCCATGAAAATCAAAGTATCGGGCTGTGCCGGGCCGTCCGATGCCCGGGCCGTACAAAACCACCCGGCAAATATCATAAGAAAACAGGCAATAAAAAGCCCTTTGTTTGTTTGAAAATTGAATTGAAGCTGCATTTTTTTTCCTGTTTTGAAGGGTTTTGAATTTATTTTATACCTAACCGTCTCATCCTGGCCGTCAGGGTTGTTCGACCGATATCCATCAACTCGGCCGCGCCTCCCGGACCACTGATTTTACCATTGGTCTTGTTCAGTACGTAGAGGATATATCGTCGGTTGACTTCATCCAGTGTCGGTTCATCTGCAAACGGACTACGAAAACCAACTTTTGAATTGTTTAAGGGAATATTTACTTCAAAAGGGCCGCCTGAAAATGCCATAATTACTGATTTTTCCATGACATTTTTCAATTCACGGACATTTCCCGGCCATGGATAGCTCATGAGCCGTTTTTTGATGAGTGGAGTTAATGAAAGCCCTTCTTTACAATATTTGCCGGAATAATGTTCCAGAAGTCTTTTTGCTATTAACACAACATCATCACCACGCTCTCGTAAAGGGGGAATTGTAAAGGAAAAAAGGTTTAAACGGTAATACAGGTCTTCTCTGAAACGACCTTCGCAGGCCTCTAACTGCAGGTCTGAATTGGTTGCGGTCACCAGGCGGAAATCAGAATGGATGACCTTTGTCCCTCCAACGCGGTAAAATGCCTTTTCCTGAATTGCACGTAATAGTTTAGCCTGCATATGCAGAGGCATCTCTCCGACTTCATCAATAAAAAGCGTACCGCCGTCCGCCACCTCAATCAGGCCTTTTTTTCGAAATTCAGCACCTGTAAATGCTCCTTTTTCATGGCCAAATAGTTCGCTTTCAAAGAGACCTTCCGGAATGGTTGCCGCATTAATGGTTACAAAAGGGTTGTTTCTGCGATGACTGTTGCTGTGTGTCCGCCTGGCAATGAGTTCTTTGCCCACCCCTGTTTCGCCCAAAACTAGCACGGATGTAGCTGATCTGGCTGCTTTATCTACTTCATCAATCAAATTTCCCATGACTTTGGATTGATATAAAATACTTTGATTTTCCAAAATGGGTTTTTGGCTGTTGCCTGTTTTTCCGTTTTTCGGAGTTGTTTTGCTCTGGTTGTAATTGAGCCCATACTCCACATAGGAACTGAGATGACGGGCCAGTCGGCCTGCAAAACTATTGTTGCCGATAAAAAAATCAAACCCGCTTTTTGAATGAAAATGATCGTGATAAAGTACGGCTTTAAATTTTCCTTTAATCATTAAGGGGAGGCTTACCGCTGGAAACTTCGGTTCTTTTTTATTCATGTACCGGACATTATGCTCCCATGTATCAATAACAATATGTTTTTTTTTGAATGCCTTTAACACCAGGTTGAAATTGAGTTTGAACTGCTCACTTGAAATTTCTTCTTTTGTTAATTTAACACCGGTTTTAAGTTCTGGATCATTGGTGAATTCACCATTCTTAAACCAGAAAAGAGCTCCTCTCTCAGCACTGAACAGGTTATTTGAAATCATCACAATGCGGGTAAAAATATCTGAATTGTTTACGACAGGGAAAAGAGCTTCCATAAGCTCAATATATTTTCCCCTGTACTGGTTTTCATGATCTGATTGGCCCTTACTGTTTAACAGGAAACTACCGGTTGTAGTCAGGTGTTCTTTTGTTCGTTTTAATCGGATCATTGCTCTCCTTTCAAAGAATAAGACCAGCATTTGCCCGCTTTATCGTGCTGCTATTCGGAAGGTTAAGATAGTATGCCAAACCCGGATAGAAAATTTTGCCGGCAGTATATTGTCGCAATAAAAACGATTGTCCGATAAAATAACAGCGTTACCATGGTCGGTGGTCGACCGACGACTGAAATCTATCTAAATTATAATTTTCTCGAAGTCAAGAATTTTTTTTCAAGCGAATGCTGTCCAGATATTATTTGGTCATCTATATTGGTTGGGGTTTTTTTTGCGAAGAATGGGTCGTGGAGCTTATCGGTCACCGGCAGGTTCGTCAGGAAATGTATCTCCTATTGCATTTAAAAAGCAATGAAAAGCCTTTGCCGCTTTTTGAGGGTCATTGTTTGAAAGGTGTTCGTAAACTTTACGGATCTGCAGGGAGGTATCATTAAGATGGGAGGGGGAAAGGGAAATAGCGTAATATTGAATCCGTTCCTGGGCTGACTTTAATTCAGATGCAAACTCTTCGATGAGAAAATTATCTGCTATCTTCAGCATCATCATGCCAAAATTGCTTATTGAAGAAACATAGGTATCATAATCTTTTTTTTCTACGCTTATTTCAATTTTTTTTACCAGCCCAAGAAGATAGGCCAGTTCATCTTCGGTTTGTTTTTTGGTGGCTTTTAAAATTGAGAATTGATAAAACATATTTACCATTTCATGGAAATTTTTAAGATAGTCAATCGTCAGCTCAAGGACTGTATAGCTCCCGCTTTTGTTCTTCCTTACCAGTTTTTTTCTTTCAAGAACGTGAAGTGCGTCCCTGACCGGGCTCCGGCTGACACCCCATTCTTTGGAAATCTGGGTCTCTATGATCAGATCTCCGGATTTCAACTCATTTTTAATAATTTTATTTCCGTAGATATCTGCAAGCTTGTCTGACAGTTTTTCTCGTTTTAACATTTTTTCACCCTTTTCTTCAGGTTGCATAAAGTGTTCATAAACCAAAGATCATAACTCTTGTTTCATGATCATTTCAACCAGTTCTCAGAAATGTCCTATTTGACAGCCTGAAGTCTAAAATTGGCTTTCTATTATTCGTTCTTCGTTGAATAATGTCAAGGTTTTCGTAAAGCTGTTAAATTGAGGTTTTAAAAAAATACTGTATTTAATGTGCAAAACGGTTTTGAGAGCAGATTCTTTTGCCGGGTATTTGTTTGTATTTCTCAATCGGCGAAAGACTTCCATCATGCTTGCCGGAACTCTTATTTTTCTTTTCCCTTCCGGCGGTCGTTCATTGATGATCCAAGTATCCTGTAACACTATTCTTGTTCACCAATTACTGACTGGTGAGATTCATAATGACAACGCAACCGGGCAGGATGAATCGGCTCTAAAAATGTAGAGCTATTTTTGAGTGAGCCCTGAACAAAGCGATCTGTTTGAATTAGTTCAATTAAAACTGAGAGAAGCGATTGAAAATTTGTTCTGAAAATGAATTTGCCTTACAATAGAAAATATCATATTATAAATTTTTATAATCTATAATGGTCGGTTTCGAAATATCCGGCAGCAATAAATAAATCTGTGAAAATTTATCCCTGACGGCATAACACGCCATCAAAAGGAGATTTATTATGAAAAAAACAGGACTGCTTCTATTGATTACAACCCTATTGGTTACAGCTCTATTGTCAAGCCCGTTATGTGCTAAACAGCTTGCCATGGTAAAAGGAGAAGATGACGTTGTTGTAAAAGTTTTTTTAATGACCGACCCGCCTGTAGTTGGCAGCAACAATATCAGGATTGAGCTTGAAGATGACAAAGGCAATACCATAACGGATGCTAAAATAAAGCTCTATTATTCAATGGAGCCAATGAAAGGCATGGCCCCGATGAGTAAAAAAGTCAGGCCTGTATTGGAAGGTGACCACTATAATGCCGATGTGAAAACCCGGATGAAAGGCCATTGGAATCTGACGATCAAGATAAAAAGAAAAAATGCAGACCTCCTGGAAGTTAAAACAAAGTTTTCAGTTAAATAGTGCCTGAACTAAAACCTGAAAATTTCTTTGGGTACAAGGCAAGGCACCAATTCAATTAAGGGATAGGGAAATGAGATGGACTGTTGGAAGCAAAATGTTTCTCATAGGCGTTCTTGCCGTTTTGGGGATGGGAATTCTTGCAGGTAATAATTATTTAACAAATACTTCAATAAACAGGGCTTCTGAACTTGCTGCACTCAGAAACAAACAGATTAAAACTGTGAATCTTACGATGCAGTCACACCTGGGTTTGATGTTAATTGCTGTGGAATCCATCCTTGATAAGGATAAGGGCCAAATCAATCAAGACCGTATGGAAGCGATAGATGCAAATGTGATATTTATAAAAGGCAAGCTGCAAAGCCTTGACGAACTGGTCGGTACCCAAGAAGAGCTAAAACTGGTAAAGGAGCTGCGCGGTTCATTTGAAAAACTTTCCACAGGTATTCAATATGATTTGGTCCGGCTGATTAAAAATACAGGTCTTAGATATACGGAAATTGAAGCAGAATACGGAAATATTGATAGCTTGCTCGATAAGTACGGTGACAGGGTTGATGAAAATTTAGCCAATTTTGAAGCTTCATTGCAAAATAAATTAATGGACACCCTGGATGAAGATAGTGATTATAAAGAGCAAATTGATACATTAAATTATATGAGAATGGCCCTTTTATACATCAAACTTGCGGTAAAAAATTCTATTATCGACAAAAACGAAGGAAGGGTAAAAGCAGAAAACATGGAAATAATATACATGAACATCGACTACCTATCAAATAATCTGGATGAAATCGATGACATGGCCGAGACTGAAGAAGAAAAAGGGTTTGCCGGGGCTGTTCGTTTTGCCTTGCCTGAACTTGCAAACGTTACTAATGCGGGCTTGGTAAATTTAATAGAAAATAGTGCCGTAGAAGCCAGGCAGATTATAACGGCATTTATCAATATAAAGGATATGCTCAATAGCTACGGTGATCAGTTAGAAAATAATTTAAAAAAAATACAGATTGCAGTACAGAAGCAGGCTAAAGAAGCCGAAGAAGCATCTGAAAAGTTGCTGACAAAATTAAAATTACTGGGCTGGATGACTTTTTTTATAACTTTAATTAGTATTACAACCGCTTTATTTTTGATCAGCAGGTCCATTATAAAACCGATCTCACTAATAGGCAGCAATTTGAGCAAAAGTGCAGACCAGGTATTGTCTGCTTCCGGGCAGGTCTCATCAGCTAGTGAGGATTTGGCCAAAAGCACTTTTGACCAGGCAGCATCCATAGCAAAAACATCCTCGTCGTTAGAAAATATGTCTTCCATGACCAGAAAAAATGCAAAAAACGCACGCCAGGCTGATAGTTTAATGACAAAAGCGAGCCAGGTTGTGAATACTGCCAATAGATCAATGGATCAACTTACCCAGTCCATGAAAGATATTTCAAGGGCCAGTGAAGAAATCTCAAACATTATCCAGGCAATAGATGGAATCGCTTTTCAGACAAATCTTCTGGCACTTAACGCTGCTGTTGAAGCAGCAAGAGCAGGAGAAGCAGGAACCGGTTTCGCAGTTGTGGCAGATGAAGTGCGAAATCTTGCCATGGGGGCGGCCGATGCTGCTAAAAATACTGCAAAACTGATTGATGGAACGGTAAAAAAAATCAATGATGGATCAGTGACCAGCGACCGTGCGATTTCCAATTTCCGACGTTCACCGCCTGAAAGCGTGCGTGCCTGCTGACGGCGGAGTTTGGTGAGATTGAACTGAGCCATAAGCTCCTCAGCCCGTTCGCGGCGTTGGAACTTGTCCATATGCCGAGTCTCCAGGATAGCCAGAAGATTTTCCTCAACGGTGAGTCGTTGAAAGACACTGGGTTCCTGAGCCAGATAGCCGATCCCAATTTGAGCACGGCGGTACATGGGCAGTTTGGTGATTTCCTGCCCATTAAAATGAACATTGCCCGCTTCAGGTCGAATCATCCCCATGACCATGCGAAAGCTGGTGGTCTTTCCCGCGCCGTTGGCACCGAGCAGACCAACAATTTC
>JAKIUJ010000311.1 GCA_021647625.1 Desulfobacula sp.
CTGCCTGCAAATTATAAGGAATGTTCCCGCCTTATCAAAAGTGCTGTTGAAAAAGATGAGTGGGTTGAACTTGGAAAATTATCCGACACCATGGAGACGGTTAAAAGGCCTGCTGCCGTTTACAAGGTGCTAAGCTCGGGATTATTTGACCCCGCCATATTCGGATAAAGTGGTTTTAGGAATCAAAAAAAAGGCTGCCCCAGCAAACATGACGAGAGCAGCATTTAAATTTATAATTTTCTAAAATTTTCTAAAAACTCTACCGCTTCCTTAAAGTTATATTTTTTCACAATCATAACGATATCAATACAATTATAGTTGGTTTTGCAACTGAAGCATCTGCCCAGGTTTGTGGCAGGGTTAACGGCCGTGTTGAACTCGTTACATTTTGGACAAAGGAACCGAAAATAGCCTTCGAATATTTTTGATGGTACATCAAGAAAATCTCCGATCACCGATGCAATTGGAATATCGTTTCTTAATCGTCTCAGTTTAGATTTGGAGTGAAGCTTTATCATATTTCCCCCTATACCAGCCTGAACTCAGTCATGGTTTCATTTACCAGTTGTTCATTCACGGCCTGTAAATTTTTAGATGCAGCATTTATGATGCATGCGGTGGCAATATTGTTTATCTGTCTGGGAACCCCGCCGGAGTAGTCATGGATCATGGTTTTGGCCTCGGAGTCAAACAGGTTTTGCCCTGCACTGGCACAACGGAGGCGATGGTCAATATATAAAGCTGTCTGTGATTTGGAAAGAGCCTGTAATCGGCAGCGGACACAGATGCGTTGCTGCAGGTCGGTGTGAACGGAACGATTTAAAAGTGAAGCCAGGCCCTCCTGGCCGCTGAGCAGAATTTTAAAAGGAAGGCGGCTTTCGTCTGCTGAACTGATAAGAAGCCTGAGATCTATGAGAGCCTGGGAAGGAACCAGGTGGGCTTCGTCAATGACCAGTATGGTTTCTGTTTCATTTTCTTGAAGCCGATCAATGATTTGAAGAAAAAGCCGGTCTTTACCAAGCCTGGGAGTCTCTCCAAGTTTTGTAACGATCAGGCGCAAAAAAGACCCAGGGGTTACATGGGTTAAATGAAGATACAGTATTCGATACCTGTTTTTTTGAATCGATTGTTTAAATATGCGGATCAGGGATGATTTACCAATACCAGTTTGACCAAGAATGAGAGCGACATCGCCCTGTTCCTGAAAAAAATTCAATCGTGCGGCGGCCTGATCAAATCGATCATCATTTAAAATCCAGTCAATGGGTGGTTTTTCACAAAAGGGATGGTTCGTCATATTAAAATGGCTTAAAAACATCAGTCTGCTTCCTTGTTCTGTTTAATGATTTGCTTCAATTCGTAAATGATAAATGGGGTTGATTTTTCAGCTGCATTTTCAAATGCCTTTTTTACCATAGGCTTGTTAATCAGAAGTGATTGATTGAACACTTTTTTCAGGGATTCAAGCTGGCCTGTATTAAACGAGGACAATCCGGCTTTTTCTCCCAGAAGACCTGCAATGGTGTTTACGAATTCCTGAAAAGACCAGGGACGGCTTTGTACCGCTTTTCGGAAGTCTATTCCCTTGATTTGTTTGTCCAATTGTTGAGCATGTTCTCGTCTGAGTTGCCCAAGGTAACTGTATTTCGGTTTCCCCTGGGGTTTATTGATATGTGAGCCTTTATTGGGTTCTCGAAAATGATGAACACCTAATCCAAGGTAACCTCCTTTTAGTGAATAGATCTCAACTGTATCAAGTTTGGAAAAAGGATCTATCCCAACCAGAACTTTATCACCTCTGAGTGAATCGTTGGTTTGAAAATACCGATTGTTTATTTGAACATCAGAAAATGTCCTGTTCACTGTTCGTTTGATTTTTTTCATAAAAGCTGCCAACACTTCATTCGTATTAACCTGGCGGATGTATTTAAGCCCGGCTTCCATCTTCTTTTCAGGTGTGGTTTTAATTTCCGAATGAATTTGATTGTGATACGCCATCTCAAGCCATGCTGAGAAATTTCGATTCAATTGATCGAGAGTTATCTTGCCTTCTGCTCTGACTTCTTTTTCAAAATTTCCCTGAACGGTTGAAAAAAATCGTTCGATAAGTCCTCCAGTCTCAGGTTCTCCGGCAGGCCGATATCTCAGCCTGGTTTTCATGATATGGCATGCCATCTTCAACCCCAATGAGTGGTAAACTTTGGCATTATCAACATAAATTTCTTTTGGGGCTCCATGCTTACTAAGAGCCCGGACCAACGAATCAATCAATACATCAAGATTCTGTCGAAAATAATACCGGGCTTCAACCACGTACCGGCTGTGCACATCAATAAAGGCAGATAAATATGTGGGAACAATTTCATCATTTTCAATGACATATGGTCCCTCTTCGAAATCACCCTGCCAGAAATCATGGGTGTTATCCCGGGTCCACCGACCTCTGACCTTTTTTTTAACAATACCGAGCTTTAAACGGGTGGCACCGGCTTCCTTAAAGTGACTATAGAGTGTAGATCTGGCAATCATGATTCCGAATTTATTCCGCAGAATGCTGTTGATGGTTCTGTCAGATCTGTACGGTTGTTCCTTTTTTAATTCAATTGCCTTGGCAATCACTTCTTCGGGTACGACCCGAATCTTTCCGATGTCATTTCTGGATTTTCTGTAAAGTCCATGGAATCCATTTTCCCGATATCTGGCAAGTTTCCTTTTCAACGTTGACAAGGACGGCTTTTTTAACTCTCCATCCGGAAACAGGACTGCCTTTGAGGAAAGCTCCCTTAAATTCTGATGAGTCTGCTCAAGATGAATTTCCGAATAAATAATCGGACTAAGCAGGTCACACCAAAATATCGCCCATTTTTCTTGTTTTTGTTTCATAAAACACCTCCTTTAAGAAGCATCCTATATCAAATGAAACCACT
>JAKIUJ010000083.1 GCA_021647625.1 Desulfobacula sp.
TGTATGGGACAGGCATATGTGATATGAAAAAAATGAAAGGTTAAAGGAGATACAAGATGTCCAATTCGCTTGAAATTCTTTTATTAGACGATGAAGCCATTGTGGGGAAACGACTTAAGCCGGCTCTTGAAAAGATCGGTTGCCGGGTGGAGGTTTTTTTAGATCCCAAACTTGCTGTTGAACGTATCCGGGAAAAAGCTTTTGATATTGTGGTGACCGATATTTATATGGATGAGATGGACGGCATGCAGGTCATGGAGAAAGTTCATGAACACTCACCCAAAACCAAGGTAATCATGATCACCGGATATGCCATGATTTCTCTTGCCAGGGATGCCATGGAAAAAGGTGCTTTTGATTTTATTGCTAAACCGTTTAAACCCGATGATTTACGGCAGGTAATCGCTAAGGCCGGCAAGGCGCTGGGGGTTGATATAGATTTGAACCCGGTATCGGTCGGATAGATCTTTGAAGTTTTTAGGATATGAGAATCAGAACCCTGTGAGTGAAGATAGTGACATACAAGAAAGCACCCAGGCTGTTTATGATCACATGGAAGACATTAAAAAGGCACAGGACACCCTTTTGTCCAGGCCTCATTTCAGTGTTCGAAACCAGATATATGCCGGGAATGTAATGGTATTTATTCTGGCCCTGGTCATGGTTGTTGTCGTGGTTGTGAATAATGATCAGGTTCAGAAAAAACTTGAATTTTTAGAGTTTGTCAACGATTTTTCAGGGGAGATCCAGCAGGCAAGACGGTATGAAAAAAATTATTTTTTATACGGTACCAACCTGAATGATGCCATTGAAAATATCCATCTGGCAGAATCAATTTTTATTGCAGAATCGGATCGGTTTTCAGAACTTTTGGGAGGGGAACAAGCAAGACAGAAAATTTTGGATAAAATAGGGATCTATGAAAAACTTTTAGACAGGCTTTACCAGGGAGAACAAAAGAAAGATATCGGGATTCATGCTACGTCATTTTCAAAAAATATTGAACTGCAACTCAGGGATCGGGGCAAGGAGATACTGACATCGGCCCAGACCATGATGAGCATTGAAAAACAGTCTCTTGAAAAAACATTGAGCCGATCTCGGTATGTCCATATGTTTTCCATCATTGGACTGTTGATTTTTCTGGCCATAAATACGTCTCTTCTTGTTACCCGTATATATTCAACTTTGAACCGATTTGCAGCGTATGCCAAACGCATTGCGCAAGGTGATTTCAGACCCATTGTACCCCAGAGGAAATTCAGGGACGAATTTACTGATTTAGCCATTTCCATCAATGATATGATACGTGAAATTGATGCCAGGGAAGCAATTCTGATCCAGACCCATAAACTCAAGGCGGTTGGAACTCTGACTGCCGGAGTTGCCCATGAGTTGAACAATCCGCTAAATAATATCATGTTGACCATTCACATGCTTCTGGAAGATTATGAGAACTTATCCAGAAAAGAGATCATTGATATGCTCAAGGATGTGGCTGAAGAGACAGATAGGTCGAAAAAAATTATCCGTAATCTTTTGGATTTTGCCCGGGAAAGCAGTTCCAAGATGGAATCATTAAATATTGCCAATTTGGTACAAAAAACAATTAAACTTTTAGAAAATCAAATTCGGTTTTCCGGTATTGTCATGAATTGCCAATTTGCAGACAATCTGCCAAGAATTCAGGGAGATGTACAAAAATTGGAACAGGTTTTTGTAAATCTTCTTTTAAATGCTGTGGATGCATCCAAAAAAGGCGGGAAACTGCAGGTCATAGGGAGACTGGGAGAAAAAGGCGATACCGTAAAGGTTTCTGTAATTGACTACGGCCATGGAATACCCAAACATATTCTGTCATCTGTATTTGATCCTTTTTTTACAACAAAAGAAAAAGGTAAAGGCACAGGACTAGGTTTGAGCGTATCACAGGGTATTATTGCCAAACATGGTGGAACGTTGACCGTATCAAGTGATGAAGGCAGCGGGTCGTGTTTTACTGTAATTTTTCCGGTGATCGGGTTTTCATCCACAGAACCTGTGATTGGATAAAAAAGACAATATCCCTTCCTGGCGAACCCCATGGAGTCTTCCAAAAAGAGATATTAGCTATTTGAATTGCTCTTTTACAATTTGTTATTTAATGATCAGCCCCTGATCTCAGCAGGCATATAGTTTTTTAACGGGCACTCGCCACAATCTCCTTTGGTGTGAATTTGTTTATAAATTGATTCCAAAGCAGCTCTTGAATCCGGATAAATATTTTCTCTGCCCAGCTTGTCAATCAAATGGGTTCGTTCCATGACGGCGATCACTTCTTCTTTTACACCACAGAATGAAATTTCCCGCCCACTGCTTCGAACCGTATCAATGAGGATGGAAATAGCATCTTCACCCGAGGCATCAATGTCATTAATCCCTTTTGAAGCAATCAAGATGTGCATTAATTCCGGTTTTTCCGCAATATACTCAAGCACTTTGTCTTCAAGGTAGGCTGCATTGGCAAAGATTAAAGAACCATCAAATCTGACAACAGCAATGTGTCGGCATTCCTGGAGTCCGGCCTTTACGGCATTTTTCAAACTGTCATCCCTGGACCGGGATAAAAGCGTGACTCTGGGTCTTAAATGTTGATAAATGAATAATCCAAAAGTCAAAAGAACACCAACCATGATACCTTTTTCAAGATGGGGTGCAAAATAGAGGGTACAGACAAATGAAAGGACGGAAATAATACCCTCTGATTTTTTTGCTTTCCATGCGTGAATAAACCCTGAGGCATTAACAAGCCCGATAACCGCCATCATAATGACTGCTGCCAGAACTGCCTGGGGCAGGTGATAGAGAAGAGGGGTAAAGAAAAGTAATGTCAGGGCAACCATGATACTTGTGACCACTGATGACACACCGGTGACCGCATTTGCCTGGAGATTGACGGCAGAACGTGAAAATGATCCGGATACTGCATAGCTTTGTCCGAATGCACCGATTATATTGGCAAGACCCTGACCGATCAGTTCCTGATTCGGATCAAGTTTTTGTCCGGTTTTGGCAGCCATGGATTTGGCGATTGCAATGGCTTCCATGAATCCAAGCAGGGAAATAATTATAGCAAATGGAAGTAGCTGTATAAAAGCTGCAAAATAGCTTGTTCCCCCGGGTGCTTTTGGAACACTGATTTTGAGTCCTTTGGGTATGTCTCCAACAACAGCACCAGCACCAATCATTTTAAGGTTTTTAATATTCAAAAGTTTATTGCTTACCTTGATTCGCCATTTACGGCCATCTGTTTCAAGGCCTCTCGGCAAGGTTGCTGATGTATAAAAGACAGGTGTGTCATTATTATTTTTAGCAACAAGAAAGTGAACAAGTCGAAGATTTTCACGCTTGATATGGGCTGCACCCTTAGTTTTATCAATCCGGGCCTGGATCAGAGCAAGTTCATGTTCGATATCAAGTTGTCTTGTAGATGCAATATGAATACCGTTCTCTTTTGCTTGATTCTTAATGGCTTTAAGAGCATTATTCAGTTTTGCCCTTTGCGTCCCAAGCTGTTCTATTGTCATTACGTCATTGTTGAATTGAGTAATCGTGTTGATGACTTGAGGTGCTTTGATGTTTTCAAGGGGGATATATTTATCATTGTTAAATCCGGCAAATTTGGAAATTAAAATGGTAACGGCAACAGCAACCAAAACATTTGGAATCCTTGGATTCACACGCTTTAAAACGACCATTATTGCGATGGCCAGTATTCCAAGGCTTAATGTAGGAAGATGAGTATAATACAGGGCTGACTTGCACACATTGATAATGGTTTGATAGTGATGGGGAGCTTTGTCCACATAAACACCGAACAATTTGGAAAATTGGGAAGAAGCAATAACAATGGCAGCGGCGTTGGTAAAACCGTTGACAACCGGATGGGAAAGAAGGTTAACCACAAGGCCGAGTCTGAATACACCAAGGAAAAGTTGAAAGCTTCCAACGGTGAGTGCCAGGATAATGGAGTAGGCGATAAACTGGGGGCCACCCGCCGTGGCAAGGGGCTCCAGTGAAGCTGCTGACATCAATGATACGACTGCTACAGGACCTGTGGCAAGCTGGCGGCTTGATCCAAACAGGGATGCCACCATGGGAGGTAAAAATGCAGCATAAAGGCCATAATAAGCTGGAAGTCCTGCGAGTTGAGCATAGGCCATTGATTGTGGTATTAAAACCATGGCTACGGTGATCCCAGCAATGACATCTGCGCTGAAATTTTCCTTGTTGTAGTCCTTGAACCACAGCAGGAAAGGAAATAATTTATGAATCATCTGTTTCTCCTTAAAATCGTTTTATTTAATCTTTATATTAATAGAACAACGGCACAACGGCCTTGTTCAATTCATTCAAAAAAAAGTCAGGTCTTTTGAATCTGACTTTACAGGATAAATTAATTATATGAGCTTTTGGGGTTTGTCAATGAGAAGAAAAAAGACATGAAACCATTTTCGGAAACATTCAGTAGGGCCATAGCCGTTCGACCAGGTCGTATCCTGATGCTGGGTTACCTGTTGCTCATTATAGGGGGAACATTTTTGCTGATGTTACCCCAGGCAACCCTTGCAGGTCATATCAGCCTCATTAATGCCGTTTTTACCGCAGCCTCTGCAGCCTGTGTTACCGGTCTGACCGTGGTGGATACAGGTACAACCTTTACACCTGTTGGCCGTACAATCATATTGGTGTTGATGCAGATAGGAGGGCTGGGTATTATGGTTTTTTCAACTCTTTTTTTGCTATCTGTCGGGAAAAAAATCAGCTTGGCCGGCAAGCTGATGATTCGTGACACCTACAGCATTGAAGAGGGCAGGGGGGTACTCTTTCTTTTAAAGGAAATTGTCCTTTTTACAGGTGTAATCGAAATTGCGGGAGCTGGTCTTCTTTTTTTTCGTTTCCATCGAACTCAGTCTTTGAGTGATGCTGTTTTCAACTCAATATTTCATTCGGTCAGTGCATTCTGCAATGCCGGATTTTCCCTTTTTGCAAACAGTTTTACAACTTTTCAGGACGACTGGATCGTCAGCCTGACCATCTGTTTTTTAATCATCCTGGGCGGGATCGGCTTCATTGTCCTTTCGGAAATAAAAAATACATTTTCATTTTCCGGCCGTACATGGGCACTCCTTAGTCTTCACAGCAAACTGGTTCTCACAAGCACGGCCCTTTTGCTTATCACCAGTACCGGACTTATTGTTGTACTGGAGTTGCAAAATACCCTTTCGCAAATGCCGGCATTTCAAAAGTTGATGGTCGGATTTTTTCAGGCTGTGAACGCAAGAACGGCTGGTTTCAACTCAATTCCGATTGGCGAGCTGACAAATGGTACTTTGTTTATTATTGTTTTGCTGATGTTTATCGGCGCGGCTCCAGGATCATGCGGCGGCGGTATAAAAATCACCACTTTTTCAAGCATGCTTATTCTTGGGATATCCCGCCTCAAAGGGCAGAATTATCCCCACATTTTTTACAGAAAAATATCCGATGCCAGCATTGCCAAGGCAATCAGTGTCATTTTGGTCAGCATTACCATTATCATCGTTGGTATCATCCTGCTGCAGCAGACTGAGATCGGGGAAACATCCCACCAGTTGACACGGGGAGCATTTTTAGAGTTGATGTTTGAAACAATGAGCGCTTTTGGTACAGTAGGTCTATCTACCGGGGTAACACCGGCATTGACAATTAAGGGTAAGTTGATTATCGCTATCATGATGTTCATTGGTCGATTAGGACCATTGGCCATAGCAATGTCCGTCAGTAAACGTCAGGCAAAAAGACGATACACATACCCCCGGGAAAATATTATGATAGGATAGAAAGGAAGAGATTATGAAACAATTTTTAATTGTCGGTCTGGGTAATTTTGGATACTATCTGGCCACCCATCTTTATGCAAAAGGTCATGAAATATTAACAATTGATAAAAATCCTGATCTGGTTCAAAATATTAAAGACCATGTCACCCAGGCTGTTGTTGCTGATGCTACAGATGCCCGTGTGATAGAGTCCCTTGGTGTAAAAGATATCGATACGGCTGTTGTCAGTATTGGGTCTGTTTTAAGTAATTCCATACTGGCTGTTCTTAACTTGCAGGAGGCCGGAGTCAAACATATTGTAGCTAAAGCGATCAATGAACCCCACCAGCGTATTTTGGAAAAACTGGGGATTAAGGATATCTCTTTCCCTGAAAAGGATATCGCTATTTCAACGGCTGAACGGCTGCATAACCCCAATTTGATTGACTATCTGCCGTTTCTGGAAGGACACGGTATTATTGAACTGGCCGTGCCTAATAGGTTTATTGGGCAATCCTTGCGCCAGATTAATCTGACAAATAAATATGGTATACAGATTGTTGCCATCAAGGAAATGGTTCCTGAAAAGCTTCATTTTATACCCAAGGCTGATTTTGTTTTAAAAGACAGTGATATTCTTATTTTATTCGGATCACAGCAAGGCCTGGAAAAATTGCAAACCAATTGAAATCGGTAATTGATCTTTCTTTTGGCAAATAAATTAAGGGTTCACTCAAAATTCATCTCTGATCCTAAAGCAGTTTCAGGTTCCAATTCCAAAGACCCGGTCGGTCCTTCACTTTAATACCCTTTGGGATGGACTCATGAATGGAAATAAAATGGGAATATCCCGCTTTTTTCAATAGCTCTTTTTTTGAAGTCAGATCCAGGCTCCAGTTAGGGAAAACAATATAATTGTCGTTGTGTTTTGAAACCCAGGCTGTTTCACCCATGGGACTTGTAAAGGCCTGGTTTGGCTTTAAATCATCTGAAATGATACGTGAGATTCCCAATGGCCAGTTTCCGGAAATGACTACACCAAGCGGCAGTTCACTTGACTTTGGCAAAGACATAAATGTTTTCTGATCAAGCTCAGGGCTGACAATGGCACCGCTGAACCCGTGATTCTTTAATAAATTGATGCTCATACTGTTGGTTATATTGCAGAAAGGGCCGGCCCAGATATTCAGCTTTTTGGGTTGTTTAAAAAGAGCAAGCTGCCAAAAAGCGTTTAAGACAAAGTCTTTTGCTCCCTTTTTAATTGCCATGACAATATATTCAGCACATATTTTTGCTTCACCTGGAAACAAAAGAGGATCAAGCCAGAGCCAGTTTCTTGATGAAGGACGAACAGAATATCCCTGGTTTGAAATCCAGACGCCTGGAACCATACCTTTCTGAATCTTTTTTGATCTTCCCCTTGAAAGGCAGATTTCCAGAATTTTATTTTTATTTTTTTTAACTTTTTTGATTGAAATTGACTTTTGATTGGTATCAACAGGCCGAATAGACAGTTTGTCTATTCGGGCAAGTTCTTTCTCAAGTGTTTTAAGCTCGGCTACAAGTTCAGATCCTCTTCTATCAATTATATAGACAGGTGTTCCTTTTTTAATTTTATATTTGGATTTTTTGCTCAGGAAAAACTTTCCTTTTTTAGGTATGGCCCGTGTGACTTTTTGGATTTCATGAAACTTGTCATCTTGAAAGCCGATCCTTAGAAGATCAGAAACAAGAAGTGCTTCTCTTGTGATGAAAAAGGGTGAGGCAGGATTTTTAACTCTTCCCGCAAATAGCCCCGATCCTGTTTCTGATGCATGATCTAAAGGGTTTATCACTCGTTGAGTCAGCAGGTTATAGTGGGAAAATTTTCGACCCATGGCATAGTTAAGATAAGACAAGGCCTGTTTTTTTTCTTTGGGCTTATCACGCAACAATTTATAGGCTTTTACCGTATAATAAACATAATGGGGACTTTTTTTCCGGCCTTCAATTTTCCAGGTGGTGATTTGCGGGATTTCTTTTAGCACCTTAGCCAGTACATCTGTTGAAAAATCCATGCATGAAAAGTGTCTTTTTTTTTGTCCCTTTTGTTCATACATTCTTCTACAGGGTTGGACACATCGACCTCTCAGAGAACTTTTTCCACCAAACCAGGAACTCCAGTAGCAGCGCCCGGATATGGAATAGCACAATGCACCGTGAATAAACACCTCAAGCTCAAGGTCACCTGGTACACGTTGTGCCGTTTCTTTGATTTGGTCAATGGTGAACTCCCGGGGCAGAACAATTTTACAAAAGCCCATTTTTTGAGCTGTATTCATGCCGGCAGGAAAGGTACAATTTCCTAAAGTGGAAAGATGAAACTCCTTTTTAAATCCCGCTTTTTTTGCCAGGGGTATCATTGCAAGATCTTGGACTATCAAGGCATCAAAATCCACGAACTTACATAGTTTGCCTATAATTTGACAGACTTTGTCTTGTTCTGATTCTTTGATAATTGAATTAAAGGCCACATAGACTAAGATATTTTTGGATTTTGCAAGTTGGGTAAGTCTTGCAAGTTCTTCAATGCTGAAATTTTCAGCTTCCATACGGGCGGAAAATATTTTTAATCCACAGTAAATGGCATCAGCCCCGGCAGCAATGGCAGCTAAAAATGAGTTCTTATCACCAGCAGGTGCCAGGATTTTTGGACTATTCAAATTTTATTAATCCTTTATTTCTAATTTTATAATGGCAGCAGTATTGCAATTTTGTCAAATTTTGTCAAAATGATGACCATAGGAATTAAAAAATAAAAAATAAGGAAAAAATTTAATGTTTGCAAAATTCGATTCAGATAATTTTTTAACCCCCATTGATGGTATTGAAATGAAAACCTTTGTCCACGGGGATAACAGCCTTTTAACCAGATTCCACTTGAAAAAAGGGAGTCAATTGCCAAGTCACAGCCATCCCCATGAACAAACCGGATTTATGGTATCAGGGAAAATGAAACTGATTATTGGCAAGGAGGAATTCATCGCAGAACCGGGTGATACATGGTGTATTAAGGGTGATATTGACCACCAGGCTAAAATCATTGAGGATTCGATAGCAATAGAAGTGTTTTCACCTGTACGGGAAGACTATTTGCCCAAATAAGGATTATAAAATAGATTTTTTTGCAACCTTCTTTGCCACCATTGATGGATAGAATTTTCAGTCGTATGCAGGAGCAGGATTTTTGATGTCTTTAAAAAAATTAGGGATATGTGCCCCATCAGCCAGATTTGATATAAAAAAATTTAACTCAGGAATACATGTTCTGGAAACCCTCGGGTTCCATATTGATATCCCCAGTGAAATTTTTGCGACAAAACGTTATCTTGCCGGTGAAGATTTTTTGAGAGCCCGGGTGATAAACCGGCATTTTTCAGATCCGGCCATCGATGGAATTATTTGTGCACGGGGCGGGTTCGGTGCGATACGTATTTTAGATTATTTAGACTGGGATATTATCCGGGATAATCCCAAACCATTGATTGGATTTTCTGACAGTACTGCACTTTTGATGACAATTATGTCTAAAACCAAACAGGTTGTAATTCATGGCCCCACGGTTACTTCGTTTTCTGATGCACATAAAAAAACCATTGATTCATTTTACAATACTGTGCAAGGAAAGATTGAGAATATTGAATTGTCCAATGGGAAGTCTATAAAGCCTGGTAAAGGTACCGGTATTTTGGTAGGAGGGAATATGGCAACCTTGTCCCATCTACTAGGAACGCGGTATCAACCTGAATTTAGAGATGCGGTTCTTTTTCTTGAGGATATCGGAGAACCGGCCTATAAAATTGACAGGATGTTAACCCAGATGAAAATGGCAGGAGTGTTTAAAGAAATCAAAGGGGTTATTACCGGGTCTTTCAAGAAATGTGAAAATGAAGACTACATTTCCGAAATTGTCTTTGAGACATTTGATGAATATGATGTTCCAATCCTCGCAGGGCTGGACGCAGGGCATGGCCGAATAAATTTATCATTATATATGGGGACTGCGGTGATATTGGATGCAGATGCCTCAAAAATTACCTGGATTTAGATTCAATGGCGTTTGAAAAAATCACCCTTAGAATGAACCAGGCTGTTTTTGACGGGGTATTTCCCGGCGCAGTACTTTTATTTTCTATCAATGCAAAAATTGTTTTTCACAAAGCATTTGGAATGGCAAATATTTATGAAAAAACCAAAATGACAAGAAAAAATATTTTTGATCTTGCCTCCCTTACCAAACCGCTTGCTACCACATTGGCCATCGCAAAAATTATGGAAGACAACCCAAGGCTTCTTGATCGAAATATAGGGTCTATACTCAAAGAATTTAAACCATCCGACAAAGCAAAAATAACTATTGATATGTTGTTGAGGCATACATCAGGATATCCTGCCCATCGAGAATATTTTAAAGAGGTATTTAATAGTAAAAAGAATCCAAGATTATGTTTTAGAGACTATCTGGTTGATCAGGATCTTGAAAATAAAATCGGGACAAAGCAAGTCTACAGTGATCTTGGGTTCATGGTTTTGGCATGGATTATTGAAATCATGGTTAGTCAGAGACTGGATGAATATGTTTGTGATCAGATTTATCGACCGCTTGGCATTAAGCATTTGTTTTTTATCCCCATGGAAAAAAGAAAACAAATGATTAAAACATATGGTGATAAACTGGTGGCAACTCAAGCGTGTCCCTGGCGTAAAAGATTATTGGTTGGTGAAGTTGATGATGAAAATGCCTGGGCGGCAGGGGGGGTTGAAGGCCATGCCGGGCTTTTTGGGGATGCTTTTTCTGTTTTTATTTTATGTTGTGAGTTAATGGGTGCGTTGCAGGGCAACCCTTCAAAGGTATTAAACCGTGCTGTTATAAATCGTCTTGTTCAAAAAAAAGGAAACAATGAAAAGGTTGCGGGCTTTGATACACCGTCGAGGATCAATTCATCAGCCGGTCATTTTTTTTCAGCCGCATCAATAGGGCATCTTGGCTTTACCGGAACCTCATTCTGGATGGATCCTGAATCCTCTTTGATTGTTATTTTATTGACCAATCGGATTCATCCATCACGATCAAATGAAGGCATAAAAAAATTTAGACCGCAAATACATGATTTGATAACTGCCGAACTTACATAAAATATTCAAGGGCAGGGTGTTTTGGGCTTGTAAAAACTTGTCAATTTTGTTAGCAAATAGTTTTTAATAAGATCTCTTGTATTTAAATACAACGACCACATGAATATCTAAAAAAAGAGGTGAAATGAACTTTATAACCGACTCTTTGCTTGGTGCGTTTTCCAACGATCTGGCTATTGATCTTGGTACGGCTAACACGCTTGTTTATGTTAAGGGAAAAGGAATTGTATTGAGCGAACCCTCAGTTGTCGCTGTCAGAACAGATAAGAGAGGAAAAGGCAAAGTGCTTGCAGTGGGTGTTGAAGCAAAAAGAATGCTGGGCCGTACGCCGGGCAATATTGTTGCTATAAGGCCCATGCGTGATGGTGTGATCGCAGATTTTGAAGTCACCGAAGCTATGCTGAAGCATTTTATCCGAAAAGTTCATAATAACAGGAAAACCCTTGTCCGTCCAAGAATCATTATTGCAGTGCCATCCGGCATTACCCAGGTCGAAAAAAGAGCGGTGAGGGAATCTGCTGAATCAGCTGGCGCAAGAGAAGTTTTTTTAATTGAAGAACCCATGGCAGCAGCCATTGGGGCAGGGCTTCCCATTACCGAGCCAACCTGTAATATGGTCGTTGATATTGGTGGTGGAACCACGGAAGTGGCTGTTATCTCGCTTGCCGGTGTTGTATATACCCAAAGTTTGAGAGTGGCGGGTGATAAAATGGATGCTTCAATCAGCCAGCATATCAAACGCAAATACAATTTGCTGATTGGTGAACGAACAGCAGAAATGATTAAAACGACCATTGGCAATGCATATCCTGATCTTGAAAATCTTGAAACAATAGAAGTTAAGGGGCGGGATCTTGTATCCGGTATTCCCAAAATATTAGCCATTGACTCTGAAGAAGTCAGGGTTGCTATTTCAGAACAGATTGATGCGATTGTTGAAACGGTTCGGATTGCACTTGAACAAACACCACCAGAACTTGCTGCTGATATTGTTGATTCCGGTATTGTTCTCACCGGTGGTGGTGCCTTATTGAAAAATTTGGATAAATTGCTCCAGGAAAAAACCGGCCTTCCCATTGTTGTCACCGATGATCCGTTATCAACTGTTGCCCTGGGTTGTGGGAAAGCACTTGATACAATTGATATATTAAAGGAAGTCGTTATTAGCTGATTGAATGTTTTCACGCAGACTTTTCATTTTTGTAGGGGTTGCTCTGTTTATTGCGATTAATTTCACCGTTATAACCATGAGCACTAAGGAAACTCTGTCAGTCAGCGGAGCTGAGAAAATTTTTATTGCCATTACTTCCCCTGTTCAAAAAGTGGTCTCAAACATTATTCATTCCACGTCCAATGTCTGGTCCACATATTTTACAAGCACTCTCGCACTTAAAGAAAATGTTGATTTAAAAAGGCAGCTTTCAAACGCCATAGACATTAAGAACCGGTATGAAGAACTTGAACTTGAAAATGCCCGGCTTAGGAAATTTGTAAATTTCACAGGTTCGGTTCCGGAAAATTATGTGGCAGCCCAGATTATTGCGCGAGACCCTTCTCCCTGGTTTAAGACCGTTATGATTGATAAAGGGGTATCGGATGGACTGGTTAAAGGTGACCCGGTGCTTGTTTCCGAAGGGATTGTCGGCCAGATTATCAAGGTATCTTCAAATTCTTCCAGAGTCCTTTTAATTACGGATAGAAATTCTGCAGTTGATGCACTTATTCAAAATTCCAGAGTTCGCGGTATAGTAAAAGGCAGCAATGAAAACAATTGCCTGTTTGTGTATACCTTGAGAAAAGATGAGGTGAAAAAAGGAGAAATGATTATTTCTTCAGGTCTGGATCAGGTATTTCCAAAAGGATTGAAAATAGGGAAGATACTGGAAGTAACAAAAGTGCATTCCCAGCTTTTCCAGGATATAACGATTGAGACCAGTGTTGATTTTGATAAAATAGAAGAGGTTCTCGTGTTAAAAAACAGGCAATGAATATCTTTTTTTTCACACTTTTAACACTTACACTATTTATACTGCAAACTATTATCCTTCCGTCTTTCTTCTGGTTTAGTCAATGTTTTGACTTGTTGATAATTGTGATTCTTTATTTGAGTCTTATTTCAAACCGGCATTCTATTCTTTTTGCCATTTTTTTTATTGGGTCAATGATGGACAGCACGTCCGGTGTCCCCTTTTTTTATCATATTTTTTCATATTTATGGATTTACATCATCGTTCAAGTGGCAAAACAGCTTCTATTTCAACGCAGTCTGATTTTTGTTTTAATCATCAGTATTGTTTCCGTATTGATACAGCAAGGGTTGCTCCTGCTTTGTGTTTTTGTTCAACAAGGCAATAATGCAATTGCAGGGTTTGATTATGGCATTTTGATTCGACAGGCATTCTGGGGATTGATTTTCATACCACCCGGCATCTGGTTTGTGAACGTTTGCCGTCAAAATTGGATTTTTTTTGTAACAAGATTGAAAAAACAACTGATTCGAAAGTGTAGAGGCTGATTGTGACCCAATTTTCGAATAATCCGGACAGGGAGTGGGTTAAGCAGCGCTTGATCATGGCAAGTGTCTGTATTTTATTTGTTTTCGCCCTGCTGTTTCTTAGACTGGTCTATCTTCAGGTTATAAAAGGTGAAGAGCTCAGGTTGAAGTCGGAAAAAAATGCCGTACGCTTAAAAAGCATTAAATCGTCAAGGGGATTGATTTTTGACAGGAATAAAAAACTGCTCGTTGATAATCGGCCCTCATTTAATCTGAAAATTACCCTGGAGGATGCAGGGGTTGTTGATGACACTCTGGCCAAAGTGTCAAAGATTATTCAGGTCCCTGTAAGCGAGCTAAAAGACAGCATAAAGAAAGCCGGTCGACGGGCCTTTTATACGCCTGTTACCATTAAAAACGACATCACCCGTGATCAATTGGCTGTGGTTGAAGCGCATAAATTTGATTTGCCCGGAATACATATCGATATTGAACCTACCCGTCATTATATTTATCAAAAAACAGCCGCCCATCTTTTAGGTTATCTTGGTCAGATCAATGGTAAAGAGTTGCAGAGTGGAAAATATCCAAATGTAAAATCAGGGGATTCAATTGGCAGATACGGCATTGAAAAGAGCTTTGAACCCTATCTGCAAGGGAAACGAGGCGGCAAACAGGTAGAGGTGGATGCCAATGGCAGGATCATTAAAGTATTGGAAACAGTTGAACCTGTTTCCGGGCATGATTTGACTTTGACCCTGGATCTTGAGCTTCAATTGACTGCTGAAAAGCTATTAGAAGGAAAAGAAGGGGCTGTTGTGGCCATTGACCCAAGCAATGGGGATGTTCTTGTTATGGCCAGCAATCCAAGTTTTGATCAAAATGATTTTATCGGTGGAATCAGCAATAAGAAATGGAAGGCCTTGATGACGGATCCTGGAAAACCCATGATCAATAAGGCCATTCAGGCCGAATACCCTCCAGCATCTACATATAAAATAATCACCTCTCTGGCGGCCTTAGAGGAAAAACAGATTGATATTTATTCAACAGCTTTTTGTCCGGGTTGGCTCAAATATGGCAACCGTAAGTATAGATGCTGGAAAAAAAACGGACATGGAGAAGTCAATGTTATTGATGCCATTACTCAGTCCTGTGATGTTTTTTATTATCAGGCCGGTATTAAGGTTGGGGTAGATCCTTTGGCACAATATGCCAAAGGCTGTGGACTGGGTAAAAAAACAGGAATCAGACTGGCAAATGAGAAAAGAGGACTAATCCCAACTTCCCAATGGAAAGAAAAACGATTTAATGAACCCTGGCAGGGCGGAGAAACACTTTCTATTGCAATTGGCCAGGGGTTTAATCTGGTTACCCCTCTGCAAATGGCTGTTCTCATCGCAGCCGTAGGGAATGGTGGTACTCTTTATCGGCCTCGAATTGTGAAGAGAATAGAAGATAGCTACAACACCGTTATTCAAAAAACCGAACCGGAAATAACCGGTGGATTGCCTGCTGGTGAAGAGACTTTGAGAATTGTTCGAGAAGGGCTTTTAAAAGTCGTTCAGGGTGACCGGGGGACAGCGAGACGGATTCGGATTAAGGACGTTGAAATTGCAGGTAAAACAGGTACGGCTCAAGTTTTTAGTATAAAAAAAGGGGAAAAAATCGATTCTGAGAATTTGGCGTATAGACTCAGGGATCACGCCTGGTTTGTCAGCTATGCACCAGCAGTTAACCCTGTCATTGCCGTTTCGGTTCTCATTGAGCATGGGGAGCATGGGTCAAGTACCGCAGCACCGATTGCCGCAGCTTTGATTAGTCAGTACATCAAGGGCCGGGGTGTTGATGCTCAAAAAACGGAGTAATTGATGTTTGATAGAAGATTAATACAAAATTTTGATTGGGGATTTGTTATTGTCATCCTCTTGATCGGATCGGTGGGGCTGGTGATATTATATAGTGCGCTTACCGCAGGGCATGATGTGGGTATTGTACAGCCTCTTTTTAAAAAACAAATTATCTGGATGGGTGCCGGCTTTTGCATTATGTTGATTTCCGTCATCATTGATTTCAGGGAATTTGATAAGCTGAATCTTTTTATTTATGTCTTGTGCGTCGGGCTTTTAATAAGTGTCCTTTTATTCGGTCATTTAGGTGGCGGGTCAAGACGCTGGCTGGTATTGGGATATTTTCGTATTCAGCCTTCAGAAGTCATGAAAATAGCGTTAATCATCAGTCTTGCTTCTGTTTATTCGACTTGTGTTTCCCAGTCCGGTCTAAATTTCAGAAAATTGATTAAACCCGCTATTCTCTGTCTTATTCCGTTTGCTTTGATTGTTAATCAACCTGATTTGGGAAGCGGCCTACTGCTTTTATTGATTGCAGCATCTATTACCTTGTTTGTCAAGGTAGAGCGCAAGGTGTTCTTTTCTTTTTCAGGTGTTTGTATGGCTGCAGCCCCTTTGATCTGGTTTCTATTGAAAGATTATCAGAAATCAAGAATTTTAACTTTTTTAAATCCGGATCGAGATCCCCTTGGTGCCGGATATCATATCATACAATCCAAAATTGCTATCGGATCCGGGATGCTGACAGGAAAGGGCTTTTTAAAGGGGACACAAAATGCCCTGTCCTTTTTACCGGAACAGCATACGGATTTTATACTATCTGTTTTAGCAGAAGAATGGGGGCTTGTCGGATGCAGTATCTTGTTGATTCTCTATTTTATTCTTTTGTTTTGGGGGTTAAACATCGCATATAATTGCAGAAATATGTTTGGATCTATTCTGGCCTTTGGTATCACCGCTATGATTTTCTGGCAGATATTCATCAATATCGGTATGGTTATGGGACTTATGCCGGTGGTGGGTGTGCCATTACCGCTGGTTTCCTATGGGGGATCTTCTGTTGTAACCAATATGGTTGGATTCGGTATATTGCTAAATATCAGTATGCGCAAATTTTCTTCGAATTAACTCTGGATTCAATGTTGACAAATGTTTACCTGAATGGTACTCAAGTCACGATTTAATCTGAATTTAGGTTGTTTTTGAGTAAAAACAGCTATAGTTATATAAGTGGTTGATTTTTTAATAATTATTAACTGGCGGAGGGGATTTTATGATAACTGTGATTCCTGATATATCAGCGGTATATCAGATGATCAATTTCCTGGTTCTCCTTTTTGTGCTCAATCTGGTTCTGTACAAACCAATCCGTAATGTTCTTCTTGAAAGAAAGGCAAAAATTGATGGGATGCAAACTGGGGCTGAAAAAGCCGCAAGTGACCTTATTGCCGGAGAAGCTACATACAAAAACGGGTTGAAGCA
>JAKIUJ010000312.1 GCA_021647625.1 Desulfobacula sp.
ATGACAGGAAATGCATTTGATAGCGATAAACAAAAATGTTTTGATGCCGGAATGAATGATTTTATTTCTAAACCTGTTGAGCCGGATCTCCTTTCTGAAAAGATTAGGTTGAATTTGAAAACGAAAATCCTACAAAGACAAAAAAAACATACCCTTGATCGAACTGATATTGATCAATCAAATCCGGATCAAAAGATAGCTGCCGTAAGCAGTATGCCGGGTAGTATAAACCCGGAGAATATAGAATCGGATAATTTTGAATCGGATAATTTTGAATCGGATAATTTTGAATCGGGCGACATCCGGAAGAAAGAAGACCCAAAAGAATTCCAGGCAGATAAAAGTTTTAACAAAGAAAAGCTATTTGAACGATTTGGACAAGACCTGGAAATAGTAGAAGTTGTTTTGGATTCTTATTTCGAAGAAGCACCCGAAGTCATTGAAGGGATTTCCCGGGCAATCTGCGACAATGATATGGAAGAGGTTCGAAGAAACTCCCATGCACTTAAGGGATCGTCAGCCAATGTGAATGCTGATTTGTTAAGAAATGCGGCCCTGGAGTTGGAAACCCTTGCAAAAGAAGAAAAACCGGATGAATTTGGGCAGGTCTTTGAGAAAATTCAGGCTGAGTACAAAGTGTTTATCCGGAATGCAAAATTCGAATCGCCTTAACCCATAAACCCGGTGCCTCCAGGTCACTGGGGCAATTGGGATTGCTTTACTTTAATAGATCAATAAATACCGTCTTCTTATTAATAATGTTAAAATAAGCATCATTTCACTTGCTACGAGATATACGAGGTATAATAAAGCAGTTAAACTGGGTGATATTGATTAAGCCACAGATATATGGTTAATGGCCGATGCCATATATCCGGCACCAAATCCATTATCGATATTCACCACGGCAATATTAGAGCTGCATGAGTTCAACATACCTAAAAGGGCGGTCATTCCACCGAAACTTGTCCCATACCCGATACTGGTTGGAACTGCAATAACCGGTGCTTTAACCATTCCGGCAACCACGCTGGGCAATGCCCCTTCCATCCCGGCAACAACAATGATAACAGATGCCTGTCGAATTTTTTTTTGATGTGCAAAAAGACGGTGAATTCCGGCAACACCGATATCAAAGACAGCTTCCACGTCATTACCCATGGCCTTTGCAGTTAAAAAGGCCTCCCGGGCAACGGGTATATCTGATGTGCCCGCAGAGATGATAAGGACTTTTCCAATTCCTGTTTTTTCGGGCTCATGGGATTTGTGCCACAATAATTTTGCATCTTCAAAGTATTGGGTATCGTGGAATGAAGCTGTAATTTTTTTGGCTTTTTCCGGATTAAGGCGGGTAATAAGAATAATGTCCTCATTGGGTATCATTTTTTCCATGATACCGATAATCTGAGCGGTGGTTTTCCCCTGTCCGAAAATGACTTCGGGAAATCCTTTTCTCAAGGTTCTGTGATGGTCAATCTGGGCAAAATCAATATTTTCATAATCCAGGTGTTCAAGCCTTTTCCGGGCATTTTCAACAGACAAATTACCGCTTGCAACATCCGACAGGATCCGTGCGAGTTGGTTTTTATTCATGGGTAGATTTAAGTTAGCCTTGGCGCCTCAGCCAGGAAAGTCCTTTTGATGATTTTTCTGATTTTTCATCATCCAAGACAGGGGTATCCCCTGCATCGGTATCCTGAGTAAGCTCGGTTTCGTTTGATTTAGTCTCTTTTTTATTGGCGGGTATATATTTTGAATAACCCCATTTGTACCGACCAAATTTGCAATATCCCTGGACATTGTTAAATCGGGCATCAACGCCCCTGCCAATAGGAATTACATTGCCGTCAATATTAGGCGATAGATATTCAGCAAGTTCTCCACTGCCGCCACCGGAAAGAATAATGGAATCGATATCCCAGTCATTCTCCCATAATCGATTGAGATCTGAAGCAATGGCGGATGCAGTATGTCCGTAAACCCGCTTTTTTAAATTTAAAATATTATATTCTTTGCCGCGAATTTTTATCATTCCCGATTCAATAAATTTAAACATCCGATATAATTCAATATTGATATTGCTTTCCTGGCGCAGCTTATTGGCTATCACAGAAAAACATTTTGAAATACCGGTATCCATTGTTGATGATCCCCGTTCAATATACTGGAGGTGATCAAAAATACTGAAATCCGTTGTTTTGAATCCAATATCCACTACCCCTAATTTTTGTTTTGCCAGGCTTTTATCTTTTATTTTACCCTGATCATCAAATATAAGATTGAAAATAGAGCCAATGGGCTGTGGAATGACATGTATTTTATCAATGTGAACTCGTTTGGTTACGTCCTGGCCATTGTTGTGATGAAAGGTGATTTCATGCACACCCTTGATCATATCCTTTAATTTTTTGCTGTCTCTTCTTAAATATCCAACAGGAAGTCCGGACACAACATTAATAGGGGCAGATGTGTCTGTACATATTCCTGCGGCAGCAATGGCAAGAATTTTAACAAAATCTTCAAGCAGTTTTTCCTGGTCCAGGGTAAACTCACGGATGTTGGATTGAAGTTCAGCATAGCTGCCTAAAAAATAGGATTTGTCATCCAGGGTAATATGAAGACTGGACGCTGAGGCCTCATCACCCATGAGTGATCGAAATTGGATCTCTGTTGCATCTCCTATAAGTGATTTGAATATGACGGAATTTTTACCATTATATGCTTTTGTAAAGCCGAAACCGACATCAATTCCAACAATTTCCATAGGATTAACCTCCCACAAATTTTAATGCTGTCAATGGATACATGAAGACAAAAAACCTTAAAATAGATAGCATTATGAAAACCCTTCAGTCAAGGGATAAAACAAGGGTTTCAGGGTGATTTCACGCCATTGAATATGATTCATTATAAT